>CAZYWP010000031.1:0-26381 GCA_964651495.1 uncultured Eubacteriales bacterium | reverse complement strand
CGAGACCATGCCCGCGCCATCAGCCGCGGGATATCGCCAGACTCATGGCACGATTTACTGTATCCAGTTCCTTCCTGTTGCGTCACGGCATCCAGGAGTACGTTTTCGCATTCAAATAGTGCGGTCAGCGTGGTGGTATTGGTCTTCGCCATCGCCGTCCAGGCGCAAACCCCGGCCTCCCCGAGGTTGAGGATGCCAGGAAGGGACTGGAGGGGCTGAGGTAATAATATCTTCCGCGACTAATTTTCCTAGATCATCGGATTTCCCATCTGTCGCTCCGCTCGAATATTTCAACCACAGCGGCTTGACAAAGAGGCCGGAAGACAGGCATGTATAAAGAGAACGGCCGGGAGGGTAGAGGTCCCGGTGGGCCTTCTGGACTCAAAATCCACTCCGGGGCGACTCGGGTGTGGGTTCGATTCCCTCCTCCGGCACCAGTTTTCTCTTGATACCCAAGCACTTTCCTAATTTTGGTTCTTAACCCTAACTCGGAGCCGCACAATGGAGGGACCACTGCTGGTCCCTATCATTTTGACCCCGTTCGAGTTTTCCGACGAAGGTCGATCGACTCGAGGATTTGCCGGAAACGGGGGAGATCCCGGACTTTTGCGAGCAGAGGATCGCGGCGGAACCACTCAGCGCGCTCGTCGCCGTTGCGGACGGTCCGCTCGAGCCAATCCAGAGCTTTCTCCGGCTCCCCGACGACAGCATAGAATTCCGCGACCACCGAAGTCGACCAGAAGGCCAAAGCGCCGTATTTTTGGCAATCGCTGTCCATTTTTTTCAGGGCATCTTGTGTCTTCCCCTCCAAGGCCAGCAATAGGGCCCAAGTCAGCCTGACCTCGTAGCACATCTGATCCCCGGAAGAAAGAGGCTCCAGGGTCCGGCGCGCCCCGGAAAGGTCATTTCCATCTATCAAGGCTCGCGCCAGCTTCTGAGATGCATAGAGGTTCCGGGGATCCTGCTCCAAGATCTTCTTCTGCTCGCGGATAGCCCCGGCGACATCGCCCTCCACACGTAGGATCCCTCCCAGGTTCATGCGGCCCGGGAAAAATAGCGGGTCGCGCTGGAGCATCGGATAAAGCAGATTCTTAGCCGAAGCGTAATCGCCATTCGACGCATAATAATTGGACAGCCAATTTATTGCGTCTATTTCGTTCGGATCAATTTCCAGAGCTCTTTTAGCCTCCTCGAAGGCTAACTCTTTCCGTCCCTGATAAAAATAGGAGGCTGCAAGACCAGAATGAGCCCGGGCGGACTTGGCGTCATCCCGCAAGGCCTGACGCAGCTCTTGTTCCGCCTTATAGAGCCAGTTCGTGTCATTGGAATAACCGCTGTCGATTTCGAGGACAAACGTGAACCCATACCAGGCTCGGGCCTCCGCGAACTTGGGATCGAACTCCAGTGCCTTCTCCAGCATCGTTCTGGCTCTTGGCAGGTCAAACTGGGCTTTAAGAAAGAGCATTCCCTTTTCGAAATATTCATTGGCATCGGGATTCGGGGAGGCTCGGGCTCCCGTGCTGAGGGCCGCTTGGCTTCTTTCAATCTCCCGCTTCAGGCTGTTTTTTGGCGACAGGATCATGATCAATATCCCGGCGATGCAGAGGCCGGCCGCGAACAATGTCCAGCTGCCCCATTTGGGCCATGGCCTGGACGTCCCAGCGGTCGGCCCGGAACCTGTCAAGTGGGCCAAAGCCTCAAGCGCCCTTCGTACCTCGCTCACCGCCTGAAACCTTTTTCCCAGGTCTTTCTCGAGGCATTTCTGAATGACGGCGCGCAGACCGGCCGGCACCTCTGGGGGAAGGGGGGACGAAGTATCCCTCAGAATGGATGATGTCAGCGCGAATCCCGTCTTCCCTTCGAATGGAAGCCTTCCCGAAGTCATCTGATACAGGATCACGCCGAGCGCCCAGATGTCACTCCGGGCATCGGCGGAATTCCCGTGCAGCAATTCGGGGGCGAGATAAGGCAGCGTCCCCGCGATGAAGCCCTCCTCGGTCAAAGACATCTGTGACAGCGTCAGCTGTTTCAGTTCTGAGCCGGCTATGCGCTTGGCCAACCCAAAGTCCAGAATCTTGGCCCGTCCTTCGGGCGTGATCATGATATTAGAGGCTTTGAGGTCCCTGTGGATAATGTCCCGTTCATGAGCGTGCTGAATCCCTTCGGTAATCTGGGTCGCGTAGCGCATGAGCTCATCGGCCGCCAACCCCTCCGGGGGGATTAAGCTATCGAGCGGCCGGCCCTCGATGTATTCCATCGCAATATATGAATCCCCTCCGGCTTCTCCGACTTCATAGACTGTGCAGATGTTGGGATGGTTCAGAGCGGAGGCGGTCTGAGCCTCTCGAGTGAAAAGCTTCCTGTGCCCCGGATCGAGGGCCAGGTCAGGCGACAAAAACTTTAAGGCGACGGTCCGTTTGAGCTGGATGTCCTCGGCTTCATAAACAATCCCCATCCCCCCTCGGCCGATCTCTCCCCGGATCGAATATTTCCCCGCGAGGGTCGTCCCCGGGGAAAGGGCAGGCGTGATGGGTGTTCCGTAGGTTTTGGTCAGAGTCACCCGACACTTATCTCCTGTTCAAAAGAACATCAGCCGTTTTTCCTTCCGCCTTCCGGTCGCGCACCGTCGGATGGCGCCGGCCGTAGGCGTTGTTCTCCAGGGAGATCCGGCTCTCCGCGGTCAGTGGCCAGGGGCCGATTAGGTTTTCGTCCGGCCGGTCGTGAGCAAACCAATTGTGATCGATGCGCGCCTCCTCGCGGGGGATGCCGCGGATCACCACCGCCCGCACCTTCCAACCGAGGAAAGTATTGTGATGGATCCGGATGAGGTCGCCGGCGATCTCGGTGCCGTCCTTTCGGTCCCGGCCGCCGTGCATGTCGAAATTATGGCTCAGGGATTCGCCCAGTTCGACGTTGTTTCTGGCCTCATAGCTGTTCCCGGGAGCGCCGGTGCCGGCGATCGAGTGACGGTTGAAATCGAAGAGGTTGCATTCGATCAGCGACGAGGCCGCTGTGCCGTACCCGTGTGATATGCCGTACCCCAGGCCGTTCAATTGGTTGTGATGGATGGAGTTGTGGTGGATGCGATGGCCGCTGCCCGCGGCCAGGAAGACGGCCACGTGGCTCCATCCCGACAGATCGCAGTTGTCCACTTCGAGGTTATCAAACTCCGTCTGGATGCCGATCGACACCGGCAGGCGGTAATAGTAGTCGTGCTGCTGCTTGTCGTCGCCCCTGGCCGCGTTGAATGAGCGTTTGTGGTGCTCGAGTCGCCGCTTGGGGTCGGGACCGCGCAGCCTCAGTCCGGTGATGCGGGCGCCAGGGCCCAGGATTCGGATCAGCGGCTTGGTGGAGAACGCATCGCTGTAGATCAGCGCGCCCGGCGACCCGCGGAATCCCCGGTCGCCGGCCAGGGTCACGC
Organism: uncultured Eubacteriales bacterium; assembly: GCA_964651495.1. GTDB lineage: Bacteria > Acidobacteriota > Aminicenantia > Aminicenantales > UBA8522 > CAZNVB01. Next base: position 22,960 of record CAZYWP010000031.1, on the reverse strand, counting down.
TTGCCGGGACATCGACGTGGAAATCCTCGGCGAAGATCAGGTCCGTGCACTCGAATTCTGAGTCCCCGGGGAGGAACACGGTCTGGCCAGGCTGAGCCGTTTTGAGGGCGGCGGCCAGTTCGTCGACCGTGCGCACCCGAATATTTCCGTCGGTGATCGTATTCTGATACCCTTTGCCGCCTCCGATCGGGCCGCGCTCGTCCGGCCTGGCGCCGTAAATTTCGCCGGCGATCTTGACCCAGGTCCGGTCCGGGTTCAGCGGCCGTTCGCCCGGTGAATTCGACGGGAGGAGCACGAACGTCAAGAGGGAGATGATAAGCCTGGGCGTGAGCCTGTTCATCTTTTGTCTCGCTCCATCGTCCGGGATGATAAACCGGGTCCTGATAAGATGTCAAATTGAGCTAATAAGAATAAAATATCGGTGGGCCCTCGAGATATAGCGCCCGGGAATTCTTAATAATTCAAGAGTCCGCTATAAAGAAGCTAATCCGTCCGGGTGTCGGGAAGCCCTGATCTCGAGAGCTACGGAGGCGCGGTCCTCCAGCAGCTTATCCAGTGCGTTGTACTTGGAGCAGCGCGTTAACAGGATGGCGATATCTTCCCTGAGCTTTCTTTCGGCTTCTTCCCTGGTTTTTCCGACCGACCAAAGGTCCAGGCCCGGGCAGGAATAGAAAAAATGCCGTGTTTCCGTATTAATATCGATTGGGTTGGATTCTTTCATCGCTGCCGTTCCTTTCATTTTCCACCTCACTCACCCACCTTTTTCTTCTGCTCCTTCTTTCATCTTCTCTTGCGCCATTAGATTCTCTAGCCTCTCATAAAGATATACGCTCGGTCGGGGGATTTTGTTGCGGGTGATCCTAAATAAAATGTATTCGCCCGGACTAGGCGTGAAATATGGCGAAAAAATATCCCCCTCCCCAACATCCCCTCCCTCCAGGGGAGGGGCAAAACCGGAGCGCGATTTTTCCGACGAATCCCGGAAAAATCCTGGCGGGAAGGGGGTGGGCAGTGTATAATTGAGGGCTTATAAAGCCATGAATATTCTTGTTTCGGCGAGGGACCTGCGCAAAAAATACGGCACGCTTACGGCCGTCGACGGCATCTCATTCGATATCCAGGAGGGGGAGTGTTTCGGTTTTCTGGGGCCGAACGGCGCCGGCAAGACCACGACCGTCAAGATGATCCACTGCGTTTCTCCGGTCACGTCGGGCACTCTTCTGGTCAACGGGCTTCCCGCGCAGGTGGACAACCGGGCAGTGAAAATGATGACCGGGACAATCCCCCAGGAGATCACCCTGGACGTTGACCTCACCGTCTACGAGAACCTCATCATTTTCGCCCGATTTTTCGATATCCGGAGGCGCGAAGCGAAAAAGCGGATCGCGGAACTCCTCAAATTCGTCGAGCTCGAGGCCAAGCGGTCATGCAAGATCAACGAGCTCTCGACCGGCATGAAGCGGAGGCTTCAGGTGGCCAGGGCACTGCTTAACCAGCCCAAGCTCATCGTCGCCGACGAGCCGACGACGGGCCTCGACCCCCAAGCGCGGCATTTAATCTGGCAGCGGCTCCGGCAGCTCAAAACTCAGGGGACGACCTTGATCCTGACGACGCAGTATATGGAGGAGGCCCAGCAGCTCTGCGACCGGATCGTCGTCATGCACCAAGGGAAAATCCTGAAAGAGGGGATTCCCTCCAGGCTGGTGGCCGACGAGATCGGGCGGGAAGTCATCGAAATCCGCGTCCTGCCGGAGGAGGACAAAAAACTCATCGGACAGTTGTCCTCATATTCCTGCGGGCACGAGCGGGTGGGGGACACGCTGTATTTTTACTGCCGCGACGGGCACGACTTGATGAGGAAGCTCGTCGAGATCGACCTCCATAATTATCTCACCCGGCCGGCGACACTCGAGGACGTTTTCCTAAAGCTCACGGGGAGGGGCCTGATCGAATGAACCTCTCTTACCGGGTTTACTATGTTTTCCTCCGCAACCTCGTCTCCTACAAGAGGTTCGTCGTCCCGACGTTCCTGGTCAGCCTGATCGAGCCGCTATTTTATCTCGTCACCTTCGGTATCGGGATGGGATCCTATATCGGGTACTTCGGCGGGAAGCCCTATCTCTATTTTCTCGTCCCGGGCGTGCTCGTTTCATCCGTGATGCTGTCCTCCACGTTCGAGTGCCTCTATGGGACCTTCGTCAAGATGATTCATGAAAAGATCTATGATTCCCTGATCGCCACCCCCGTCTCCGCCGAGGACGCCGTGGCTGGCGACATCGCCTGGGGAGCCTTCAGGGGCCTGGTCAGTGGGATCCTGATGATGACCGTCGCCATCTTCATGGGGGTGTTTCCGGTCTCGGTCCTCAGCCTGTTGCTTCTCCTCGTGCTCATGGTTTTCATCGGCATCCTGTTTGGCTCACTGGCCATGATCGTGACATCCGTATCCCCCAGCTTCGACTTTTTTAACTATTACACCGAGCTCATCATCACCCCCATGCTTTTCTTTTCCGGCGTGTTCTTTCCCCTGGACAGGTTCCCGGCCTGGATGAAGACGCTCTCCGAGTTCATGCCGCTCACCCACGCCGTCAAGATTTCGCGGGCGGTCTTCTCCGGCGAGTTCGACTCTGGGTTGATCTGGAATTTTCTGGTCATTCTGGTTCTTGAGGTGATCGCCTTCTATATCGGCCTCAAGTCCATGAAAAGGCGGTTGATCAAATGATGAGCGCGCCGTGACAGAACCCATTCCCATCATGGGAATGGAGATGTTTAGGCAATTCGGAATTCGCTTTTCTTGAAATGAGTTTTTTGATAAAATTTCCGGAGAGGCCGGCATTTTTTTTCGATCGCGAAGCACTAGACTCGAGATGAACACGCTCACGGTCCGGAGCGAGCTCAGGGAGCTCGATATGATCCGGAATTTTTTGCGGGAGAACCTCGTTGCCTTCGATCTCAGCGAAGAGGATTATTTCAAGGTCGAGTTGGCCCTGGTGGAGATATGCACCAACGTCATGCGTTACGCTTATCCCGACGCGGTCGGAGATCTTACCGTAATCGTATGGGATCAAGACGATAAATTTTATCTTGAGATCCGCGACAGCGGAATTCCCTTCGATCCCTGCGGGATCAAGAAACCGCGCCTCAAAGACCTGGTCGGTCAGGGACGAAAGGGAGGCCTGGGCGTTTTCCTGGCCCGACGCCTGATGGACGGGTTCTCCTACCGGCGGGAAGACGGCGAGAATATCCTGACGATGTACAAAAAGCTTGCTGCCGGGCCGGCCGAGGCTTAGTAGAGGACTTTTTCCTCGCCATTCTGCTGGACAAGCTTCTCGATTTCCTTGATGATCAGATCCTTGCGCGCCAGGACGGCGTTGATCTCGTCGTCCGACAGGTACTCTCCGACAAATCCTTTGATGATGTCGTAATTCAGGGATTTGATCTTCTCGTAGAGGGCCCGCGGCAGCTCGCGCATGACCATCGGCCCTTCCTTGTGCTTTTCGGTGTAGAGCAGCTCTTTGGTCCATTTCCCGCCCGTCCGGAAGCTGCGGGAGTGGTCGGGGAGAATCATCCGCCAGTCCTCGGTGAAGAAGTAATTATTCTGGTGGCGGTCCTCGTTGCCGATCAGGTTGTCGAACGCCCTCTGGAGGTAAAGCGCCCGGTTATAACCGAAGACAAACCTGGGAGGGACTTTGATTTTCTCGGCTTTGATCTTTTTCAAGGTCTTCCAGTAGTCCACCCAGAGCTGGCAGGAGCCCCGGTTTTCCCGGAACCGCTTTTCCACCGTCGGCGGGACCATGTTAAGTCCCAGATACCTATCGAACTGGTAAGCGGCGATCTCGAATCTCCAACCCTCGATGTAGCCTTTGACTCTTCCATCGACATCCTTCCAGAGCCCGTCTTTGGTGATGCCGCCCTGTTCCAGGGTGAGGTGCCAGGGGCTGGTTACGGATTCGGGTCCGACCATCTGCTCCGATTTGATCACGTTGGCGTTGAGCAGGAAGTCTTCCCATTTCTGTCTTTCGGCGATCTCATCCGGGAGAAACTGGCAGAAAGAGGGGAGGACTGTCAGGGAGAAAAGAATAAAAGAAAAGCCGGAAATCACAAGCAGCTTTCTCATTCGGCCCTCCTTTCCTTGGCAGGCATTAGGATTGCAAAGTTGTCTATATAAACAAGGTCCGGGCTCGCTGCCCCTAATAGATGACCTTGCCTTCGCCGCTCTCTTTGATCATTTCGTCGATCTCGGCCAGCAGAAGCGCCTTGCGTTTGACGATAGCCTCGATTTCTTTATCCTCCAGGTAGGGGCCGACCGCCTCTTTGATGCTCTTGAAATCCAGCCCCTTTACTTTCTCGACAAAAGTGCGGGGTAGCCGGCGGAATAGAAAGGGACGGCCTTCGGCGGAGACCTTCAGTCCGTTCCGACCGCACATCAGCTTTTGGGTAAATTCCTTGGTGGACCGAAATGACCGGGAATGGTCGATCAGGAGCGTCCTCCAGTCCTTAGTGTAGCGAATGTTCTGCTGCGTCCGGTCGTCATTAGCGATCAGGCTGTCCCATGCCCGGGTGATATATTTCATGTCATTAATCTGGGGGAGCGCCCATTCCGGCATCTTGATATTTTCATCTTCGATCTCGAGCAGGCTGTGTTCGCTCGTCACCCAGAACACCAAAGCGCCCGTTTTGCCTTTGAATTCACGCTCCACCGCCGGCGGCACCATATTCAGCCCGATGAGCTTATCGAGCCGGTAGGCGGCGATCTCGTACTGCCAGCCCTCGAGAAAACCCTGCTGCATGCCGTGCGGGTTCTTCCAGCACGCCTTCGATTCAACATCTCCCATCTTCATGTAGAGCTTGAGCGGCTTGGTCACTCCCTCGCCGATCTCCTCCCAGCGGGTGATTTCGGCCGCCTGGAGGAACTCTTCCCACTGCGCCCTCTGAGCGATCTCTTCGGCGGTGAATTGACTGAAGGAGGAAGGCACGATTAGGAAAAGCAGCGCAAAAAACGCCAAAACAAACCCTTTTCCTCTCATTTGTACACTCCCTGCTCTAATCGCTTTTTTCCCGTTCATTCGAGTGTCTTAATCATAAGTGCGTTTGCCGTGAAAATCAAGTTATATCTCGCAGCGGCTCGCGGCGGTGTTGACAGGCCTTTTCTTTCTGGTATAAAGTGCTCCTTCCCGGCGTCGGCGGATGCCCTGTTAACGTCTCTGCCGGGCAGCGGTTTCCATTATGAACGCAATTATTTGTCTTACGTTGTCATTGCGAGCGACCGTTGGGAGCGAAGCAATCTGTCCTGTCCGGTGGAGATTGCTTCGTCACTTCGTTCCTCGCAATGACTCATCACTTTATGCGTTCATATCAATAGGCGGCTAGTGACAGATTATCCGGGCCATCGGAGAAAGCTGAAGAGGCTTAGGTATCTGGGCTTGGTCTGCTTTGCCTTTGGCCTGGCCTCTTGTTCGCCGCTAAGATATTCTCCGAACATCCGTTTCCCCTACAAATGGCTGGATGTGCAGGGTTACGGGGGCGATATCGACCGGCAGAATTTCCCCGAGCCTTCCGGCATCTGCTATCATCCGGACAGGAATACGCTTTTCGTGGTCAGCGATGAGGGATACGTTGCCGAGATCAAAAAGGACGGGACCCCCGTCGCCAAATATCGGGTCAAAGGGGATCTGGAGGGGATTACCCTGGATCCCGGAAGCGGGCTCCTCTATATCGGAGTGGAGCAGGAGGATATCATTCTGGAGTTCGACCCGGAGAAAGGCGAGGTCACGCGCCGATTTCCGATCAGCCGGGAATATAAGGGCGATCCCAACTTCCTCCAGAAGCAGATTGATGAGTATGACAACGGCATCGAGTCCCTCGCTTTCGTCCCTGACATCAATCATCCGGAAGGGGGGGTGTTCTATGTCGGCAACCAATGGGACCCGCCGATGATCATGAAAGTCCTGGTCCCTCTCAAGTCCAGCCGGGCCGCAGAGGCCGAGGCCCGGATCATCGATGTTCTGCCGTTCAGAATGGATGACCCAGCGGGCATGTATTATGATCCTGTGACCAGGCTTCTCAATATCGTCGACGATGCGGATAATATCTTCGTCGAGATCACGCTGGAAGGCAGGCTGGTCAGTCAATATGCCTTTCTGGGCGACAACCAGGAGGGGATCTGTGTCGACGATGAAGGCTATCTTTATATCGCCCAGGATAAGGGGGGAATCCTCAAGGTCAAGGACCTGAGGAAGAGATAAATCACCCCTCTCTTAGGATGTATGAACAGGGATAGTGGGCGACTTAGCCTTCTTATATTCACGCATAATCAGAAAGCAAACAGCGATCCATATCCCCACGCCTATGACATTGATGAGGGCGTACTGCTCGATCGCTAGCGAGAGAATTTGTGTCCCTACAAAGACCGTCAAGGCGGAGATTGTGTCGCCGCCCCTAACAAAAAACGTGTCGATGGCTACCTTGGCCTTGTACTTTTCTTCCCGCGGCGTAATCAAGAAAAGGGCGGCCTTCGTCGTGTTTTGGAGCGAATAATCCGTCCCATTTTCCAGCGATTTCACCCACCGGACAAGCACCAGGACGGCCCCAAACGAAATCAGCGCATATCCGCCCATGGCGATGAGGGGCAAGAATAGAAGCGCGCCGCTGACGCCGACCCAACGGAAGATTCGCGAGACAAAAAAGAGCTGGATGACCAGGGCGATGACATTGGTCAGGAACTGGTAATCCATAAACGCGCTATGAATGGATTTTTGCATATCCGCCCCGGTGGTTTGAACTGCCTCGATGGAGGCCCGGGTCTGGACATCCGTGATGATGTACTCCCCCGTGGCGTTGACGAAATTGAGGATGCCAATCATGAGGGCGATGTAAAGGAGGTAGCGACTTTTGAAGACGAGGCGAAAGCCGCCTCCGGCCTTTAGTGGCTTCTCCTGGACACTGGCCTTTGCTTCGGCTCCAGCAAGGCCTTTCTGTATCTCCTCCTGGGACTTCCGGACTTCCCTCTTGTGGATGAGGATGGCGAGGCCGATACAGACTAGTAGAATAGTCCCTGAGATCAGCATGAGTTTATATTCCCACCGCTCTCCCATGAGATCCCTGAGCCATTTCATTCGGGTTCCGACGACTCCCCCCAACGTGGCTCCCAGGGCAATGAGAGGAAAGGTCCTCTTCCCGACATCATTTGAGTAAAGGTCATTGGCGAAGCCCCAGAACTGAGCGATCACGAAATAATTGAAGACGCCGACCCAGATGAAGAATATGATCCCCATCGTCTTGATGGGCATTCCGCCGAGGTTGAGAAAATAAAAAATCACGATGTTGGAGATGAAAAAAAGCGTCGTCCAAGTGATGAGGATATGCCGGGGAACACGGGAAGAGAGGCGGCTGAAACCTTTGATGACAAGGATGAACAGGATGGCCTGGGCCCCGCTCAGGTAGCTCTTCACTGCGGGCGAGTCCTTGTCCACCAGAAGAAGGGCTTCGCGCAGGGGTTTGAGGATATAGTAGGCCAGGAGAAGCAGGAAGATGTTGAGGGCCAGTAGAAACGCCTTGGGAGCTTCCCCCGTGCGGATGTCGGCGAACAGTCGGAGAAAACGGTAAAACAGATTATATCGGTCAGCCGAATTGCTCATGGTCCCTCCCTTCTTCGGTCATAGAACGGCCGTTTTTAAAAAAGCACAGCCTCTTCGCCCTTTTCGGCGATCAACGCCTTGATCCGGCCGAGAATCAGCTTTTTCCTGAGGAGAAGGGCGTCGATTTCTACTTTGCTCAGATATTTCGTCAGGCTCGAGGCTATGGCTCCGTCCTCCAATTTAAGCAGGCCTTCGTAAAGCTTCCTCGAGCATACGCTAATCGGGCAGCCCTTAGGAAGTTCCACGGACGGGAAGAAGGCCTCGGAAAAATCCACCCGGCAGACCCGCCAATCCTGCTCATGAATCCAGGAGTCATCCAGGTCGCCGCACTCATCGTAAACCAGGCTCTCGAAAACCTTCAACCCTTCCAGAGCCCTGGAATGCGCTGCGGCGTCCGGGGGCTCTAATTTTTTTCTCTGCCGTTCCCGCTCGCTGACGTAGTTTTCGAGATACATTTGAAGCGAGCCTTTCGTGCCCTCGATTTCCCTTTCCACGAGGGGCGGCACGATCTCCACCTGAAGCAACTTCGTCAGCTCGTAAGCGGCGACCTCATATTTATAGCTGTCGGGAGCGGGCCGGGGCCTCCGGAAATCGATGTGTTTGAAAAAGGCGCGGTGCTTCATCTTGCCGTCATCCAGCAGCACGATCCACGGCTTCGTCCTTCCCCCTGCTTTTTCCTTGGTGACCGAGACGACCCTGGCATTTTTGAGAAAGGCCTCCCAGATGATCTGTTCGCTCGTCATTGCGGCCGTGGTCTGGCCTGTCGGTGATTTCCCGGCAGCCGGGACCGACGGTTTCGGGCTTCTGATGCAGGCTACTGTCAGCATACCGCTAACCCAGGAAATCAATGTCAGTTTGATTACAATATTGGCTGACTTCATAACAATTCTCCCCTATTCATTGGCCGTTCTCCAGATTAAGGGTTCGCCGTTTTGAATGATCAGGGCGCTTAACCTTCCCCCGTAGACGGTGGCGATGCCGGTATCGATGATCCAGACCTTCCCGCCGAACCGCTTCATTTCCGCTTCGCTGGGGATCTTTGGGGTATGAGCGATGACCATCCTGGCGGCACCGAGATTTTGCAGAATCCGGTCGACTTCCGCCGCCATGTCCGCCTCGGGGACGATTGCCAGGTATCGGTACCAGAGTGGTCCTTCGCCCTGGTAGGCGATTTCGGGTCGAGCGATCATCTGCGGCTCATTGCGCTCCCCCGCCCGTCTGAGATCGGCCAGCTCCACACGGAGGGTGGAATTGATTTTTTCGATCCCCATGAGGGAGTATTTTTCGCTGATCCCGCCGTGCACGAAGACCGTGTCATTGATCTTGATGGCGGCATTCTGCTTGAGCAGCCAGGAACCGTATTTGCTGTTGAAATTGACGAGGTACTCATGCTGCGCCCTCTCGTCGTCCCTAAGGCTGGACCAGAATTCGTTGTAGTACTTTTCCTCGGAGGTTTTCGTTTCCCGCTTCATCCGCATTTCAATGATGGCTTTTTGCAGGATTTCCTCTTTTTTTCTTCGGTAACCGTCGGGAAGAAAAGACTTGAATTGCTCCGGGTGCAGGTATTCGGGGTAGCGGAAGACAATCCCGGTAATGTTCATTTCTTCGTGGTTGCCGAGCAGAACATGGACCTTTCCGCCCGCCTTTTCCGCTTCCTTCTCCAGCTTCATCAGGAGGTCCAGGATATTCTTGGCATCCGGCCCCCGGTCCATGATGTCACCCATCTGGACCAAATGAGTGTTGCCTGCCGCCCAGTGCAAGCCTTGGTCGACGACCGGAATTTCGGTCAATATCTTAACGAAATTATCGTAGTCGCCGTGCAGGTCGCCGATGGCGACGATGCGCTCGACGCCTGTCCAGGCATAACGAACCCCGGCCGCAAGATACGGCCCCAGGCAGGACGTCAAGAGGACTAGCAGAAAAAAAACCGGAAAAGGTCTTGCCAGACGGCCTTTCCTTCGAGGCGCTCCGGCCGGGAGGAAGGGGCTCACTTTGCTCACTTTTCCTGGTTTCGCGGGCTTTTTATCTCCTTTTATACTAAATTAATCGCCACAGATGTCAAGCCGGACCCGAACCCATCGGCCACAATTTGAATTTGACACCAGGAAAAGAAACTGATACTCTTAGATCGAGTCGAGAGGGACAGAGTATCTGAGATGCCGGAAAAACCTCGGAAGATAAGTAAAAAGGAGGGAAGCGCCATGTTCGTCCGAATGACCACCCTCAATGTCAAACCGGAGAGCGTCGACGAAGGCATCGCGATCTACAAAAAGAGCGTAGTCCCCGCCGCCAGGTCGCAAAAAGGATTTGTAGCGACCTATCTGTTGGTCGACCGTCCCACTGGCAAGTCTATGGCTGTCACTTTCTGGAAGAGCGAAGAGGATGCGCTGGCCAATGAGCACAGCCTCTATTACCAGGAGCAGATTCTCAAATTCGTCCATCTGTTGGTGACCAACCCCATTCGGGAGGGTTACGAGGTTGCCGTCAAAGCCTGAGCGGCTCTTTTTTTCAAATAAACCCGGAAAATTAGCTTTTCTTCCGCCTTCGGTGTCTTGTGCCCAGAGCGCTCGTCCATTATACTTATGGCCGGCATGAATCAGGCCTGCTAGAAAAGAGGTGTCATCATGGTAGAGCAAATCGCCGACAGCCACGTCATTAAAATCGCCCTGCTCATCGACGGTGATAATGCCCAGCCTTCGCTGATCGGAGGGATCCTCACCGAAACCGCCAAGTACGGCTCGATCACCATCCGCCGGGTGTACGGGGATTGGACCACGGCCAGCATGTCCGGCTGGAAAAATGTCCTGAACAACTATGCCATTCAGCCCATCCAGCAATTCCGCTACACCATCGGCAAGAATTCAACCGACAGCGCCATGATCATCGATGCCATGGACATCCTCCACGGCCACCAGGTTGGCGGATTCTGTCTGGTCTCGAGCGACAGCGACTACACCCGGCTGGCCACCCGTATCCGCGAACACGGAATTCTGGTGATGGGGATCGGCAAGAAATCGACGCCCAAGGCGTTTGTCAACGCCTGCAATATTTATATTTTTACCGAGAACCTGGCCCCAAGACCGCCGGTTTCGAGGAGGAGGGGAGAGGCCAAGATGCCGCCGCCCAAGGAGGAGAAACCTCGCGACCTGGACCCCCTACCCCTGCTCAGGGGAGCCTACGAGATGGCCGTCCAGGAGGACGGCTGGGCCAACCTGGGAACCCTCGGCTTTTACCTCCATCAACTGGACCCCAGCTTCGACCCGCGCACCTACGGATTCAAGCAATTGTCCCAGCTCATTAAAAGCTTTTCCAGCCTTTTTGAGCTCAAATTTCGTGAGGAAAGCGGGGCCACCAACGTTTATATGAGAAGCAAAGAATAGGGGACCGGCCGTTGCGCCGCCCGGTCAGGGCGCAGCCAGGAACGAACGCAATTTTCCGCTCTTGCTGTAGCTCTCCAGTTTCCGGAGGGCTTTCGCCTCAATCTGGCGGATGCGCTCGCGGGTGACCTTGAAGACTTCCCCCACTTCCTCCAAGGTATGTTCTTTCCCGTCCATCAGGCCGAACCGCAGCTTCAGGACTTCGCCCTCTCTCTCGGTGAGGCTGTCCAGGGCGCGCTCGATCTGCTCACGCAGGTTGCTGTGAATCACGGCTTCCTCGGGGGAGGGGCTGGTCTTGTCTTCGATGAATTCCCCCAGCCGGCTGTCGTCCTCGTCCCCCACGGGCGCGTCCAGGGAGACCGATTCCTGGGCGGCCTTGATGATCTCCCGGACTTTGACCACGGACAGCGCCATCTTCCTGGCGATCTCCTCGTGAGTCGGTTCGCGGCCCCGGTCCTGGACGAAGTTCTGGGTGATTTTCTTCAGCCGGTTGATCGTCTCGACCATGTGCACGGGGATGCGGATGGTCCTGGCCTGGTCGGCGATGGAGCGGGTGATGGCTTGTTTGATCCACCACGTCGCGTAGGTCGAGAACTTGTAGCCTCTCCGGTAATCGAATTTTTCCACCGCCCGCATCAGGCCGATGTTCCCCTCCTGGATCAGGTCGAGAAAGCCCAGGCCGCGGTGGGTGTATTTTTTGGCGATCGAGACGACCAGCCTCAGGTTGGCCTCGACCAGCTCCTTTTTGGCCCGGTCGCCTAGCTGCTTTCCCCGGCTGATCTCGCGCAGGATGGCGCCCGCCTGCTCGCAGGTAATGCCCGTCTCCTCGTGGCCTTTTTTCAGGATTTTCTTGATCTCGGCGATCTTCCGGCGGAGGTCCGCCCGCCGGTCGGCGGCTTTGGTTCGGCGCAGGGCTTGTTCCAGCTCTTCCCTGGCCTCGGCCAGCTCGCAGAACGCCTGGAAACGCGTCCGTATGGTCTCGATGATCTTTTCCAGGCGGGAAGGCCAGATGTGCAGCTCGTGGACGAGATGAATCAGGCGGATGACCAGGCGTCCTCGGGCGAAGGCGTACTTTTTCAGGGCGGGGGTTTTTTCCAGCCGGGAATAGGAATCCCGGATGTTCTTGAAGGCTTTCAACAGCGATCTTCTTTTACGCTCCAGCGTTTCCTCGTCGATTTCTTCGCCGCAGTCGAAGACTTCCTGGAGCTCGGCTGTGTTCTCCCTGATCTTTTCTTCCAGGGCGAAGATTTCGCCGGCCGTCAGGCGAGTCTTGGAGAGGGCTTTGATGATGGCCTTTTCGCCCCGTTCGATCTGTCTGGCCAGGCCGATCTCCCCTTCCCTGGTGAGGAGGGAAATGCTGCCCATATCCCTCAAGTACAGCTTGACCGGGTCGCTGGTCGCCTCTCCGGCATCGGGGAGCAGGATGCCTCCGGTCTGGCCCGGCTGTTTGGCCAGGTATCTGGATCCGTCCTTGAAGAGCTTGGCCAGGTTTTCGAAATTGTCCCAGAAATCAAGCGTTTCGCGCAGGATCTCGTCCTTGAGATCAAAAGGCGGATATTTTCTTTTTGCAGTCAACGGTTATCCCGACTTGGCGTTATTTTCGCAAAATTCGAGCTGAAATGCAAATGGCAATGAAATCGGCCTGTCTTATTGACTTTAGGCCCTTTTCTACTAATAATAACTTCAGACCGGACGCAGAGGTTGCCTGGCGCTGGACCCCTGGCGTCGGAAAGACGAGGAGAACATGAAAATCAACCCACGCTTCAAGGACGATGTGGTGATCTTCGATATCGAGGGCGAGATCAGGCGGTCCGACATCACCGACGTCACCCTTCACCAGCTGGTCAAGGACCAGTTGGACGGCGGCCGGCGCAACGTCCTCCTCAATTTCGAGCGGGTCGAGTTTATCGACAGCTTCGGGGTGGGCGAGATCCTGGCGAGCTACATCTCGACCCACAACCTGGGAGGAAAGCTGAAACTCATCCGCATCTCCAAGAAGCTCTTCCTCATTTTTCAGGTCACCATGCTGACCAAGGTCCTGGAGATTTTCGAGGACGAGGAAGCGGCCCTGAAAAGCTTTTTTTAGGAATTGATCTTGAGGGAGCGATTTTAGCCTGAGTCATTCCGTGGCCAGCCGCTTCCTCCGTTCTATTGCCGCCCGCGTCGTCGATATCAAGCCCGCCGAGCGGGCGATTTCCCTGTTTCTTTTCAGCTATTTTTTCCTGATCACCGCGCCTTACTACATCATCAAGCCGCTCCGCAACGCCAGCTTTCTCGACCGCTTGAGCGATGAAAAGCTCCCTCTGGCCTATCTGCTGACGGCCGTCATCATGGGGTTCATCGTCAACCTCCACTCCCGCCTGCAGGTCAAGCTTCCCCGTCATGTCCTGATCAGCTCCAGCGTGTTATTTTTTTTCTCCAATATCTTCGCCTTCTGGCTTCTGTTCCGGACCGATTGGAAGTGGGTGCCGACCGTATTCTGGGTCTGGGCCAATATTTTCGCCGTCGTCCTGGTGACCCAGTTCTGGATCCTGTTCAACGATATCTTCAACCCCCGGGAAGCCAAACGGCTGATCGGGTTCGTCGGCAGCGGCGGCCTCCTAGGGTCCATTTGCGGCAGCGTTCTGGCGGGGTCTCTGGCCAAGACGAAGTTTTTTGACTACCTGCTCCTCCTGGCCGCAGGGATACTCGGTCTGGGAATCGTGGCCGTTTACGGCATATTTCGCCGGCAGCGCCTGAGGAAGGCTGCTCCGGAAAAAGAGGAAGCGGAAGCCGAGGTCCAGGCGAAATCCGCGCCGGCGGCGAAAGTTGGGTTCAGGGATGCCTTCAACACGACCCGCCAAAGCCGCTACCTGCTGCTCCTCGCCGGAATCATGCTGGCCACCTGGATGGTTTCGACGTTGATCGATTTCCAATTCAACAGCATCGTCAAAAGACAGGTGGTGGAAGGGGAAAAAAATCTGACCGCCTTTTTCGGCTTTTTCAACGCCGGCACGATGGCCTTTGCCTTTCTCCTCCAGCTCCTGCTGACCAGCCGTATCATTCAGCTGCTCCGTATCCGGCTGACCTTGCTTATCTATCCTCTTGCCTTGCTGTTTTGCTCGACCGGCATCGGGCTGGTGGCCTATGCCATCCTCCTCCCGGCCATCCTGATCAAAGCCAGCGACAAGAGCTTGGCCTACTCTCTCAACCAGTCAGTCCGCGAGCTCCTTTATATCCCCATCTCACCTGAACAGAAGTACAAATCCAAAATCTTCATCGATATGTTTCTCAATAGGTTCGCCAAGGGATTGGGCGCGGTCGTCCTGATGGTTCTTATAGCGATTTTCGGGAAGGGGACGGACTGGGCCATCCGGTCCATCAGCGTGGCCACCATCATCTGCATATTCGGCTGGATCGTCCTCAACCTGCGCGTGAGGCACGAATACAACAACATGGTCAAAGGGAGGTTGGAGCTGAAATACGAGCGGGCCGATCATCTGGTGGGCAAAAAATTGGATGTGGACTACGCCAAGCTGGTCTTCGATACCATAGAGAGCAAGAACAGAAGCTCTGTCCTGTATGCCATGCATCTATTCGACCTGATCCGGCGCGACCAACTGACTCCCGAAGTCAAAAAGCTGATCTCCTACCAGGCGGGTGGAGTCCGGGCCGCCTCCTTGGGGACTCTCATCGAGCAGGGCGAGACCTGCCTGGGACCCGAGCTGGATGATTCGCTCCCCGATGAGGTTCTGAAGAAAGAAGTCCTGGAAATCGTGTCCCTGGGTGTGTATCAAGAAGTGATGAAAGACTACCTGGACAAGTCCCTCCAGGACTCGGGTCCGGGGAACGAGGTCGCCAGGATGGAAGCCGCCAAGAGCATCGGGCTCATGGACCCCAACGCCCCGCTGGTAGAGAAGCTCGCCGACCTTCTCGGAGACGAATCTATCGAGGTCAGCCGGTATGCCATGCAGAGCGCGGCGCAGCTGCAACGGAAAGAAGACGTGCCCGTCCTGGTTTGGCGGCTCCGTCATCCTGTCCTTAGGGCAGACGCCGCTGACGCTCTGTTTAAGTTCGGGGGACGGATTGTCGGGACTCTGGCCGACTTCCTGGCCGATAAAAGCGAGCACCCGGAGGTGCGAACGTCCGCCGCCTCCCTCTTGGCCCGCATCGGCAATCAGGAAGCGGCTGATTTTCTGAGCTGGCAGCTGGCCGAAGGCGAAGAAGGGTTGAATTTCGCTGTCATCGATGCGTTGGACCGGATCCGGACCGGCCATCCCGAGATTCGCTTTGACCCGGAAGCCATCAAGGCCGAGATCATGCGGGAGACAAGAGCCTATTGCCGCTATTTCGTCAAGTCCTATTCCGACCTAGAGAAATCGGATACGGTGCTGCGGTGGGAAAAGACCAGGGAAAGCGCGCTCTGGAATATCCTCCAACTCCTCGGCCTCGTCTATTCCCACGAGGATATGGCCAAGGTTTACCAGAACCTGAGGGCGGGGACAAAAAACTCCGTCGCCTACGCCGTCGAGCTCCTGGACAACCTCCTGGAGAAAGACATGCGGGATGCCGTTTTTCCGCTGGTCGAGGACCTGCCGCCGGACGAGAAGCTGAGGCGCTGCCGCCATCTCCTTGGTAATTCCGGCGAAGAGAAGGGGGGAGGCCGGCATGATGAATAGGCCGGCCCGGTCTCCGCTCGCCGTCCTGATGTTCCTGTATTTTATGGTCATCACATTCTCGGTCTATGTGGTCAAGCCGGCCAAAGAATCCCTGTTTCTGAACTACCTGGGCAAGGAAAGACTGCCTTATGCGTTCCTGCTGACCGCATTCCTGATGGCTATGGCAGTGGCCGTCAACTCCCGGCTTCTTCAGAGGTTGAACAGACCCCGCTACATTGCGTCGACCCTGCTGTTCTTTACGGCCGGCGGGCTGGTTTTCTGGAAGTTGATCGACCGGCCGTCGCCCTGGCCCTGGATCTTTTTGCTTCTCTACTCCTGGGGCGATATTCTGCTGGTCACGGCGATCACCCAATTCTGGATCTTCATCAACGATCTATTCAACCCGCGCGAGGCCAAACGGCAGATCGGGTTTTTCGTCAGCGGCGGCCTCCTGGGCGGGATAGGAGGCTCGCTCATCGCGCTCTCCCGGCCGGGCCATCTCCAGACAGAAGACCTCGTCCTGATCGGCCCGCTGATGTTGGTCATTTGTCTGGCCATTGTTTTTTACGTCCAGCGGCTGGCGGCGAGACAGGCCGGAGGGAAAGAGTGGACCAGGCCGGGACGCAAGGATCAAAAGGCCGGTTTCATCCAGAGCTTCGCCCTGGTCACAAAGAACCGCTATCTCCTCCTGCTCAGCGGCATGATCCTGGCCTCCATCGTGGTCTCCAACCTGGTCGATTTCCAGTTCAAGTCCGTGGCCCAGGTGACCTATCCCAACAAAGACGTCCGGACCTCGTTCCTGGGCACTTTTTACCTGGTGATTCTGTTGCTTTCCTATCTTTTCACCGCACTGGGGACATCCCGGATGCTCAAAAACCTGCGGCTGGCCCTCCTCATCTTGCCGGTTCTCTTGCTCGCCGGCTCGTTGAGCCTGTTTATCCTGCCCGGGGCGGGCATAGTCTGGGCGGTGATCGTCAAGGGAACGGACAAAAGCCTCTCTCACAGCCTGAATCAATCGGTCAGGGAACTGCTTTATATTCCCCTTCCTCAGGATATCAAATACAAGGCCAAGGTCTTTATCGACATGTTCCTGAACAAGTTCGCCGACGGCCTGGCCGGGCTGGTGCTCCTTGCCGTCTCTCCGTTCATCAAGTTCCATGTGGAGAAGGTGAGCTATCTGGTGATCGCGTTTGTCATTCTCTGGATCTTTTTCGGCCGCCGCGTCCACCGGGAATACGTTACAATCGTCAAGAACAACCTGCAGATCAAATGGCAGGATGCGGACAAACTGATCACCGAGAAGATCGACCTGGATATGACCAAGCTGGTCATCGACACGCTGGAGAACCGCGAGCGCAGCTCCGTGCTGTACGCCATGAATTGTTTTGAGCTGATCAAAAAAGAGAAAATGAGCCCGGAGCTCAAGAAGCTGATCTCATTCAAGACCGATGAGATCCGGGCCCGGGCCATGGGTTGCCTGCTCGATGTCCCCGGCGACGGCCTGGTGCCGGAGTTCGACGACGAGATGGCGGCGGAAGCCCTGGACGGTGAGATCAAGGAAATCATGGCGCTCGATGTCTACCAAACCCTGATGAAGGAACAGATCGAGAAAGCCACGCATGACACAGGCGAGGGGGCGGAAGTCTCCCGGATGGAGGCGGCCAAAGTCATCGGCATGATGGCCCCCGATGCTTCCCTCACCAGGGAACTCAAAAAGCTGCTCAAGGACCCGTCGCCCGAAGTGGCCCGCTATGCGGCCGGGAGCGCCGAAGGACTTAGGAAACGGGAATTTGTTCCTCTTCTCGTCGGCCTGCTGGGCCGGTCGGCGGCGCAGGAGGCGGCCGCCCGGGCCCTGGCCGCCTACGGCACGTCGATCCTCGGCACTCTGAGAGACTATCTAAGCGACCCGGGGGAGAGCATCCAGGTCCGCAGGGCCATTTCCGGGATCATGGCCAGGACGGGCTCGCAGAGGGCCGTCGATATTCTTGTCCTGGAGCTTAGCAGGGAAAATTCCGAGGTGGAGACGGAGATCATCGAGGCCCTCCACCGGATGCGGATGAACGACTCGACGCTCCTTTTTCCGGCGAAGAGGACCCTGACAAAGACAGTCTCTCTGATCAAAACGTGCTACCTGCTTATTCTCCAGATCCATGATTTTCGGGCCGACAGGAAAAAGGAGATCCTGGCCAAGGACCTGGAAGGCAGCCTCTCCCGGACCATGAAGAATATTTTTGAGCTGCTCGGTTTGGTCTATCCCCAGGAGGACATCGTCAAGGCTTACCAGAATATCCTGGCCGGGACCAAGAAAGCTCTGGATTATTCGGTCGAGCTCCTGGACAATATCCTCCGCAAAGAGGTCAAGGACCTGCTCCTGCCGCTGATCGAGGACACCTCCTTTGAATTTAAGGTCGGGCTCTACCGGAAAATGATCAAAGCGGCCGAGAAAATCGAACTCTCTTGAACTCGGACCCGAACCGGAGTTATAATCAGGGCGGGAAAACGAGATGCCGCGGATTTTTGTCTATCCAAAAAAAGGGGATACCTTCTGGTACACTCTCAAGAAAGAAAAGATCTCCATCGGCCGGTCCGAAGACAACGACATCACTCTTCCCGACGCGTTTTCCTCCGGGCACCATGCCCTGATCTATCCCTCCAACGGCGGTTTTGCCGTTCGCGACAACGGCAGCAAGAACGGAACTTTCCTCAACGGGAAAAAGGTCCAGGGGGAAGCGGAACTCAAGAAGGGCGATGAGGTCCTCATCGGCTCGACGCGCCTTATCTACGACAAGGAGCTCTCCAGCAATGTGGAAGTCACGGAGATGGCCTCCCCGGCGCGCAACATCAACACCATCATCCACATCAAGGATATCATTAAAAAAACCGACATAGATACGACGATCAAGAGTATGGCCACCCCTGCCGATTTTTTGCGAATCCGCTCAGACGTCAAATCGATGGCCGTGCTCAACGAGGTCAGCAAGGCCCTTGTGCTGCACCAGCCCCTCAGCGAGCTCCTCGATCGCATCATGGACCTGATCTCCGAATACCTGCCGATGGACCGGGGAGTCCTGATGCTCAAGGAGGGGAACCCTCCCCAGACGATCCCCAAAGTGACCCGGATCAACAATAAAAACCTGATCCGCCAGAAAATTTTGGTCAGCCAGAGCATCATCAACCTCGTCCTGGACAAGCATTCTTCGGTCCTGACCACCGACGCCCAGGCCGACCCCCGCTTCATGATGAAGGACAGCGTGATCAAGTCCAACATCCACTCGGCCATGTGCGTTCCGCTGTGGAACAACCGCGAGATCATCGGCGTGATGTATGCCGACCGCATCGCTCTGCTCGATCAGTTCACCGAAGAAGACCTGCGCCTGCTGACGCTCCTGGCCAACTTGGCCGCCATCAAGTATGAGCAGGCGCTGGCCATCGAACAGGCGATCGAGATGGAAAAGTTTCAGAAAGAGCTGACCCTGGCCGTCAACATCCAGAGGGACTTCTTGCCCAAAGACAACCCCTCCTGCGAAAATTTCGACATCGCCGGCACCAACGTCCCCTGCTTGCAGGTGGGCGGCGATTATTACGACTTCATCGCCATCGACCCCTGCCGCCTGGCCGTCATTATCGCCGATGTTTCCGGCAAAGGCATGGGCGCTGCTCTCCAGATGGCCTCCCTGAGGGCGGCCGTCCATGCGGAGATCCAGCCGCAGCTCAAGCTGGCCGAGATGGCCGGCAAGCTCAATGATTTCGTCCACAGGAGCTCAGCCGCGAATCTTTTCATCACCTTCTTCTTCAGCGAGCTGAACATGAAGACAGGCCAGCTCCACTATGTCAACGCCGGCCACAACCCGCCCCTGTTCATCGAAAAAAACGGCCATGTGACCCGGCTCGAAAGCAGCGGTTTCTGCCTGGGGATGTTCGCTGGCGCAACCTACGATTCCAAAACGGTCGAGCTGGCTCCGGGTGACATGGTCGTCCTGTACACGGACGGGATCACCGAAGCGCGGAACACGGACAACCAGGAATTCGGGGAGGAGACCCTGACGAACCTGCTGAAAAAGAGCCTCAAGCAGCCGGCCGCCAAGGCCGTCGAGAAAGTCATGGCGGAAGTGACGGAGTTCAGCGCCGGAGCTCCGCCGATGGACGACATGACCTTCGTCGTCATCAAGAGGAGAGCTTGACGGGCGGGCGGCTCGCCTCGCTGGATGCCTTCCGCGGAATCACCATCGCCGGGATGATCCTGGTCAATAACCCCGGGAACTGGAAGTCTGTCTATGCGCCCCTCCGGCACGCGGAGTGGCACGGCTGGACGCCGACCGACCTGGTTTTCCCCTTCTTTGTCTTCATCGTCGGCGTCTCCGTCGCTTTCGCTGTTTCCCGCCGGGTAGGGGAGGGGGTTCCGGATTCGAAAATCCGCTCCAAGATCTTCACCAGAAGCGCTGTCCTTTTCGGGCTCGGAATTCTTCTCCATCTGATTCCCCGCTTCAATTTCAGCACGATGCGCTTCCCCGGCGTTCTGCAGAGGATCGCCCTCTGCTATCTTTTTTCGGCCTTGCTCTACCTCCATGTTCGGGCCCGGGGGAGAGTCGTCGCAGTATTGGCCGTCCTGGCCGCGTATTGGCTTGTCATGAAGCTCGTCCCCGTCCCTGGCTATGGTGGGGCGGGAGGCCTCGATTATGAGGGAAATCTCTGCGGCTATATCGACAGCAAGCTTCTGGCCGGGCATCTCTACAAGCCGGCGTTCGATCCGGAGGGAATCCTGAGCACGTTTCCGGCGGTGGCGACAGCTGTCTTGGGGACTCTGACGGGAGACTGGCTGCGCAAATCCAGGAAGCCTTTCGGGACGACCCTTGGACTCGCCGGCGGAGGGGCGGGACTGGCGGCGCTCGGTCTCGCCCTGCATCCCTATTTTCCGATCAACAAACAGCTCTGGACGAGCACCTTCGTCCTCTTCACGGCCGGGGCGGCCCTCCTTCTCCTGGCGGTCTGTTATCTCTTCATCGATTGGCTGGGATGGAAGGCGTGGGCCTGGCCCTTTTTCGTCCTGGGCACGAATGCCATCGCCGCTTATGTCGGGTCTTCCCTTGTGGTCAAGCTTCTCCTCCGCGTCAAGGTCTCATCGGGAGGAGAGCAGGTGGGAGTCCTCGCCTACATCTATCAGCATTTTTTTGTCCCCTGGGCGGGCGAGATGAACGGATCTCTGGCCTACGCCGTGACATACGTCCTGATCTGGCTGGCCCTGATGGCCGTCCTCTACCGAAAGAAAATTTTCATCAAGATTTAAAAGAATTCAGACTGAGCCCTAAGGGCAATCTCGGGACGCGTTCTTTCGATTTACTTGTCGGGCGGGCTGAACTAGACTGGATGCGTCCGAAAACCGAAAATTAGGCTGGTGAAGAGACGATGAGCATGATGAACACAATGAATCAAATGCCCCTTTGGCGTCGTGTTTCCCTTGGCTGGTTTTTTTTGCTCGTTGGTTCCGGATGTTTTTTTCTTACCTGTCGCCCCCAAGCGAAAGAGGCGGCGCCGCCAGGTCCGGCTGGGCGGGCGGTCAAACTCGGTGTCGAGGTCTTCCTGGAGAGCCGGCTCGACCTGGTCAAAGGGAAGAAGGTCGGGCTGATTACCAACCCCTCCGGTGTGGACAGCCGCCTGCGAAGCGTCATCGACCTGTTCCGGGCGGCCGCGGGTATCGAGCTCGTGGCGCTCTACGGTCCCGAGCACGGCGTCCGGGGCAATGCCCAGGCGGGCGAATATGTCCCGTTTTATTTTGACGACCAATTCGGTCTTCCGGTCTTCAGCCTTTACGGCCAGTCCTTCAAGCCCGCTCCCGGCATGCTGAAAGATATCGATGAGTACATGCGCTCTTTCGACACCACCGGCGCCGGCAAGATCCCGGAGAGCGCCATGATCCGGGACGTCGACGCCATGGTTTTCGACATCCAGGATGTCGGGACGCGAGTCTATACTTACATGGCGACGATGGCCTACGGCATGCAGGCCGCGGCCGAGAGCGGGATCGACTTTATCGTCCTCGACCGGCCGAACCCGATTAACGGGAAGGACATGGAAGGCCCGGTGCTCGAATATCCGGAGTATAGCTCTTTTGTTGGTCTTTACCCGATCCCGGAAAGGCACGGATTGACGGTCGGAGAGCTCGCCCGCTTGTTCAACGACAAATTCCTGGAGAAGAAGGTGAACCTGACCGTGATCCCGGTGGAGGGCTGGCGGCGCGAGGCGTGGCTCGATGAGACGGGATTGCCCTGGGTCATCCCCTCCCCGAACATGCCGACTCTCGACACGGCGACCGTTTATCCCGGCCAGGTTTTAATCGAAGGGACGAACGTCTCGGAAGGCCGCGGGACGACGAGGCCGTTTGAGCTGTTCGGAGCGCCGTGGATCGACGGCTATGCGCTGGCCGGGCGGCTGAACGCGCTCGGGCTGGGGGGAGTGCGGTTCAGGGAAGCGTGGTTTACGCCGGCCTTCTCAAAATTCACCGGGGAGATATGCGGGGGGGCGCAAGTCCACGTGACTGATAGAAACCTCTACCGCCCGTTCGAAACCGCTCTTCACATCATAAGGACAATTCGCGAGATGTATCCGGAGAAGTTTGAGTTCCATGCGGGGTATTTCGACAAGGTCGCCGGGACGGCCAAAATCAGAGATGCAATAGAGCGCGGCGCCGGCGTCGCGGAAATCGTCAGGAGTTATGAGGCCGGACTGAAGGCCTTCGCCGCCGAACGCCAGACTTATCTTCTGTATTGAACTCGGACTTAGAACTAAGGGTGTTCTGAGTTAGGCCGGGAAATTACTCCGAGTTTTTACGAAAAAATCAGCCGGCACTGCGCGGGGTAAGCCTCTTTTTATATGTGATAGGAATGGGTCCTGTCATGGTGCGTCCCCGTCCGTCCTCGCTCCGCACCCGTCAAGAGAGGGGTCCCCTACGCTCCGGGCGTTGCAGGGACTGGCGCCGTGCCACCCATTCCCATCTTTTGTGATTGGAGACGCATCCCTCCGCGGGCGTGCACCGACTGATAACAAACAAGTAAATCAGTTAGAGTGGCGGGAGAATCGTTTCGTTATAGAGACGATTCTCCCGACTCAGTCTTCTCGAAGCTCCTGCGCGATCTTTACCAGTAAAGAACGCCGTGGGCGACCATCTGCCCCTTGACGAACGGAATGGTGAGCAAGTTGATCTCGTTCATGTACTGGGCGATCTTGCAGATCTGGATTGCCGCGCTAAGGGAGGCCTTGCCGAATTCGACCAGCTGGGGCTTCCACGAATCGAAGGATCCCGGAGGCGCCTCGGGAT
>CAZYWP010000030.1:25362-26567 GCA_964651495.1 uncultured Eubacteriales bacterium | reverse complement strand
CGAATCCCAATCCCGAGCCTCGCCGGATATGAACCGTGCCAGGACCCGCCCCCATCACGAAAAATGAAGAGAAGCACTGAAAGCGACCGTTGTTGACCGCCCTTGGGGAAAGGTTTATAAATGGGGGCGCGGGAACAGGAAATGAACAGGAAAAGGGCCATTTTATTAGCGGCGTTGACTGCTGTTCTGTTTGCTGTCTCATCCGGCGCACAACGGTCGTCGTCTCCACTGCTTCGCTTCACGGCCGACCCGGAGCGCCCTGCCGTCACGTTTCTGAGCTGGGATACGGAAGGCAGTGCCCGGGTCCGGACAAACCTTCTCCGGCCGGACTCCGGCCTCAAGCTTCAATTCCGCGTAAACGGCGTCTGGCAGGACGGCGTGATGATCAAGCGGCGGGAGGACGAGCAGACGGTCCGCTACGAGCTGCGCGCCGGCAAAGCGAGAATCGACTGGGAGCTCCGTTCGGAAGGGCACAATCTATTCATCAAGCTCAGCGCCGGGAAACGTCCTGTCGAAGGCGTTCAAATGCTCTTCCCCTTCGACCCCCGTGTCACGCCGACGACCGTCCTCCCGAGCGTTTGGCGGGACGACGGGACCTTCCGCCTTCCCGCCGTGATCAACGCCCCCGACTTCGGGCCGATGCATGTCCAGGAGACAGGGAGCCGCGAAGTGTTCGGCCGGCTGGAGGGCAGCCGGGAGAAAAAGACCGTGGATCTCATCCTCGAGATTCCGGCGATCGCAAAGGGCGGGTCCATTTCGCTCGATTTTTCTGGGGAGTCTCTCCCCCCGCCCGAAGGGCTTCAGGACAAAGAGATGTGGCTTTCCAGCCGGCGCGGCTGGCTCAACGCCCTCCAGCCCTGTGCCCGCTGGGGAGAGCAGGACCGGCCGTTCAGCGCGCCGGCCGGCATCCTCGGCAACAACGTCATCAGCGACCCGGCCAGCGTCTCGCTCTGGTTCTACGCCGACCAGGTGTTTTTTCTGCCGGAGCTCTCCGCTGGGATTTCGCTCGCGCCGCTGGTCCGCCGGACAATCGACTACTGGCTCGACCGGCGGATGCGGAAGGATGCGCAGGGCAAGCTCAGCGGCGAGATCACCGGCTACTGGGACTACGGGAATTTCCTCGACGCCAACGCCTCCCCGCTCATCGCGGCCTGGGATTATGTCGAGTCGTCGGGAGATTTCGAATGGCTGAATAGGCGGATCGA
>CAZYWP010000030.1:0-25262 GCA_964651495.1 uncultured Eubacteriales bacterium | reverse complement strand
ATGAAAGGCATCGACTGGACGACCTGGGACGGGAAGCCCAGCGGCTATGAAGGATACCTGGCCGACAGTTTCCGTTTCCTCCAGGCGGCTTTGCTCCGGGAACAGACTTTCCGGGACCGGCTCTACCGTCCACTCTGAAATTCCGATATCAAGAGATCGATTTGCTAGCCTGAGCTATTCATAATAACGCGAAAAAACAACACCCCTCCCCTTGCGGGAGGGGATATAGGGGAGGGGGGTGTCTTTCGATAATCCCCCTCTCCCCGACCCTCTCCCGTCCGAGAGAGAGGGTAGTTTTTCCCCTTCATTTCGTGAATAATCCAAGCTCGACAGTCCTGCTACAAAAAAAAAGGGGTGGCGGCGGCCGCCACCCCTTGAAAATCTGCGTCCGCTTGAATCAGAAGATCAGCCGGATTGCGAGACGGATCTGCCGCGGGTTGACAATGCCTAGGAGCTGGTGCCCTTCGGTAGATGGCGGGTAACCATTGGGAAGTAGATAGGTTGGTTCGGCCCCTTCGAAGAGCCAATCGTATCCGATCCGCGTTCCCCAGCTCGTGATCGTGTTCATGTTGAGCACATTGAAGGCATCGATTATCACGCCCAGCCTGTACTTCGCGGCAAGAGTGAAGATTTTCTCCAGCCGAAGATCAAGAATATTCTGCATGTCGTAGTAGCGGCTACCCCGGGTTTCCGTATAGTACGTGATTCTCCCCTGTCCGAAGCGTGATGTCCTGTATCTTTGGGCCCAGGCCGGGCCGGTGATCGCCCTGAAAGAGGCGTTGAAGCTTATATCAAAGGGAAGAATGTACGTACCCTGGACTTTGAGCATGTGGGTCGGGTCATAGGTCGCGTTACCGTCGGCGTTGATCCAGAAATTCAGGTCGCTCGCCTCCTGGCTGTTCCGGCCGCCCCAGCCGATGTCGTCACCCCAGCCGTTGTCGATCGTCCCTGTGGTCTTGGAATAAACATAGGAGAGCATCAGCTGCCACTTGTTGGAGAAGCGCTTGTTGAACAGGAACTCGACGCCGCGGTATTTTCTGTAGGCGTTTCCGGGTGGTTTGTACGGACCCGTGTTGAGGTTCTCGATGATGAATTCGTGGGCGCTGCCAGACACAAGATCATAGACGGTGTCCGTCCTGTTGAGAGGCTCAACTTCATAGGAAACCGGTTCGTACTCGGCCAGCATGTCGTAGACGCCGATGATGTTCTTCCAGTCTCTGTGGATGTAGGACACCGAAAATGAGGCGTCCCGGAAAAGCTCCCTTTCCAGGCTGACCGTGTACTGGTTCATGTAGGGATGTTTGATATCGTCCTGGAGCTTCCACTTCTGGACTACCCTGTCGTATTCCACCCATTCCTCGTTGGCCAAGTCCCAATAATACGAGATGTAGTCAAACCAGTTGGACGAAAGCCGATTGTGGTAGGCGGCGAACATCCCCTCCGTGAACTGGCCGTAGTGGGCTTTAAAGACCGTGCTCTTGTCGCCGAAGAGGTCGAAGGTGAAACCGAGTCTTGGGGCGAGCCGGCCGGACTTCCAAACATCGCCCTCACCCTTGATCTGTCCCCAGTTCTGGCTCAGCCGGACGCCGGCGTTGATGTTGATCCGCGGCGTGATCTGCCAGGAGTCCTGGACAAACCCTTCCACCCGGGTGTAGGGGCTGTCAAAGTCGTAGCCTTCATACTGGTAGGCCAGGTAGTTTCCTATGTCATAGCCGTAACTCTGGTTGTAGCTCCAGTAATCCACGTAATACACATGAGGCCCCAGCGGCCCGCCACTCCCGGTGAATCCGTAGCGGCTCCGGCAGCCCGAGCGTTCGATCTCGACGCCGAACTTAAAGTCGTGGTGGCCGGTGATGAAATCCTCGGCATAGTGCGTCAGGCTGGCGTTTGCCTGGAGCCGGGTGCGGTCGGCCAGATAATAGTATCCTGCGTTGTCCAGGAGTAAGTTTTGGTCGGTGTCGAAACGAGCGTAGGTATCCCTTCCCGTCTTCGGTTCGAGATAATAGTAGCCCCAGAAATAGGCCGCCTTGATATCCATAAAAGTTTTTGAATTAAAGATGTGGGTCAGTCCGAAGTTGGCGACGATTTCGGGGGATTCCTGGTTCACGACTGCGTCAGGGGAATTCGTGGCGCTGGCCCCGCGGTTCTCGCCGTTGTAGCGGTCCAGTTCCAGCCCGAACATCATGTTCGTGGAGGGAGTCAGTTGAGCGGTGATCTTGGTGAAGGACCGGGGCTGGTCATAATTACGGGGGCCTCCCAGGAAGCCGGCCGCATAATCATCGAAGTGCTGGAACTGAAAGCCCTGGTAGAACCAGAGCTTGTCTTTCTTGATCGGCCCTCCAAGGTGGATGTTGGCATCATATAACTTGAACAGCGGGTTGGTGAAATCGGGAAAATCGTCGAGATAATCTCCGTTATTATTTTGCTGCCAGAAACCAGTCGGCTTGTCATCCTTCTTCCCCTGATAGTCGAATTCCATATGCCCGGAAAACTGGTTCCCGCCCGACTTGGTGATGATGTTGAAGATGACGCCGGTGAAATTCCCGTACTCCGCCGGCAGGCCGACACCCATGATCTTGGCTTCCTCGATTATATTGAAGTCGAGGAAAACCCACGCTGTGCCGCCTTCGGGGTCTGCCACGTTCACGCCGTCCATGGAATAGGCGATTCCGGTGCCGTCCTGGGCGCCATAGGCCGAATCGGCCATATTATCAGGGGTCACTCCAGGAGCCAGGTTCACGAGTGACGCCGAAAACTGGCTGACGTTGGGTATGTTTCTCAGGATCTCGTTGGTCAGGGTGACCGAGGCTGTTTCCGAGGATTTGATGTCGATGGTCGGGGACTGCGCCACGACGGTGACTTCCTCGGCGACTGCCGCCTGCACCATGGTCAAATCAATGGTGAGCCGGCTGGTCGTGGTGAGCCGGATCTGCTCCTGAATGTAGGTCTTGAAACCCTGGAGCTCGGCCTTTAGGGTGTACTCGCCCGGAGGGAGGGCCGGAAAACGGAATTGTCCCTGGGCATCAGTGACAAAAGTGCGGACTCCCATCAAGTTGGGGCTGGTCAGCGTCATGGTGACCCCGGGGAGCGGGGTGTTATCTTCGGCTGTGATAGTGCCGACAATAGCCCCCGTATCCTTGGACTGGGAGAAAGCCGAACTCGACAGGACGAGCAAGAGAGCGAACCAAATTAGGGATCTTTTGACTTTCAAATGCGCTCCTCTTTCTAAGACAATCCTCTTCCTAAAAAGAGACTCTTGAAGTCCATTTGGATTTTCGCGATTTTCACCTCCTTTCCGAAAGCACACATCCATTTTAGACTGACGTAATCAATAAAGAATTCATACCACTCGTCATGAGAGAATGTCAATATTTTTTTTCAAAACCACAGAACGCCGGCGATCTGTCGCATTCTGCTCAAATCTAAAGAGAAACAGGGGGCAGGACGCAGAGGGCGGCCGCCGTTCTCAAATTTGAGTCAACCTTGCAGGGCGGCGCCGCAAGCGGCTATAATGGCCATCGATAAAAGGTCAAGGCAGGACAGGAAAATGGCAACTTCACAGGACTCGACAAAAGCGGGGCCGGGATTTCAGGTGACTATCCGGGAATACCGGCCGGAGGACCTGGAACAGGTCCTCGACCTCGTCCGGGAGCTGGAGGAGGAGATGGCCGAGAAGTTCAAGGCCGTCATCAAGTCGGGCCTGGACGACTATCGCTTCCGCTACCTCAACCCCGCCAACAAGTACAAGACCTTCGTCGCCCTCGTCAACCGCAAGGTCATCGGCTACCTGATCGGCTATCCGTCCCTGGGGGCCCCGGAAATCGACAACATGTATGATGTCCTCCCGCTCGCCCCCGGCACATTCCCCCCGGAATTCTACATGCAGATCACTTTCGTCTCCAAGCCCTACCGGAAGAAGGGCGTTTCCACGCGGCTGCATAAGAAGGTGATCGACTATGCCAAAAAGCACGGCTTCAAGGAAATTTACGCCTGTATCGCGAAGTGGAACGATCCCGAACTCCGGGTCATCCGCTCCCTGAAGTTCCAGGCCAAAGACCTGGGATACAGGTATCGACTGAGCTTGAAGGTCTGAAGACCGCCGC
Source organism: uncultured Eubacteriales bacterium (assembly GCA_964651495.1). Lineage (GTDB taxonomy): Bacteria > Acidobacteriota > Aminicenantia > Aminicenantales > UBA8522 > CAZNVB01. Next base: position 21,159 of record CAZYWP010000030.1, on the reverse strand, counting down.
TCCGGTTCATTCCCTTTTCAGGGTTTTCCGGAAAATCCAATAGACCGGGATGCCGATCACGGCCATCCCCAGGGCGATGGAGGACTCGACCGGCCGCTCGAGGTACCCGAGGATGAGGATGGACAGGCCGGAGAAAATATAGATCAGGGGGACGATCGGAAAACCGGGAAGCCTGTATCCTCCCGTCCCGGTCCGCCTCAACTTGAAGACTCCGAAAACAGCCAGGATGGGGAAGATTCCCAGAGAGAATCCCATGTACGTCAGGATCTGGTCAAACGTCCCGAAAAGAACCAGCACGGCGGCGATCAGGCCCTGAAGGAGGATTGACTTGGCTGGGACCTTGAAGCGGGGGTGAACGGAGGAGGCGAAGGGAAAGAAGCAACGGTCGCAGGCCATCGCATAGTACACGCGGGGGCCGAGAATGAGGTAGGCGCTGAGGGAAGAAAACAGGGCGAAGGCGATGAGCAGAGAAAGGATGCTTTCGAACGATTTCCCGAACAGATTCCCCACGGCCAGCCCGCCGATGGAAATCACTCCCGCCATCTGGCCGGGCGCGACGGCGTAGACATAGAAAAGGTTGAGCAGCAGGTAGACCAGGAGCACGATTCCCGTCCCCAGCAGGAGAGAGCGCGGCAGGTTCCTCTGCGGGTTCTTGACCTCGGAGCCGATGTAGGCCGAGGCGTTCCAGCCGCTGTAGGCGAACATGATCCACATTAGGGAAAGCCCTATCGTCTTCCAGCCGCCGAAATCGAACCCGAAATCTCCGCCCTGGGCCAGGTGGGCGAAGTCGCCGTGCCCGGAGGAGAACCCGGCCACGATCAGCCCGGCGATCAGGGCCACCTTGAGCAGCGTCAGAGAATTCTGGACCCGGGCGCCGACCTCGATGCCCCGGGCGTGGATGAAGACAAAGACAAGGATGACCAGGATGGAATAACACTTTTTAAGGATTGCCGCTTCCGCCGGGCTGTCGATCAACCCGAGGTGCGCAAGGCCGGGAAAAGCGCGGGTCAGGTATTCCGAGAACCCGATGGCCGAAGCCGCGATCGGAGCGGAGAACCCGGCAAAAAACGACACCCAGCCGCTCAGAAACCCGAACAGCGGGTGAAACAGCCGGGAGAGGAAAGCATATTCGCCGCCCGCCCTGGGGATGGCCGCGCCCAACTCGCCGTAGCTAAGGGCGCCGCAGACAGCGATGACTCCTCCGACAGCCCAGAGAGCGAGCATGAGCCAGGGCTTTTTCAGGTCGCCCATCAGGAGACCGGAGGTCGTGAAAATGCCCGCGCCGATCATGTTGGCCACGACGATGTTCGTCAAAGGGAAAAGCCCAAGCTTGCGGGGCAGGCCGTTTTCAGCTTTCAGGGCATCCATTATTTCATCCTGACGCGCATTTTGGCTTCGGACTGGGGCGGGGCATGCCGGATTTTATACCGCCGCCATGAGGGAAAGTCAACCCGAGTATTTTTCGGTCCGGCCGGAGATGGACGGATCGCCCGGTCAGCCCTTCAGAGCCGCCAGCCGGCGCCTGACCTGCTGGACTTCGGTCAGGTCCTGGTCGGCATCCTTCCAGATCTCGGCCAGCTTTTGATACTGTTTGACGGCCTTGGCGCGCTCGCCCTTTTCCTCGTAGAGCCGGGCCAGCCGAAGGCGGCAATGAGGATGGATGAGCAATTGCTGCCGCAGCCCGGAGTCGGGGGAGATGAGCAGTTCATACTCTGCGATCGCTTTGTCGATTTCACCCTTGACGATATAAGCGCGGGCGGCAAAATCGCTGTTCAGGGGGAGATTGCGCTGGAGCAGGGTGTAGACCTGGCCGATGATGATGGAAATTCGCTGCATCTTTTTGTCGGCGCTGATGCCCTCGTCGCCGCGGCCTTCGAGCAGGCAGATCTCACTGACGAGGTGATAATGCGCGTTATTCATCCAAGCGGAAGCGGGAGCAGTTTTTTCCTGGGCCCAGGCTTTATCGACCTCGGCCAGCTTGGCCTTGGCCAAATCCAGCTTCCTCTCTTTCAGATAGCCGACTCCCTGATAATAACCGCGCAAGGTGGCATTGGCAAGTTCCGGCTGGATCTTGTATTCCGTTCTGAAGTCATAGCGCTCCTGGACGTGCTTGTGGAAGAGGTCGTACTTTCCCCAGTCATAGCAGATCCAGATCTTTGCTCTCAGGATGGCGTCGATGGCGTTGTAATCCTTCTCAAATGCCGCGTACTCGCGGGCCTGGTCGAGCTCTTCCAGGGCCAGCCCGACATTCCCCAGAAAAGAATGATACAGGGCTTTGAGCTGGAAGCCGATTTGTTTGGCTCCGTTGGACGGGGCGGCGGAGACGAACTGGTCGAGCCATTTCATTGCCTCGGCGTAATCCTCGCCAAGGGCATGGATATAGGAAACCCGGCTGCCCGACCCGAAATCCGGCTTGATCCGGACCGCCTCCATGAACTCCTCCCGGGCCTGGTCGAGTTTGCCCATGCGAAAATAGAGCTCGCCCAGAGAATCATGGGGATTGGCGTCGCCGGGCGACACTGAAGCGTACAGCTGGAAGTACTTGATGGCCTCGTCAAACCGGCCCGAGTTGCCGTAAGCGTAAGCCAGCAAGTTCAGGGCAAAACCGTATTGGGGGTCGAGCTCCAAAACCTTCCTCAGCTCGGCGATGGCCGGCTCATACTTTCGTTGCGCATTGTAGACTGCTCCCAGCTCCGTCCGGATCCTTTTTTCCTCCGGATATTTCTTGACAATTTCCTCCATGAGCTGGACGTATTTGTCGTTGCTTTTTTCGACGACCCGGGCCAGAAGAGCCTGGATGTAGAGCCCCTCCTTCCCCGAGACCTTGCTCCCGTACCTCTTCAATTTGTCCAGGACATCCCTGGCCGCCGCAGCATTCCCGAGCTGTTCGTAGACCCTGAACAGATACGAATACGCCGTGGCGAATTCAGGGTCGAGATCCACCGCCCGCTCAAGATTACGGCGGGCGTCGGCAAAATAGAACTTTTCGTACTCTTCCCGGCCCCGCAGGAAAGAGTTGTAGGCTTCCATCGAGTCGGTGGTCGCTTCCGCGATGGGCGAAGCGGCCGCCTGGGTGGTTTGTTCCTGCGTGCTGAATCCTTTGGCGATCTCGCGGCTGAGTTCGTCGATCTGTTTGCGCAGGATGCTGTCGACGCCGTCCCCTCTCGAGCTGACGGTCTTAAGAAGGCTCTTGGTCCCCACATCCAGAATCTTGGCATCGGTCGCGAACACTTCGCCGGCCTTGACAAAGCTCCCCAGGATGATGGCCTGGATGCCGTCGATGCGGCAGATCTCGAACCCGAGGTCGCGGTCGATGACGCCCCGGCCTTCCCGTCCGGTCTGTTTGAGCAGGTCGCGCAGCCGCTCCCAGCTCGTGATGCGAAAGGTCTTGCCCTGCTCCAGGCTGGTGATCAAGAGGTTGGGAATCGCCTCCTGGAGATAATCATAAGCGGGGTCGCCGGTCTGGTTGGCGAAGCTGATGACCGCGACCTTGAGCGGGTTATCGGCCGGTCCGGGGGCCGCCTTGCGGAAGAGGGGTTTCCCCAGCCAAACGCCCAGCACGATGGCCGCCGCCACGAGCCCGGTCCCGACCGCGATTTTTTTTGTCGACATCCGGACGGAGCGCGGCCGGACGGTGGTGAGGCGTTCCGTCCTCATTTTCGTTTCCTCTGCGGCATGCTCCTGCTCGAGACTTCTTAAATCCGCGAGCAGCTCTTCGGCCGTTTGATATCTCAACTCTTTCTGCTTCTCCAAACACTTGAGGATGACCCGGCTGAACGATGCGGAGACCTCCGGGTTCAGGCTGCGCGGGTCGCGGGGGGCCTCATGCTTTTGCTTGTAGATCACGTTCAACGAGTTTTCGCCCTCGAAAGGAGGCCTTCCCGTAAGCATCTCGAAGAGAAGGAGGCCCAGGGAATAAATGTCCGTCCGCTGGTCCACCTCGCCGCCGTCAACCTGCTCGGGGCTCATATACTCGGGAGTGCCGATCATCATCCCGGGAGTCGTGGCGCCCTTGGTCTCGAGGGAGCGGGCGATGCCGAAGTCCAGGATCCGGACATTGCCGTCTTCGTCGATCATGATGTTCTGCGGTTTGAGGTCCCGGTGGACGACTCCCAGGCGGTGGGCTTCCGCCAGCCCCTGGCAGACCTGCTGGCCGATGTCGAGCGCCGTCTCGACGCTCATCTGCTTGGTCATCCGGATCATGCTTTTGAGGTTCTCGCCCGAGACATATTCCATGGTGATGTAATAGGTGTCTTTTTCCCGGCTGAGATGGTACATCCGGCAGATGTTCTTATGGCTAATCTTCCGGGTGATGCGGATTTCGTTCTGAAAACGCTCAATGACCTCGCGGTTGGCGGCGATCTCGGGCTTGATCAGCTTGAGCGAGACTCTCTCGTTAATCTCTTTGTCAAGGACCTTATAGATCCTGCCCATCCCGCCCTGGCCGATCTCTTCGATCACCAGGTACCTGCCGGCAAAGATCGTGCCTGGAGTCAACTCCGGCTGCGGGGAGGAAAAGGTCAGGGTTGGAGAGTCCTGATAGCCGCCCGCCGCCGCCAAGGGGAGCGGCGTGGCGCATCTTCTACAATAGCGGCTGTCTTCGCTGTTATCAGTTTGGCATTCCGGGCAGCGCATCGTCCTGAGTTTTCCCTAAGGTTGTCCTCTCCATATATATATACGTGTTATAAGGCGGAATTGGTTCAATTTCTTGTCAAAATTCCATCAACCGCATTTCCCGGAGGGCCAGGAAGGCGGCGCCCAGGACTCCGGCCGAATCGCCGAGGGCTGCCTTAAAAATGGGAATGCGGCGCTGGGGAATCCCGAAGAGGGACCTCATCATCTGCGGGGGCACATGGTCATACCAGAGAGGGATGTTGGAAACGCCGCCGCCCAGAATAATGGCCTCGAGGTCGAGGGTGTTGACGGCGTTGGCGAAGACCTCCCCCATCAGACGGAAGCTCTCGTCGAAAAGAGATTTGGCCGGAGCATCCCCTTTCTCGTAACGGAAATAGATATCCTGGGGCGGGAGGAACTCGCCGGCCAGCTCTTGATAGCGGCGGCTGAGGCTGGGGCCGGAGAGATAGGCCTCGGCGCAGCCGGTCCGGCCGCATTCGCACGGCCGGCCGTGGATATCGAGGCTGGTGTGTCCGATCTCCCCGGCATTGCCGTTCGGCCCGCGGTAGAGTCTATTATCCAGGATCAGCCCGGAGCCCATGCCCGTTCCGAGGATGACCCCCATGACCGAGCGGTAACGGCCATAGCACTGGGCGAAGAATTCGGCCAGGGCGAGGCAGTTGGCGTCGTTATCGATGAGGAGAGGGACGTCCAGTCGTTTCCGCAGCAGGCTGATGAGGCCGGGCTTTTCGTAGAGCGGCGTGTGCGGAGCGCCGTACATGATATCGTCGCCCGGATGGTAGGTTCCCGGAGTTCCGATACCCACCGCTTCATAGGGCCGGCCGGCGGCGGTCTGGGAAATGAGATGGAGGATGTTGTCGACCACGCGCTCCTTGCCGCAGCGAGGCTCGGACGGAATGCGCTCACGGCCGAGGATCATCCGCTTCTCATCGACCAGGCAGACCTCAACTTTGGTTCCGCCCAGGTCGACGCCGACGGCATAACGGCTCATTGGCTTTGTGTTGATGCGGAAATTCTATGAAAATTCGGGCAGATAATCAAACGCCGAAAAGAGAAGCGACCCAAGATGGACAGAATGAGATTCCCCAGACACCGAATTGACCTGACATCCCAAAGGCACTATAATCCCTGACCGACATCGGCATCCGAGAAAGTGAGGTTCGGCCATGGAAATCACCCTTTCCACAGATCAACTGGAAAAACTCACCCAGCTTGTTTATCTCGGCAACTGGGTTATCAATTCCTTCCGCGGCGACGAACGGCTCGAAGAATATGACCGGGTGGCCGAACAGATCCTTGCCCTCGCTCCCTCGAAGGGGCTGAAGGACCTGGTCGAATTCGACGAATTCGAAGGCCGGTATTTTCCATCACGCAAGCTGGAGAAAGACAGCGAGGACTTCCTGGTGGAGTATGAGGACAATGTATTCTGGAACATGCTGGTGGATGGCCTGGCCGAGCGGGACCTCGCCAAGACCTACGGGCGGGACGCCGTCGACACCATGGAGTGGAACGAATACAACGAAAAAATGGAGCCCATGCAGAAAAAATACGAGAAAGAAATCGACGAATTCGGCCTCGACCGCCTGGATGTCCTCAAAGTCTCCTGACAGCGCTGCCTGGGCCGCCGGGTCAGCCTTGGGTGAGGCGGATGATCTTTTGACTGAACATCCGGAAAGAAAGGTAGGGCACGGTCAGAAGAAAGGCCAGGCCAAATACAACGTAAGCATCCCCCGCCAGGAACAAGACGGCGTGCGCATAAATGAACATGGCAAGAAGGTAGGCCCACCACCAACGCCGGAAAAAGAAACAGCCGGCCACAATCAGGCTGACGGCCGAAAACCCCGCCAGGGCGGCCTTGAAGTCCGAGGCTGAAAAAACGACCGTCAAACCATAAACCAATGGGAGGGCCAGCCAGGGCCATTTCCGCCGCCGGGAAACGACAACCAGAACACTCATCAGCGCGGCCAGGACGAATCCGGCCGTGCCCAGGCTCTCTCCGAGGCTCGTCGATTCCACTCCGCCTTCCGCCCGCGTGCGGATGCCCTTCATCATCTGACGCTCCATAACGAAGTGGAGCGGGTCGAAAAAAAGAGACATCAAAATCCTCGCCGGGACGGACATCGGGGCGTTGCGGCCGCGCACGATGAACCGCGTCTCTTTCGCCCCGAGCGGCTGGAGGAAGAAGCTTCCCCACCCGCCAAGCACAAGAAGGCGCGCCGGCTCGAGCCGCTCGACGCTCACGCCGATGGCCGGCGCCGGCCGCCTGACCAGGCCGAGGGGCCAGTCCCTGGGAGTCATGGAGATGAAATCGCCCGGCTGCACTTTTTGCCACTCGGGGAGGATATGGTTGGTGTTGTGGATATCGGCGAACACCAGGTTCTCCAGCCAGGAATAGCTGTAATAGCCGCCGCGGTTCTGACCGAGCTGGATCAGCCAGGACCAGACTTCTTCGGCCGGCGCCGCGACGGAGATGGCCCGCGTGCTCTGATAACTCGGGCTCGGGACAAGCTCATCGCCTGGGAGCGACATCACTGCTTCCGCGGCGGCCGCACCCCAGCTCAGCATCCAGGCCCGGACGAATATTGCATAGGCCAAAACGGCCAGGATGAAAACTCCGACCAAGCCGAGCGCCAGGGCCTTGCTCTTGCGGATGGCCATCTTCGATCTCCTCAACCAGGCGGCAGCCCCGAACGACCAAGGACGAATTCCGCTTCGAATATATCTCCGCCCCTAAGACCCTGTCAAACGGAAATTTCGGCGGGGCGAGGATCAAGGAGAGGGGGATTTTTCAATTCATTGAGATTCTGCAATCCTGGCAAAAAAAACAGATGACGGAGCGCATTTTCTGGACTAAAATGAGGCCTTCCGAAAAAGGAATTCCACAGATGACCGAAAACTCCGATCAGGTCCTCTCACCGGAAGGCCGGCTGACGTCCCTCGATTTTTTCCGCGGCCTGACCATGTTTCTGCTGATCGGCGAGGCCACTCATATTTATGACCTGCTCATCGACCCGTCCCTCCAAGGGACGATCATCCGGGCGGTCGGCCTCCAATTCCATCATCATCCCTGGAACGGGCTGCGCTTCTGGGACCTCATCCAGCCTTTCTTCATGTTCATCGTCGGCGTCGCCATGCCGTTCGCCATCGGGAAGAGATGGGAACGGGGTGACAGCTGGCAAGCAACGTTCCGGCATGCGCTCCGGCGTTCGTTCCTGCTCCTCTTCCTGGGCTGGGCGGTCTATTGCATCGGGCCCGGGCGGTTGACCTTCGAGCTGTGGAACGTCCTGGCCCAACTTTCCTTCACCTATCTCGTCGCCTTCCTGATGATGCGGCGGCCGGCCCGTATCCAGGTCATCTTCACTTTCGGCCTGCTAGTTCTCACCGAGGCGCTCTACCGTTTTTTCCCGCTGGCCGGGTTCAACCAGCCGTTCGTCCCGGACCACAACTTCGGCTCCTACATGGACCTGCTCCTGATGGGGAAGCTCTCGCCGGGACACTGGGTCGCCTTCAACGCCGTGCCCACCGCGGCCCACACCATGTGGGGAGTTCTGGCCGGGCAGCTCCTCAGAAGCCGCCGTCCTGCCCGTCAGAAAATCCGCCTTCTGCTCTTCGCCGGCCTGGCTGGAATCGCCGCCGGATACGCCCTCAACCCGGTCACGCCGATCATCAAGCGCATCTGCACCAGCTCGTTCGTCATCGCCAGCGGCGGATGGTGTCTCGTCGCCCTCGCGCTGTCCTACTGGCTGATCGACATCCGAAAATATCGCCGCGGCGCGAAATTCTTCGTTATCGTGGGGATGAACCCGATCTTTATTTATCTTTTCACCGAGACGGGCGGCGCCAGCTGGCTCGACCGGCTTGCCCGGCCGTTCACGATGGGCCTCTTCGGTTGGGCCGGCGACCTCCCGGCGCAGATGCTCACCAGCCTCGCGGCCTGGGGTCTGCTCTGGTCGATATGCTGCTGGCTGTACAAAAGAAAAATCCTGATCAAGATCTGAACTGGAGAGAGAGCGAATTCGACAAGCTGCCGGGCTTATCTCCAGTGGCCGGGCTTCCAGATTATTTTAGACGCCAGCGGAGGCAAAAGACCGGCGGGGGCAGATTCTGCGAGTTATTCGAAGACGAGAATATCAACGCGTCGGTTCAGGGCCCGTCCCTCGCGCGTCTTATTGTCGCCGACCGCCTGGGAGCTGCCGAAGCTGAACACTTCCATCCGGTGGAGCGGAATCCGGTATTTCTTATAAAAATATTCCATCACCGCCTCGGCCCTCTTCTTCCCCAGGAGCAGATTATAGCTTTCTGCCCCGGTGCTGTCGGTGTGCCCCTGGATTTCGAGGTATACGCCCCTGTTTTCGGAGACGAGCCTTTCAATAAACGTGTCCAAGGCGGCCTGGGCTTCCGGGCCGAGCTCGGCGTTGTCGAACTTGAACTTGGCCTCATCGTTCTTGACGGTCTCTTTGAAGATCAACTTACCCTCGGTCAGCTTGCGGACTTCCTCGATTTTGCCGTCCACACCCTTGATCTGGTCCTGCTGCTGGGTGATGAGCGAACCGAGCGTCACCAGGCGCTCGTCGTGCTCCTTGATTCTCTTCTGGTTTTCCTCAATCGCGGTTTCGATCCCTGCGACCTTCTGGTCGATGGTGGCGGTTTCCTGACGTACATACTTCTTGGTAGCGCAGCCAACGCTCAAGAACACAGCGGCAAAGACCGCCAGCCCGACGATAAAGGCAACGCGGCGTCTGTTCATTTTTTATCCCTCCTTATGATAAGTAAAGTAGGCCCAAGAGTGGACTCAGCAATATTAGAACACCTCTTGGAAAAAAACGCAAGCCCCGGGCGGGAGGATGCAGGCGGGGGGAGATGAAATAACGGGCGGACATCAGTAGCCCTCCCTGGTGCGCACCTTGTGCCGTTTGTTCGAGGTGACGACACGGATCTTCCGGTACCCGCTCTTGGAATCCTTGTAAGAAGTGTACCCGATGATATATTGGTGGCTCAGCTCCCTTTTGACCTCGCCCAGCGCGGAGCCCAATTCCCCGGGCTGGTTGGCGATGAACAGCTTCCCCCCCGTGGCCCGGGAGAATCTTTCCAGAGAGGAAATGATTCCGGCCGAAGTCAAGGTCTGCGAGCGCTTATACTTTTTGAGGAACTGTTCGCTCAGGGGAATTTTGTAACCCACGGCGAAGATGGGCACATCGACCCGCCGGGCGATCTCCAGCGCCTGGTCCACAGTCCCCTGGCTGTCGTTCTCGATCCCGTCGGTGATCAGGAGAAGGGCCCTTTTTTCATTTTTCCCCCTGTTGGCGAACTCCGGAGAGACGGCGACGGCATCGTTGAGCGCGGTCTGCCCATAGGCATCGGTTCTTTCTAGGACGGCCAAAAAATCGGATTTGTCGGCGGCAAACTTGGATGCGACTTCGACCGCTCCGTCGGCAAAAATCAGGAGCGATACCTCGTCCCGCGGGGTCAGGATTTCGGTGAGAAGACGCTTCAGAGCGGCCTTGCTCTCCGCCAGCTTATCTTGGAGGCCCATGCTGCCGCTGACATCGAGCAGGACAGTGAGGCTGGCCGGCGCCGCATAATCATGCTTGAAGTAGGTGATGGTCTGCTTGGCGTCGTTTTCGTAGACCGTGAAATCTTCCTCTTTGAGGTCGGTGATATATCTCCCTCCACCCCCCTGGACGGTGACGGCGATGGAGATGCCGCTGACTGAGATCTGGTGCTCGAGAGTCCGCTTCTCTTGTTCCTGGGAAAAAGACGGGTGTGAATGCATAATCAACGGAACAAGCAATAGAACAACAGGCGCGGCTCTTCGTCTTGTTATCACCTTAACTCTCGGGTAGAATACTTTGGCTGTTTATTATATCAGAGGATTCCGGGGCGAGCCAGGCAGCGCCGCTAAATTAGGGAAGAAAAGCAGGCGGTTCTTCGTCTATAGAAAAGAATGAGGAAGTATGCCTTTCTGCGAATTCTGATGTCTTTCTCTATTTCATTTTTTCTAGTGTTCCTGGCGTATCTTCAGCCCGTTTTTGCGGGCCAGGACCGCGCCAAGACGATCCCCCTTGCGCGCCTCGACATTCCGCCGAATATAGACGGGCTCATCGAGGACGGCTGCTGGAAGAATATCCAGCCCGTCTCCGGATTCTTCCAATATGACCCGATCAATGGAGAAAAGGCCTCGGAAGAAACGCTGGTCTGGGCGGCCTACGATCAAAAGAACATCTATTTTGCCTTCCTGATGACGGATAGCCGGCCGGATAAGATCTGGGCCGAGCTGACCCCGCGGAATGAGTTCGAAAACAACGACGCGATCACCGTTCTCTTAGACACATACAACGACAAGAGGACGAGCATCAGCTTCACCGTGAATCCCAAGGGGGTGCAAAAGAACTCCGTGGAAACGATTTGGAGATCCGAAGCCGCTGTCCGCGCTGACGGCTGGACCGCCGAGATGGCCATTCCCTTCAAGTCTTTGAGGTTTTCCCCCGAGCCAAGCCAGGTTTGGGGGATCAACTTCAAACGCTATATCCCTCGTCTGAACGAAACAGACTACTGGACAGACGTCGACCGGGATACTCCTCTGCTCCACCAGATGGGTGAGCTGAGCGGCCTTTCCGGGATACGGCCGGGGTACAATCTCGAGTTTTTTCCCTACGCCGGGGTCCGGTCATCGCGCTGGGACGGGGACAAGGATGACAAGGTCGCCGCCGGCCTGGATGTCAAGTACGGAATCCTGCCGAACCTCATTCTTGACCTGACGGCCAGCCCTGATTTCAGTGAAGTGGAATCCGACCCGTTTATTTACCAGCTCTCCCCCTATGAGAATTATCTGCAGGAAAACCGCCCCTTTTTCACCGAGGGCAGCCGGTATTTCGAGCTGGCGACCGAGGACGAGTTCCATGGCGCAGATGTCAACCTTTTCTATTCCCGGCGCATCCGCAGCCCCCGGATGGCCGCCAAGCTTTCCGGGAAATCCGGGGGTTATTCGTTCGGCCTGCTGGGCGCGCTCAACAACGAGGAGGACGGGGATGCCCTTTTCAGCGTGGTTCGGGTGCAAAAAGACATCTTCAAGAACTCCCAGCTCGGCATCTACTACGCCGGGATGAACACTCCCTCAGAATACAACCGGAATATTGCGGTCGATTACAGCTTCAATTTTCGGGATATCTATTTTCTCCGCGGCCTGAGCGCCTTCTCTTTCAATAACGACACGGATCATAACAATAACGGCATGCATCTGTTCCAGTTCCTGAGAGAACCGGATGCCGGATGGCAGGCCGATTTTGCCTTTCAGAGGATCGAACCGGAGGTCTCCGTCCGAACCGGCTATCTCAACAAAATCGATTTTCAATCCGCCGAATTGAGCTCGGGATATGCCTGGAGGTTCAACCGCGGGAAGCTCAAACGCTTCAGTCTGGACATCGGCGGAAACCTGAAGCAAGATTCCCGGGGCCTTATGACCGGCGATTCGTTTAGCTTATTTTTCTGGTCGGAGTTCTTCTCCAGGATCGAGGTCCACGGCGGGATCGACGCCGGGAAAAGCAAGTACCAGGTGTATAACGGGGACGAAGGACTGACCTGGACAAAGGATTTCATCAACACCTACGGAGGCGACCTCGATTTCTCCTGGGAACGCGGCGGATTTCTCAAGGAGGTCAGCATCGAAGGAGGATGGGAAAAACGGGGGGTCTACAACGAGGATTTCACGGGGGCGGAGCCGGGCTCTCAGATCAGCCTGGAAGGCCAGCTGGTCCTGCGGCCGCGAAGCAACCTCGAGCTCTCTCTGGGGGGCGATTGGATCCGCCAGTCCATCGATCGGACAGGAGAAAGGGTTTTTGATGGAATGGCCTATGAAACATCGCTTCACCTCCAGATCACTCGCAGCCTGTTCCTGAGCACCCGGCTTCTGGGTGAAACGCGGGAAGACCAGTACAACCTGGATTTTCTCGTCGGCTACTATTTCGGCGCTGGGAACATCATCCAGCTCAGCTATAAAAAGAGCGCTAAAACGGAAGCTTTGTCGAGGGAAGGGGGACACTCCTTAACCTTGAAGGTGTCCTATCTGTTGAGAATCTAGGGCAGCCTTTGGATCTTCGCTCTATTTGGTTTCAAGCATGGGGCTTGATGATGACCTTGATCGCTTCCTCCCCTTCCATGACCAGGCGGAAGCCGCGGACGATTTCTTCCAAAGGAAGCCGATGAGTAATCAGGCGGTCCACTTCGATCCTTCGAGCGGCCAGCAGTCCCATAGCCTCCTCGATATCCGGCGGACCGCAATAATAGGAAGTGAGGACGCGGACTTCTTTGGTCCAGAAATCGTTGACCGGAATGACGACACGGTTCTCCGGCCCCGGGACGGCAAAGAAAACGACAGCTCCGCCTTTGTCCACACAGGCCCAGGCCTGTTCCACGGCGGGCTGCGCTGACGTGCACACGATAACGACATCGGCCTTTTTCTGGAGATAGTCTGTCAGGAGTTTCGGGATGTCTTCCGTCGCCGGAATGGCCAAGTCGGCCCCGAAGCTTTTGGCTAAGGCGAGCTTCCGCTCGACCATATCGGTCGCGATCACGGCGCATTTTTTCGTTTTGGCCAGCTGAACCTGCAACAATCCCGACATCCCGCAGCCCAGGACAAGGACAGACCGGCCTTCCTTCAATCCGGCCAGCCGCTGGGATCTGACCACGCAGGCCAGGGGCTCGATGAAGGTGCTCTGGTCATAAGACATGGCCTCAGGCAGGAGGTAGGTCCCCTTCTCCACCAGGATCTCGGGGACGAGTATGTATTCAGCGAACCCGCCGGGAAGCCGCTCTTTGATTTCGGAGCACTGAGGAAAATGCCCGTCCCGGCAGTAGGGGCATTGTCCGCAGGGGACTTTCGGGGCGATGAAAACCCGCTCCCCCGGCTTGAAGCGGGTGACGGCCGCCCCGGCTTCGACGACCTCCGCCCCGAGCTCATGGCCCTGCACAAGGGGCGCCCTGGGGAGCCTGTACCATTCGACGATATCGCTGCCGCAGATGCCGCAGGAGATCACTTTGACCAGTAATTCCCGCGGTCCCGGCTGGCCCAGGGGCAGGTCTTCAATGCGGATATCCCGGTTGTTGTACCAGACAGCGGCTTTCATCCTCGCTTTACCGCTGGTGGGCAAGCTCCTGGTAAAGGAAATACGCTTTCTCGGGAGTCTCGTTGTCGTGGACGACGGCCCGCACGGCCTTGATCATGGCGATCGGCTGCTCGGATTGGAAGATATTGCGCCCCATATCCACGCCCACGGCTCCTTCCTGACAGGCGCGGTAAGCCATGGTCAGAGCGTCAATCTCCGGAATTTTTTTCCCGCCCGCCATGACGATCGGCACGGGACAGGAGGCCGTTACGGTTTCGAATCCCTCCTCGACGTAATATGTCTTGATATAATGGGCCCCGAGCTCGGCGCAGATCCGGGTGGCCAGGCGGAAGTAGCGGGCGTCGCGTTTCATGTCCTTCCCGACCGCGGTCACCGCCAGGGTCGGGATGCCGTAACGGGTCCCCAGGTCCACCATTTTGGTCATGTTGAGGATGGACTCGCGCTCGTGCTCGCCGCCGACGAAGACCTGGACGGCCATAGCGCAGACGTTGAGGCGGACGGCGTCTTCGATATCGACGGCCAGCCCTTCATTGGAGAGCTCTTTGAGGATGCTCGTTCCGCCGGAGACCCGGAGCACGATGGATTTTGGGCTGGAGGCCGGAATGATTGCCCGGAGAATTCCCCGCGTCAGCATCAGGGTGTCCGCATAGGGAACCAGGGGAAGGATGTTGATGTCCACGCGCTCCAGTCCGGAGGTCGGTCCCTGAAAATAGCCATGGTCGATGGCCAGCATGACCGTCCGGCCGGTGGCCGGGTTGAAGATCCGGGCCAGCCTGTTTTTCATCCCCCAGTCGAGGGAACCGCACCCCTTGAGGAAGAATCCTTCCGTTATTTGAGGTGTGTCGAAATGATACTGATGAGTCTCCTGGGTGTCGTCACTATCCGGCATGGAAAACTCCTTTAATCGACTTTATGATGAGCATAACGCAGGGCCTCGAGTGAAGTCAACGGCAGGCGCTTCCCCAATAAACAGGCAGGAATTCGGAGCTTATTTGCCGGTGACCTGTTTCCCACCCGGCTTGGTCAGTTCTCGCTCAACCATTCCCCGCCTTGGGTGATGTTAGCGGCGGTAAAGACCCTGGAGGACAGGGTAATTTCTTTCTCCACCTGTCCGCCGCTTAAGATCTTCAGGACGATCTCAACGGCCTCCCGGCCTCCGGTGGGATATTCGAAACTGGCGGCGAGGAGGCCCTGTTTCACATAGACCTGCCCTTCGTGAGGAAGGGCATCGATCCCGACGAACAGAATATCCTTCTCCCGGCCCGCGGCCCTGGCCGCAAGATAGGCGCCGTGAGCGCCCGGATCATTGTGAGCATAGACAAGGTCGATTCTCTGGAACCGCGCCAGGGCGGATTCCATTTCTTTGCGGGCTTCGGGCTCCAGCCATTTCATGTCGGCTTCAAAGATGACCTCGACGTTGCTCCCCTTGATGCCTTCGCGAAACCCCGAATTCCTGTCCTGGCCGGGAGTGGAGGTCATCAGGCCCTTGAGTTCGACGACCTTCCCGCTGCCGCCCAGCCTCTCGAGGATCCACTTGCCTGCGGACCTGCCGATGCGCTTGTTATCGGCCCCGATGAAGCAGGTGTATTGGTCTCCGAGCACGCGCCTGTCCAGGACGATGACCGGGATGCCCTTCTGATATGCCGCGGCGATGGGTGGCGTCAGGGGCGCTGCTTCTTTTGGCGAGACGATGATCAAGTCCACGCCCGCATTGATGAACTCTTCGATCTGCGACCTCTGTTTGAGGGAGTCGTTCTGGGCGTCTTTGAAGACAATCTTGATTTCAGGGTGTTTTTCGGCCGCATTCTGGATGTCCAGGTTCATCTGGACACGCCAGGGCTCCCCCAGGTTGCACTGGCTCATGCCGATCGTCCACTTGGGCGGAGGGGTCTCCGCATCCGCCTTTTTCTCGGATGAAGCCTGTTTCTGGCTGCAGGAACTGACTAAACATAAGACGGCCCAAGCCAGCCAAATCAGCCTCAGGCGTTTATTCATCTCCATCTCCCTATCATTTCCGATAGAAAAACAATAAGAAGGCCTTACTTTTTATCATACTTTTATTTCAGTCTCTCGATCAAGGCAGCCTGCGATTGAATCTCTGTTTCCGCAATAAGGGCGGGTGGCGCGGTTTCCCCGTGAAGGGCCCCGAACGGCGCCGCCCGCCCCTTCTATCAGCGCATGACTACCACGGAATTAGAAATACCTCCGCTGGCTTCCAATACGAGCTCACCGGATCTCCAGCGGAGCGCTGGCCGAGGCCCGAGATGCGGTGGTGGCATCCAGGGCGGTGAATTCCAGCCGGTAGGCTCCGGCCTTAAGATCGGGAAGCCGAATTTCGAAGAGGACGAAACCTGTCCCCGCCTCTCCCTTCCTGGTATCGAGGACGACCCACTCGATCGGGATCTCCTCCCCGCCGGATTCCGGGATCAATCTGACCTCGAGCGTCAGTTCGGCCGGCATTTCGGTCCCGGGCTGAAGGGGAAGCGAGGCCCATATTTTCTGAGCCCCCGGGCTGAGGCTTCGGAGCAGCGGCGCACAGTCCCGGGGCAGGAAGGGGAAAAATCGAATAATGGACAGCGGTTCTTTCTCCTCTTTCCGCGGCCGCGACATGCGGATGAAATCGGCCTGTTTCCCGGGGATCAAAAGCAGGGGGGTAGATAGTGTCATCCCGACTGCTCTCGGCGCGGGGATGGCGAACGAGAACCGGGAGGCCGCCGTTTGTCCTGTTTCCATGTCCCGAGCCACGACGCGGCATTCGTATTCGCCCGGCTTAAGACCGGCCAAAAGGTAGGGGAACACGGTTTTGTGCTCGAAGGACGATGTATCCAGCTCTCCTCGTGCCCCCAGGACGATCTTATGATCCTTTTCAAATAAGAAGGTATAGATTTCCGTTTTCCCGGGCGGAACGCCGGTCCGTTCCTCCACCGCGAGCTCCAGCAGAACGGCGGCATTGGCTTCTTTCATCGCCGCGCCGACAAAGGCTTGCCCGGGCAGGTTTAGGGCGTCAGTGGCCACCGGCTTGTCGGATAGGGCCAGGTTAAAAATCTGGAGCTTCTTTTCCAGGTCTGAAAGCTCGACGAACGGCTTCGGGTCGTTATAGCCCTCCTGGACAAGGACCCGGTTCCCCGGCTGATTGAGTTCGACTTTGATCCGGTGCAACCGGCCGTCCCAGGAGGGATTGATATAATATCCAAGAACATAATAGTTACCGCTCAAGGAGGCGACGTCTTCGGCGATCGTCTTCGCGTCCGCGACATCGGCGAAATAATGCCCCCCGGACGCCTCGGCAAACGCCATCAAAGCCTCCCCCTGCCGGTTCTTCAGCTCTCTTCGTTTGCCGGCGCCCGCCCCTCCGCCTATCGACGGCACGCTGTTCGTGTTGACGGCATAGATGGTCGTGTTGGACTCCGCGAACAGCCGGCCCACGTCCTTTCCCGGCGTGCGCATCGAAAAATAGACGACGCTCTTGCTCCCGGGGACATATCTCATCGCCTTGGCCAGCTCGGCCATGCTCAGGTCGAAGTCCGCCTTGTTTCGGGCTGCAGACTCGAGTCCGGGGACTTCGACCTGGATTCCCTCTCCGAGGCCGAATGGGGTGGTCATTCCTATTCCGGCCGCAGGCTGTCCCTGTTCTCCAGCACCCTCTCCGCCTCGGCCGGCTGTTCCAGCCCTTTCTGCGACCCCCCGCGCCTGGCCTTCCTCCACGTCAACCCCTAAAATCCTGCCCACGGCAGCGCCGCTGCTTTCGCTTCCGCCCCCGATTTCGAGCGATCGCTTGATCGCCTGCCTGATTTTGTCCAGGTCCGAGGTCAGGTACTGCTTCAACACCAGGCCGCTCATCGCTCCGAAGGTGAGAACGCTCGCCTCATCGCCGGGCTTGAGCCTGGTCCCGGCGAATTCGAGCACCGCCTTCTTGGCGTCCCTGTTTCCGAACAGGTCGCTGCCCTGCATGTCCAGGACGAAGAAATACTTGCGCTGAGTTTCCGGCCGACCCTTCGTCTCCGCAACGGCTTCTTCTCCGGCCGCAGTGACCGGCTGACCCCATTCATAGACCTCGAACTCGGTGATCGTCCTGAGCTCATCATTGTCGTAAAGGACGAAATCCTCTTTCTTGAGCCCGCGGACGGGGCGTCCGGTTGAATCCAGCACGCGCACGGGAACGAGCTTGACCACCGCGGCCGCGTCCTGTCGGGCAACCCGCTGCGCCTTTTCTTGCTGGCCTGCGCCCGCCCCCGCGAGGACGGCCGCCAAGGCCACAAAGGCGATAGAGATAAATCCCCCCTTGAATTTCCGGTTTCCCGTCTTGCGCATTGTTTCCCCCGTGGCTTCTCGACTCGTATCAAGCCATTTGGAAAAATGTTCTAAAAATAGTCTACCCCCGCCCATTCCCCTTTTCAAGGGCTGTTGCTTGGATTTCCTCCGTGCTTATCTCGATTCCCTATCGTGATATAATTGATGCCGTGAAAACAGAAGGCCTTTTCTGAGAGGGGAAAAATGAGGCCGAAACAATTATTCTGTATTGCTTGGGCGCTGCTCACCGGAAATTTGGCCCTTTTTTCTTCCGGTCCGCAGGCGACCGATCAGGAGAGATTGAAGTCTATTCTGGAAAAGACCGGCGAATACTGCGAAAGACTCAAGGGACTGGCCCTCCACTTTGTCTGTGAAGAAAGAATCGAGGAAAAAACCTGTACGTTCAAGAGGAGCTTCTTGCTTAGGAGGGGGGTCGAACTTGCGGAAGACCTGAGAGAGGATAAGACAGCGAAAAAATCCTATATCTACGATTACCAGATGGTCAAAAAGGGCGATGATTTCAAGGAGCACAGGAATCTGCTCGCTGAAAACGGAAAAAAGAAAAACGAGCAGGACGTAGAGCTCAAAACAACGAGGATGTCCACTCGATTTCTGGTTTTTGGTCCCGTCGGGTTTCTCAGCCAGTACTGGCAGAAGCACTTTAACTATGAAATCACAGGCTCGGAAAATATCGGCCCCCGAAGAGCCGTTGTCCTGAGAGCCGAGCCCAAAGAGCCAAGGGAGGAAAATAACAACTTCGGGAAAATCTGGATCGATGAGGCCGATTACAGCATCCTGAAAATCGAATGGGAGCCTCCCTCGATCGTCTATCTTGCCGAGACAGTTAAGTCCTCCGTGGGTGAGCTAAAACGCAAGATCACTTGGGCTGTCTCCTATAATATTGTCCATGAGGGAGTGAGATTTCCCAGCCGACAGCAGATCAGAGAGGTTTTCATCACCAAGAATGATAAAGAACACTTAAAATACGAGGCTGCCTACACCTACGGAAACTATAAATATTTTGTTGTCGAGACAGAGGTCATTTGGTAGCTGCGCCGATCGGCCTCATCCTCTGAATTCGCGAATTACAAGCTTGAATCTCGTGAGTTTTTAAAACAGATTTTCATCCGAGTTGGTTTGAGTTCGGCAGATCCCGAGACGACATATCGAAAACTCTGCTGAGACTTTGAGCGGATCCAACACGTCTAAATCATGTAAACGGGATCATGTTTCCCAAGATTGACATTGTAGCTATTTAAATATATGATGTAGCTACAATGAAAGATTCAACGGCCGTCGGGATTAGAGAATTGAAGAATAAGCTGAGCCATTATCTTAGCCAAGTCAAGCAAGGGAAAGAACTGGCCATCACAGAGAGAGGAAAAATCATTGCTTACTTGACCTCGGCAGAAAGAAGCCCAGAGATCGAGAAAATGGCCGAGCTGATCAGGGAGGATATGGCTTTCTGGAAGGGAGGAAAGCCGCTTGGTTCTGTTCGTCCGGCTAGAGTGACCGGAAAGCTCGTCTCCGAGATTGTCATCGAAGAAAGAAGATGATCCTGTACCTCGAGACGAGTGACCTGGTCAAGTTGTATGCCGAGGAGCCGGATTCAAATGAGATCGCCGGAAGAGTGCAGGCGGCCGATATTGTCGCCACCTCGATTCTCTCTTACGCTGAAGCCAGGGCTGCTCTCTCCCGGAAATTCCGGGAAAAGGGAATAGACAAGAACGAGTACAAACGCGTCAAGAATGAACTCGAAACGGACTGGGAACACTATTTTGTCCTTAACCTTAACAACAACTTGGTCAAGTCTGCAGGAGACCTGGCTGAGAAACACGCTCTTCGGGGATTCGACGCCCTTCATCTTGCCTCCGCACTGGAGATCAAGCGACTCACGTCGCTGCCTGTAACATTTTCCTCCTCTGACGCCAGGCTTCGGGCGGCCGCGCAAGACGAAGGCTTGGTCATGCCTTGATGTAAAAGCCTGAATGATCGGAGAGGCCAATCTCAATCAAGGAAAACAGGGGGCAAGCAGGAGTGCCGAGGGCCGGACTCGAACCGGCACGGAACTTTCGTTCCGAGGGATTTTAAGTCCCTTGCGTCTACCACTTCCGCCACCCCGGCAGCTTTTCTCTGAAAACGACCGTAAAAAAATCAATCCAAAAATTCTTTCGCAACCTCCTTGACTGCCGCCTCTAGCGGCCCTAAATCTTCTTGAACGGTATGCCAGACAATATAGACATCAGCACCGAAATATTCATGGATGAGCTTATTTCGCATCGCTGCAATATCTTCCCAGGGGATCTGCTCATAATGCTTCTTGACGTTTGATGGGATTTGTTTACTGGCTTCTCCGATGACTTCAAGACATCGGATAACTGCATAAACGGTCTTCTTATCATTTTTAAATTCTTCAAATGTCAGACTCTTTGTAAACTCTCCAATATCGGCAATCATCTCAAGGATGTCGTTAAGATAATCTCTTAGTTCAATAATCCTTCGTCTTTTAGACATAGATGACTTCTGCAAGGATACGCTGTCCAATATGCGGCTTAAGAGCATTTTTAGTAACCAGATCCACCTTAGCCCCCAACAATTCGGACAGATAGCGCTCTAGCCTGATAAATTTGAAGAATCCCATCGGTTTCTCTAGATCAACAAGAATATCGATATCGCTATTTTTTTTATGCTCGTTTTTTACATATGAGCCGAATATTCCAATTTCCCTGACTCCATATTTATCCGATAAATCCTGCTTATGTGACAACAAGATTCTTTTTATCTCTTGAATCGACTTTGTTGTTTTAGCTTTCATTATTGACCTCTTCTTTTAATTTTATCACTGCGTCAATTGATTCTTCAAGGCCATTTTCCTCATTGGCGTGACGCCCACATCCATAACAAGCCTATTCAGTTTCATACCCAAACGCCCGATATCCCTGTAATCGCCGCTTATACATCCGTTCAAGCATGGGCATTTGATGATCGACATAATCATATATCCGAACTTCCTTCTTGCTGTAATGCAATCGGTGGAGTCGTCCTGCATATTGAGCAAGTGTTCCTTTCCAGGATATCGGAAGGGTCAAAAAGAGAGTATCCAAACGCGCAT
>CAZYWP010000029.1:9269-27097 GCA_964651495.1 uncultured Eubacteriales bacterium | reverse complement strand
GGGGCGGCGGTTACTATTGGAGGAGACGACGGTAGGTGCTCTTGCCCCCGCGCCGGGCGCGCGCTCCTAGACGATGGGCGCGGGTTTTTTTCGATGTCATGAGGACTCCCCGTCCACTCGTGACGGCGGTTCTAGCGAATAGCCGGCACCTCTGAAACCAATCCAAGACACTAATACAAACGCATTAAATAAATTGACATATTGACAAGCTTCATGATAATCTTAGGGCATGCGAAATCCAACCCTCACTCTAACACATCCCGAGGCGACTCGGGAAGGGCTTTTGGCCTTTGTCCGAAAAACGCCTGGCGCCGCCATAGGAATCAAGGTGGCCGCTTTTTTGCTTATTTTGGAAGGGCAAAGGCCGAAATGGATCATCGACATTTTGGGCTTGACCCGTCAGAGCCTGAATAATTGGATGCATAACGTGAACGAGCGGGGAGTGACGGCTCTAAAGGCATTGCCGAGGCCGGGCCGGCCGACTCACCTGACGGACAAAATTCAGAAGGCCCTCGAGAATGATCTGGAGAGGTCTCCCCTGGAATTCGGGTTAAACCGGGTCCGCTGGGATGGGCCAACGCTGGTGGTTCACATAAAGCGTCAGTTTGGGGTAAAGCTGAAGGTCCGCCAGGCTCAGATGTGGATGCACCAATTGGGTTATCGTCTGAAACACAGCAGCTATGCCTATCTCCAGGCGCGCTCGGAGGACGCCAGGAGATTTGCCAAGACGTTAAAAAAAACTCAAAAATCTGGGGCCGAAGGAGACGGTGGTGTTTGAAGATGAGACGGGCTTTACCCTCCATCCTCGTCTGGGCATGGGCTGGGCCAAACGCGGCAGACGATTTCGGGTTCCGACCACAAGTCAGCATCAGGCACGGTTGAATATTTTTGGCTGGGTGGCCCCGCTTTTGGGAAAAACGGGGTTGATTCGTCATCCCCAAGGGAATCGAGAAGGATTTCTTCTGTGCTTGAAGCAGCTTTATGGAAGCCTGAGAGGCTACACCATCCGGCTCTTGGTGGACGGCGCCCGATGGCATAAAGGCGAAGAGGTCGATATTTTTCTCAAGCATCATCGGCGACTATCGATGATGTATTTACCGAGCTATCAACCCGGGTTGAATGTCCAAGAGCGGATATGGCGGCAGGTTCGTTACGAATCGACGACGAATCATTGGTTTGCGACCCTGGAGGAGACTTGGATCGCCGTCCATAAAACGGTTCATTCTTGGACACCGGCCAAAATAAAGCGATTATGTAATGTTATTTAATGCGTTTGTATTAGTTTATTAATCAAACCATCCTTTCCGTTTGAAGTACCACAACTCAACCACGGCAATAGCGACCATCAAGACGATAACGATCATGAACCCGTATGGGAACTTTGAGCCAGGTAGCCCACCGACGTTCATCCCTAGTAGTCCTGCGATCAGACCAATGGCAATTCCTTCTTTTTGAGCGAAGAGAGGAATCATGGATACTACGCTCATCAGAGCGACTTAAACCAGAGCCCCACCTAGGAGAGTTTCCTTTTGCCAGGCTTAAATTTGTCCTCCCGCTGAGCTCGGAATCGGCGCCGCCCTTCACCAGAAAAGGATATTCCCAGATGTCGATCGATGTCAAGGACGTCCCCCGGATATTATGCCACATCTCAACTGTCGCATGGGGGGGAGTTGGTTTTAGAGTTGGTCCTTGGGTACATCCTGATAGCGCTCCTCTTTGAGGGTATGCCTGGCGATCACCTCCCCGCCGCATTCTATCGTCAGGTTCGTCCCATTGAGTTTCGTCCAGACCCGGCGTTTGATGTATTCGTCGGGAACCCGATAATAATGACCATAATAGGTGAAGGCGGCCGTCTTGAGGACCCTTCGAGGCTCCTCACGGACCAAGATAAACTCCAGCTCTTCCCGGGTGAGGCGGCGCAGGGACTCGGTATAGAGATCCGCCGGACATTGTTTGTTGATGTTGAACCACGTTCTTGACATTGGCCGGCCGTTAAGATAAACGGGGGAAAGAGAAGAACGGCATGAACCTCCATCCCATCGACCTGGCGATCATCGCGGTTTATCTCATTCTCATGGCCATGATCGGCTTCCTCATCCGGCGCCGGGCCACCAAAAAACTGGATTCCTATTTCCTGGGAGACCGGAACGTTCCCTGGTGGATGCTTGGTCTGGCCGGCTGTTCGAGCTACATCGATATCGGCGGCACCATGTCCATGGTCGGCGTGCTCTTCTACCTCGGGCTGAAGTCCCTCTGGGCGACCCACATCTACTGGGGCTGGTTCATCATCTGTTTCTACATGGCTTTCCAGGCGAAGTGGATCCGCCGCTCTGGAGTCATGACCTTCGCCGAGTGGAATGAGACGCGCTTCGGCGCGACCCGGGACGCCGAAGCGGCCCGCTTTGCCGCGGCGGCCTTTGTCCTCGTCCTGATGATCTTCAACCTCATGTTCATCGCCGTCGGCACGGGAAAGTTCGCCGAAGAGTTCCTGCCATTTTCCCGGTCGGAATCTACGCTGATCGTTTTCGCCGTGGTCGGAGTCTATGTCATTCTCGGCGGCATCTTCGGCGTGATCTTGACTGATATCTTGCAGACGGCGCTGATTGCCGTGGGAGCCGTCATCTTGGCCATCATGGTTTTTCGGAGCGGCTCTCCCGAGGCCTTTCTGGCGGCGAAGGAGGCCGGCTGGGCTTCGCTGACCCCGGCCTGGCGGCTCTGGCCGTCCTATCTCCAGACGACCCCCGCCAGCTACCAGCATTTCAACTATTTCGGACCGATTCTCCTGGCCGGGTTTTCCTGGCTGGTTTTCCGGGTGCTCGCCGGACCAAACGTCTGGGACTTCCAGTTTTTCCTCACCACCCGCTCCATCCGCGACGCCGCTCTCTCGGGAGGGCTCTGGACAGTCGGGTTCACCCTGCGCTGGATCATCGGCTGCGCCTTCATGATGCTCGGCATCCTGTACCTGGGGTCGGAGGCCGGGTTTGACGCCGAGAAGATCATGCCGCTCGTGCTCAAGAAACTTCCCCTCGGAATGCGCGGCCTGTTTATGGCCGTGCTCCTGGCCGCGCTCATGTCGACGATCTCCGCCATGATCAATGTCACGAGCTCGGTCGTGACCAACGATTTTATCAAGCGCTACGTGCGGCGGCCGTTCACCCAGAAGCAGCTCGTCCGGCTGGGGCAGCTCGCTTCCGGCGCCGCCCTGCTCATCGGGTTTGTCTTCAGCCTGTCCTTCTCCCATATCATCACCGCCTGGGAGACCATGGTTTTTGTCTGGGTCACCGTGATCCTTGTGCCGGCCACGCTGCGCTGGCACTACTGGCGGTTCAGCGCCAGAGCTTTTGTCTGGAGCATGGGAATCTCGGTCGTCCTGGTCCTTGGCCGCGTCGCCGCGTTTCCGCATTTGCCTGCCCATGCGGCCCTGGCGATCGACGTAGGGCTCTGCTTCGTCACGACGATCATCGCCGCCGCGCTGACCGGGCCGGCGGACCGGGAGGTCCTGGTGAAGTTCTACGCCCGGGTGCGGCCCTGGGGTTTCTGGGGACCCATCAGGAGAGAGGCGGCGCGCCGCGGGCTCGTCCCGGCCAAGGACCCCATGCCCGCGATCGACGCCCTCAACGGGCTGCTGACCGCGGTCTTTCAGTTTTCGCTGGCGCTCGTTCCTTTCTATATGTTCCTGCGCCGCTGGGAGGGGTTCTTCACCTATCTTGCTTTAGCGGGTGTCCTGGCTGTAGTGCTCTATTTCACCTGGTACAAGAACCTTCCCGCCAAAGACGAGGTTTAGCCGTGCGGCGGCCGCGCCTCCACCTGATCTGCAACGCTCACCTGGACCCGGTCTGGCAGTGGCGATGGGAAGAGGGCGCTGCCGAAGCGGTAGCGACGTTCCGGACGGCGGCCGCCCTTCTTGGCCAGAACAAGAAGTTCGTCTTCAACCATAACGAAGCCGTCCTTTACCGCTGGGTGGAACGACTGGATCCGGAGCTTTTCCGGCGGATCCAGGAGCTCGCCGGGCAGGGACGCTGGGTGATCAGCGGCGGCTGGTACCTCCAGCCCGACCTCAACCTGCCGGGGCTCGAATCACTGATCAGGCAGATCACCGAGGGGCGGCGGTACTTCTGGGAGAAGTTCCGGTCCCGGCCGCGCGTCGCCTACAATTTTGATTCCTTCGGCCACAGCGGCGGGCTGCCCCAGGTCCTGCGGCAGGCCGGCTACAGGATGTACATCCACATGCGGCCGCAGCCAGAGGAGCTCCTCCTGCCCGCGGACCTCTACAGGTGGCGCGGCGTGGACGGGAGCGAGATCCTGGCCCTGCGGATCGAGGTCGGCCTGTATCATTCGGAGCGGGATAACATCGAAGAAAAAATAGAGGCGGGCATAGCCCGGGCACTCGAGCTCGGCCGGGATATCCCGGTGTTTTGGGGGCTGGGAAATCACGGCGGCGGAGCGACCAGGGAAGACCTTAAGAAAATCGACCGTTTCGTAAGCAGGGAGCACCGCGTCGAAATCCTCCACAGCACGCCCGACCGGCTTTACCAAGCCCTGAAGGATGACGGCCGGAACGCGCCCGTCGTCGAGGGCGAACTGCAAAGAGTCTTTACCGGATGTTACACTTCGCTGGCGCGCGTCAAGAGGAAAGCGGAAGAGAGCCTGGGGGCTCTTGTCCAGGCTGAAGCGTTGCGGGCGGCCTCCTGGTGGACGGCAGGACAGGACTATCCCGAGGCCGAATTGAATGACGCCTGGCGCGGCCATCTCTTCAACGACTTTCATGACATCCTGACCGGCTCGTGCGTGGAGCCGGCGGAACAAGACGCCCTCGACCAGTACGGAAAGGTCCTGGACGCGGCGAGGAGCCTGAGGCTCGAGGCGGCCGCCGCCTGGAATCGGGGGCTTGCCGCCGGGCCGGCCGCTCCCATCCCCATTACGGTCCTGAACGCGAACCCGTCTCTGACCAGAGTTCCGGTCGAAGTCGAGTGCCTGGCCGACTACCGCCCCTTCTGGAAAGGGGAGTGGCATCTTCGTGTTTACGGCCTCGACGGCCGGAAGATCCCCTGCCAGGAGGAGCAGCCGGAATCCCTTCTCCCGTTCAATTGGCGGAAGAAGCTCTGTTTTATCGCCAACCTTCCTGGCGTCGGCGCTTCCCATTTTATCGCCCGGGCGCATCCCGGCCGGAAGGAAAGGAGCGGTGAGATACGGTCTAATTTCGAGTTAAAATATAAATTCGATCGGAATAGGGGATTTATAACCTCCCTCTCGGCTCGAGGGAACGAGAATTGCCTGCGCGGCCCCCTCTTCGAGCCGCTGGTCATCGCCGACGACGGGGATTCCTGGGGGACGGGCTGCCTGAGCTATCGGGGTCGGGCCGGCCGGTTTCGCCTGCTGCCGGGAAGCGTCAGGGTCATCGAAAACGGCCCGGCCCGGACAATTACCGAGTCCGTGTTTTCTCAGAAGAGCAGCAGAATTGTTTTCCACACCGTCAGCTATCCTTCCTGGCCGGTCATCGAGTTCCGGCTGCGCATCCACTGGAACGAGGAGCGCAAGAGGCTCAAGCTCGCCGTCCCCACGGTCTTTCGCCGTGGCTCTCTTGTCTGCGAAATCCCGGGCGGGGCTGTCGAGCGGCCGGCCGACGGGGGCGAGCATGTCTTCGGGCGCTGGGCCCTGCTCGAAGGGGAGGTCAAGGGACTGAGGACGGCGCTGGCCGTCATAGGAAGCGGACAGCACGGGCTCGACTTCTCCGCCGGCGAGGTGCGGTTGTCCGTTCTCCGTAGCGCCGCTTACTGCCACGAGCGCGGATTCCCCGTGGCGAAATTCCCGGCCCGGAAATTCATGGACCAGGGGCTTCACGAGGTCCGCCTTCTCGTCACGGCCGGCGAAGCTGATCGAGTCCGCCGCACCGTAGCGGGGCTGGCCGACTGGCTCAACTCTCCTCCGTTCGCCCTCGCGCATCTCCCCTTTGGCGCGGTTGAGGAGGGAAAAAGACGGGACAAACGAGCTGGCGGCCAGAAAATCCGTGCCATCGACCCGGGTGCGGCAGGGGCGCTTTTTTCCTGCGAACCGGGAAATATCCGCTTGACTGCCTTGAAACGGTCCAGGGATCGGCGGGCGCTGGTCATCCGGGTTCATGAGACGAGCGGCGCGGCGACAACCGCTGTCCTACAGTTCCGCTATCCCAGGATTCGCCTCCAGCTTACTTTCCGACCGTTCGAGATCAAGTCTGTCCGCCTGGAGAAGTCGGGCCGCTGGCGCGAGGTCGGACTTATCTCTGAGTCTGGCTTGGAATCAGGTTGAGATTCCGGCGGGCTGGCCGGCGGATGGACAGGGGGTTCTGCTCAGACTGGGATTCTGAAGGGAGGCAATCCTTCAGCGGATGACCTCGGTGTAAAGCCAGTAGAAAAACGTGAAACCGTAGGAGGCAAGCAGAATCCAGACCAGGACGGTGATTGCCTTGTCGATCCGCTTGAGGATGGGGTACCTGGCCTGCCGTTTTCCGGTGTTGAAGGTCGAGGCGGCATAGAGCACCGCCAGCACCAGCAGCAGCCAGAGCCATTTTCTTATCATGCTCGCTTTAGACGCGCTTCTATCGTGGTCGCCTTATTTTGAAACCCGCTGCGCGATTTGTCAATTCAGAGGGAGCTCTGCGACGAAGCTGTGGAGATTGAGCCCGGGAAATTGTATACTTGGGAGCCGAAATGAGGCGCGGTGAGGAAACCGGTGACGGCCCTGCAAGGCCTCGCCGGATTCACCTGCCCGGTAGACAAAACGCGACTGATCGAATGGAAAAAATGGGGCGTTCCCTCCGGGAGCGGCCCCCCCAAAGGAGGCGAAAATGGTCTTTGCCGCAGCGTTCCTCAGAAAAACCCCCGGCCTGATTCTCTGTCTATTGCTTGGGCTGACATCTGCCGTCGGGCAGCAGGCCACAGTGACCGAGGGGAAGCTGGTGTTCAAGACTTATCCTTTTTCCGACCCCGACCTGGTTCCGCTCATCGGCCCCATCTACCCTTATTTCCGGTTCCATGGATACAGCGTGGCCGGCCGGGACCAGGAATGGAAAATGGTCACCCTTGAAAATCCTTATATTAAAGTGCTGGTCGCGCCGGAGATCGGGGGAAAAGTCTGGGGCGCCGTCGAGAAATCCAGCGGACGGGAATTCATCTATTGGAACAAGGCCGTCAAGTTCCGGGAGATCGCTATGCGGGGGCCCTGGACCTCGGGCGGGATTGAGTTCAATTTCGGCCTCATCGGCCACGCTCCGACGACCGCTACCCCGGTAGACTATCTCATCAAAGAAAACGGCGACGGGAGCGTGAGCTGCATTGTCGGCGCCATCGACCTCCCCTCACGGACGTCCTGGCGGGTCAATATCCGCGTTCCTAAGGACGCGGCCTATCTTGAGGCCGAGTGCTTCTGGTTCAACCCGACCCCGCTCCATGATTCCCTCTACCACTGGATGACGGGAGCCGAAGACGTGGGCGAGGACCTGAAGTATTCCTACCCCGGCACCCACTACATCGGTCATGACGGCCGGGAGGCGACCTGGCCGCTGGATGGGCAGGGCCGTGACTTGTCCTACTATCGCAACAATACCTTCGGCAGCCACAAGTCCTACCATATCCTCGGCGAGTACGGGGAGGCCTTCGGCGGCTATTTCGAAAAGGCCGGTTTCGGCTACGGCCATTGGGCGCTCTACGACGACAAGCCGGGAATGAAGCTCTGGGTCTGGTCGCTCGCCCGGGACGGAGAGATCTGGACAGACCTGTTGAGCGACGGCCGGACCCGGAATTATACCGAGCCCCAGACCGGCCTTCTGTACAACCAGGCCGGCGGAGACAGCGGCCTGACCCCCTTCAAGCACATCTTTTTCGCTCCGCAGTCGGTCTTCCGCTGGAAGGAGATCTGGTTCCCGGTGAAAGACATCGGCGGTCTGGTGACGGCATCACCTTACGCGGCCCTGAACGTGACGCAGCAGGACGGCAAGCTGAAGATCGGCCTGTGCCCGCTCCAGAGCATCAATGACGAACTGACCGTGAGGATGGGTGGCAAGGAAATCATGCGGCGGCGCCTGGTTCTCCAGCCGATGCAGACCTTCATCCAGGACCTGGATGCGGCCGGCGCCGCAGGCGCCGTCACAGTCGAACTGGGAAGGGAGAAGCTCCGCTGGACGAGCCGCGACCGGGAGAACAACGCGCTCCACCGCCCGCTCGCCGCTCCCGCTGACTTCGATTGGAACTCGGCCGAGGGGCTTTTCGTCGCCGGCGACGAGCTGGCCAAACAGCGGAGCTATTCTGAGGCTTTAGACAAGTACCTGGCCTGCCTGGAAAAAGAACCCGGACATGTTCGGGCTCTCACCCGCGCGGCCGAGCTCTACTTCAAGCGGGCCGAATATGACCAGGCCTTCGACTTCGCCCGCCGCGCTCTCGCCGTCGACACCTACGATCCCGGCGCGAATTTCATCTACGGCGTCGCCAGCCGCCGGCTCGGTGGTCTCGCCGACGCTAAGAGCGGGTTCGGCTGGGCCGCCAGGTCGATGGAATATCGGGCCGCGGCCTATGAACAGTTGGCGGAATTGAGCCTTGGTGAAAATAATTTGGACAGAGCGGAAGAATACGCCGGCCGGGCGCTGGATTACAACCGCTTCAACCTGGATGCCCGGCAGGTCTCGGCGATCATCCACCGCCTCCGGCAGGAGAAGGCGGCCGCTCTCGAGGCCCTGGCGGGGGTTCTGGCGATCGATCCGCTCAGCCATTTTGCCCGCTTCGAGCGCTACCTTCTCGATCCGACCTCGTCAAACCGCCAGGCCTTTGTCTCTCTCATCCGGAACGAGCTTCCTCATGAGACCTACCTCGAGCTGGCCATGAGCTATTTCAACCTGGGCCTGGAGTCGGAGGCGGCGCAGATATTGGAGATGTCGCCCTCCTATGCGATGGTGGACTATTGGCTCGCCTATCTCTATAGGGAAAAGAACGCGGCCAAGAGCCGGCAGCATCTCCAATGGGCCCTGGAAGGTCCGCCCGACCTTATATTCCCTTTCCGCCTCGAGACCATCCCCGTGCTCCGCTGGGCGGGCGGCCAGGCGGAGCATTGGAAGACGACGTATTACCTTGCCCTGGTCCTGTGGAATGTCGGCCGCCTGGATGAGGCCGGATCGCTGTTTGCCGGGCTGGCCAACGCGCCGGATTGGGCGTCCTTTTATCTGGCGCGGACCAGGCTGCCGGCGGCAGAAAAAGACCAGGAAAAAATCCTGGCCGACATCCAGCGAGCCGTCGACCTGGACAAGACGAGCTGGCGGGCCTGGCGATCCCTCACTGATTACCAGGAAAAGAACGGCCGGTTCGACCTGGCCCTTCAAACCTCCAAGGCCGTCTACGACCTGTATCCGGACAACTTCGCCCTCGCCATGGACTATGCCAGGGCTCTCTTCCACAGCGGCAAACATGAGGATTGCCTGAAGATCCTCGAACGCACGACCGTCCTGGCCTATGAAGGGGCGTGGGAGGGGCGGGACCTCTACCGGCAGGCGAACCTGTTTGTTGCCGTAGAGGCGTTGAAAAAAGGGAGTCCGCGGAAAGCCGGTTCGTTTGTCGAAAAGGCCAGGATGTGGCCGGAACGTCTGGGCGTCGGGAAGCCGTATGAAGTCGACGAGCGCCTGGAAAATTTCATACTGGCCTTGGCTGCGGAGAAAGCCGGCAACCAGGAAGAGGCCAGAAAATACCTCGAGGCCGTCGCCGCCGACAGTCAGAAATTCAGAGCGGGATGGAGCTCCGAGCACTACGTCAGCGCGCTGGCCATGAAAAAATTGGGGAAGGATGGTGAGGCGGTCCAGCTCCTGCATGATTGGCGGGAGGCCCGCGGGCAGGCGGATGTGGTGGCCGGGTGGGCGATCGCCAAATTGGCCAATAATGAAAGCGCGGCGGCGCAGGCGTTGGCCGGCCTGAAAGCCCGGCCCGGCGCCGCCGGCTGGGACCTGGGGACCGGCGACCGCTATTTCCCCCTCGTGCTGAAGATTGCCGAATTGAAACTCTGAGGTGAAGGTGAGTTGAGCCAGGTGCCTGCGCGGACAAAAAGCGACTTTGGGGCGGTGCTGCGGTAAGCGAAATGGCCGGGTCAACAAAAGAGGACGGCGCCGCGGGGAATGTTTCGCGCCGCGAGCTTATCCGGGCTATTATCGGGCTTCGGCCGGCGCCGCTTTCCGGGTTCTGGCTGGGAAACCCGCACGCCGACACGTGGCCAAGCCTGCATCGTTATTTCGGGACGGGAACCGAAGAGGAGCTGCGCCGGAAATTGGGCGATGACCTGCGCTGGATATCGCCCCAGCTTTTGAATTCGACGTACAGGCATCCTCAGGGCCATAAGCTGTTCGACCTGCGGGGGGAAAAGACGTCCCACGGCCAGGCGGGCCCCTTTGCCGGCTGTGAAAAAGCGGTGGACGTCGACCTCTTCGACTGGCCGCGGGTCGAATACCTGGATTTTGAGGAGACGCTCACGCGGCTCCGCGAGGCCGGGGATGCCTATCGGGCGAGCGGGTTCTGGTGCCCCTTTTTTCACGACGTCATGGACCTCTTCGGGATGGAACATTACCTGGTCAAGATGTATACCCACCCGGATGTCGTCCACGCGGTTACGGAGCGGGTCTGTCGTTTCTATCTCGAGGCCAACGAGCGTTTCTTTGCCTTGGCGGGGGACCTGGTCGACGGTTTCTTCTTCGGGAACGATTTCGGCACCCAGCTCGACCTCATCCTCAGCCCCGGGCTGTTCGATGAGTTTGTCCTGCCCTGGTTTAGAAAATTCACCGGGCAGGGACACCGGCACGGCTATCAAGTCATCCTCCACTCCTGCGGCTCGATCCACAGAGTCATCGGTAGGCTGATCGATGCCGGGGTCAACTGCCTTCATCCGCTCCAGGCTAAAGCCAGGAACATGGAGGCTGAGACTCTGGCCCGCGACTTCAGCGGGAAAATCGCTTTTATGGGCGGGGTCGACACCCAGCGAGTGCTCAACCACGGGACGCCCGCCGAAGTCAAGGATGAGGTGCGGCGGATCAGAGATATTCTGGGACCCCACCTCATCGTCAGCCCGAGCCACGAGGCCATCCTGCCCGATGTCCCGCCGCAAAATATCGCCGCCATGGCCGAGTCGGCCAAAGAATAAAGGGAAAAATGCCGAATCCCGCAATTGTGGCTTCGCCTATTATAAGTTCGTTGTTAAAATGGAAAAGCAACATAGCTATTGGGGACAAACGTAGGGGTGCATGCCCCTGGGGAGAGCTCTTTTATCCCCTCCCCGCCGAGGGAGGGGATAGAGGGGAGGGGGAAAAATCGAATGACAGATGTCTCGCGTTCTTTGCCCGAAAGAGGAGGTGCATATGTTCATCACCCAAAAAAACAAGGTCTCCCTGGTTTTTATTTTATTGGCTTTTTTTTGGCTGAGCATGGCGCTTTTCGGCAAAACCTATGAACTCCAATCTCCGGATAAGAAAATCCGGGTCCTCATCCAGGCGGATGAGCGGATCACCTATGCCGTGTTCGTTGACGCTAAAGAAGTCGTGGCTCCGTCTTCGATTTCGCTGACCATCAGAGGCGTTGGAAATCTTGGAGAGAAGGCCCGGCTCGCCGGCATGAAAACGCGGTCGGTGGACGAGAAAATTTCTCCCGTGATCAAGGAAAAACGGGCGGTTATCATCGACCGGTATAACGAAACGCTGCTCAATTTCAAGGGGAATTTCGGGCTGATATTCAGGGCCTATGACGGCGGCGTGGCCTATCGGTTTTTCACCAGATTCAAGGGACGGGTGAAAGTTGTTGCCGAAGAGGCGAGCTTCAAATTCGGCCGGGACCAGGCGGTTTATTTCCCCTTCGTAGAGAGCTTTCAAAGCTCCTTTGAAAAAAATTATGCCTCTATTCCCCTCAGCCAGATAACCGCCGAGAAGATGGCCTTTTTGCCCGTTCTTGTCGAGGTCGAGGACGGGCCCAAAATCGCCATCACCGAGGCCGACCTGGATGACTATCCGGGTCTTTATGTTATGGGATCCCCGGACGGGTCGCCGGCCCTGTTCGGGAAATTCGCCGCCTATCCCCTAAAGGAGGAGCAGAAGCGGGACCGGACTCTGGCTGTCAGCGAGAGGGCTGATTACATTGCCGAGACAGCCGGCACAAGGGAATTTCCCTGGCGGGTCCTGGCCATCGCCCGCCGGGACGCCGACCTCATCGAAAACGACATCGTCTACCGGTTGGGAAGGCCTAACGTTCTCAATGACACCTCCTGGATCAGACCCGGAAAGGTGGCCTGGGACTGGTGGAACGCGCTCAATCTTTTCGGCGTGGATTTTGAAACTGGGATCAACACGCAGACATATAAGTATTACGTTGACTTCGCCTCCAAATACGGGATCGAGTACGTCATTCTTGACGAGGGCTGGTCTGACCCGGCCGACTTGTTCAAGCTCAACCCGGCAATCGACATGCCGGAATTGCTGGCCTACGCGCGCCAGAAGAACGTCGGCCTGATTCTGTGGTGCGTCTGGCTGACCTTGGACCGCCAGCTCCAGGAGGCGCTCGATCTCTTTGAGAAATGGGGAGTCAAGGGCATCAAGGTCGATTTCATGGACCGGGACGACCAGAAGGTGGTCAATTTCTACAAGAAGGTAGCCGTCGAGGCCGCCGCGAGGAGGCTCTTGGTAGATTTTCACGGCGCCTTCAAGCCGACCGGGCTGCGGCGCGAGTACCCGAACGTCCTGACGAGAGAGGGAGTGCTCGGGCTCGAGTACAGCAAATGGAGCAACAGCGTCACGCCGGAGCACGACCTCCTCATCCCGTTCATCCGGATGCTGGCCGGGCCGATGGACTTTACGCCGGGCGCGATGAGAAATGCGACGGAGAAGAATTTCAAGCCGGTGTTTTCCGAACCGATGAGCCAGGGGACGCGCTGCCACCAGCTGGCCATGTTCGTGGTCTACGAGAGCCCGCTCCAGATGCTCTGCGATTCGCCGTCGGCTTACGAGCGCGAGCCGGAGATCATGGATTTCCTGGCGACGGTGCCGACGGTTTGGGACGAGACAAAAGCGCTGGACGCCAAAGTGGGCGATTATCTCGTCGTGGCGAGGCGGAGCGGTGCAGAGTGGTATGTCGGCGCGATGACCGACTGGACGCCGCGGGACCTCGAGGTCGACCTGTCTTTTCTCGGCGCCGGGGAGTACAGAGCCGAGATATATGCGGACGGCCTCAATGCGTCCAAATTGGCGTCCGATTATACGAAGTCGAAGGCCATCGTCAGGGCCGGTGACCGCCTGAAGATCAAGCTCGCGCCCGGCGGCGGCTGGGCCGCCCGCCTGTTCAAATAGGACGGCGGGAATCGTTAAGAAATCTTGCCTTGAGGAAAATAAGCTCTGTTACTGGTCCCTACCGGACCTGGATGATGATGGCATCATCCCCGGGGATAGTGATCTTGAGCCCTTTCCCGACCATCCGGCGAATATCCAAGGTTGAGGCGGTACGCTGGTCCGGACTGATGACCGACGCCGAGCCCGCAGCTATCATGCTGGCGGCAACCGGACGTGCCAAGGGGTGAGGCAGCTTCTCCGGATGTAGCACGCAGATGACCTCCCGCGGAGCCTGGTCCAAGTTGGCCAGCAGGAGATAGGCCTCACCGGGACGGCTGTAAATGGCCGAGGCACAGAGTGGATCGGACAAGGTGACCGCCTGGTTTCGCCAGTCGGCGAACCGATATGACTCGATGTCGCCGAGCGGTTTCAAAAGCGGCAGCAACTCAAAAATCTCTGGGCTGGCCGGCCAGGGGGTCACGCCGCCCAGGAGGGCTTCCAGGGCGAAAAGCTTGTGAAGCCGCCGGGGCGCCTTGTCGTCGATGGTGCCATAGCTGATCACGCCGCGGGAACGGGCGCCGGCCAGCGACCACTCCAGGGGCAGGTCCTGCAGGTCCGGGGCGCGGTCGGTCCATTTCCCGTAGCCCCATTCGGTAGCGACCACATAGTCGGCGAAATTTTCGCTGGCGAACATCGGGACGGTTGTGTTGTGGACGATCACCAGGCCGTCCGGGCCGACGCGGTTCCGGGTCCATTCCATCAGGTCCAGCAGTTCGTCAATATCCCAATGGCCCCGGGCCGGCCCTCCGCCGCCTTTCGCTTCGTGCAGAGGATTGCAGCAGAACAGGGCGACGTTCCAGTCGAAATAGACGCCGTCGAGCGGATGGTGATTGAGCACCCGGTCGATGGAGGACTTCAAAAACTCGAGCCAGCCGGAGCGGAGGCACATCTGGGCGCCGAACTCGCTCTGGCCGCGGAAGAAGTTGTGCTGGAGATCGCCCTTCCGGTTCTTCCGGCCCCACTCCGCGCCGTGTTCCTGGAACTCCTTGGTGCTGGGGTGGAGTTCCTTATTCGAGAAGTAAGTCGCAGTTCGAATGCCGACGCGGCGGCATTCCTGCAGGACCTTGTCGTAGCCATCCATGTCGGGATACGGGGGGTAGGAACCGTCGCGCCAGAACAGTCCGTCGTCGTAGTAATCGCCATCGTTATGACAGTGAACGGTCTGGTAGCCCTGCTCCGCCCAGCGCCGGATTTCTTCGGCCGAAATCCAGTTGCCCCGGTTACGATTGAAGGAGGTATGAATCCAGGGCTTGTGCGCGTTCCCTTCGAGGATCGGGACGGCGATGTAGAAATCGAAGGCCCAGCCATTCGTCAGGGCCGTCGCGCCGGACGTTGTCCACAGCGGGGAGATGGACAGCGCCAGGCCGGGCGGATCCTGGCTGGGCTGGAGCAGGCAGCGGCCCTGACCACGGCGTCCGGTGAGCTGCAATTCCCATTGGGAGAGGTCGGAGCCGACGAACCATTCGAGGCCCTCGGCGCCGGGTTCGACGAAGATCATGGACCGCGGCACATAGCGCGTCTCGAGGGGCCGATCCGAGGCCCGGCCCGGCCGCAGCTTGCCCCAGCGGTTACTGCCGAACGAGAACGGCGGCGCCCCTTCCTCTTCCGTGATCCCTTCCCGGTAGCCGTAATCGGTCAGGCTGGGAGCGAGGATGGTCGAGATGGGACACACTTCCCGCAGGCGAAAACCGCCGGCCGGCACGAGGAACTCTTTATGGATCTTGACGTAGCCCCAACGGTACTCGAAAGTGGACTTCACGCACAGACCTGAAGCGTGGCCATCAAGATCAACGAGGGCATTCTCCACCGTCACGATCTCGTTCAGCCCCGAACGCCGGTGTTCGACTTTGGGAGCTGAATCATTCAGGTCTGTCAACTCGGCGCCGTTTTCATCCCGGACGCGGGTTTCGATGGGACAGACCAGCAGATTGGGGGACCTGCCGTGCCGGAGTGTGATCCGGGAAATGGCGCCGCCCCTCTTCAAGTCATGCTCCACGGTGTAGAATCGGGTGCGGAGGGCGAGGATGCCGGCGGCCTCATCCCGCTCGACGGAGTACTCTTGGGGCCACGTGCTGCTGGCCTTTTGCCCGGGCTGTGCGGCCAATGACGCGAGCGCCGACGCGAGTAATACAATGAAGCAAAGAACGGTAATCCGCGCTCCCTGGAGCGTGTTTTGACGATGCTCGCCTTTGGCTTGCCGTGAGTTGGTCGCTTTCATAGGCATTCCGTTTTTGGCCGGGCTTTCGGCCGTTGGATATTTGGCAGATATTGGCCTGGGTTGCCCCATCGAACCATCGCGGGGAAGCGTAAATCGCAACCCAGAAAATGTCAAGACGGCCCAAGAGCATGGGCTGTGTCGCTTAAGACTTTCAAGGCGGCAGCAGGCCCGATTCAGGGGTTCGCCAAGGAAAGGGCCGTGCGGGTGGACTGCAGAGATGAGTTAGGGTGCTTTTACCCTCAACGCTGTCCCTGAAAAGGTGTCTTGAGGCGCTCCTCAACCCAGGCCTTATTGATCTGGAGCCCGTACTGGTCGTGGCGCATGGTCTGGCCGGAGTCATGTTTTAAGGCCTCTTTGTAGAAGGCGATCGCCTTATCCCTCTCACCCAGGAGGTCTTTGATCTGCCCCTGCCAGGTCAGAACAACAAAGAGGTTGAAATCGGACCGGTCGAGCTCGCCCGACTTCCCCAAGGCCTCCAATGACTCAGCATAATAGCGTCCGTCATAAAGCAGCATCCCCAGTTTGAACCAGATACGAGAATTCTTGATTTCCGCCGCCTCCGGCCGCTTGAAGATTTCAAGGGCAGCCTCACCCGTCCCTGTCCAATCCAGAGCCTGGACGGACTCCGCCAGCTCCTCAGCCGTCCTGGGCACCCTCTCCTTGAGCAGCGCCAAGCGACCCTCCGGATCAAGCTGCATATCTTTCAGGGCAGCCGGGCTCTTGAACCGGAGCACGTTCACCCTGGCCAGTCTATCCGTCCATTGAGTCTCCGATGTCCCGTTTTCAAAAACGGCCTTGACCGGAACCGGCATCCGGATGGAATCCAGACCGTATTCCACTTGAACTTCATGGACATTGCCGCCCTCTCCCGGCGTCGAAGCCTGGGAGGTGATCCGACACTCGAGAACCCTGTTGGACCGGACCCAGTCTTCGAAGAACCAGCCCAGATTCTCGCCCGTCTCCTCTTCGCAGGCGCGGCGCAGGTCGCGCCAGCCGAGGCGCTTTCCTGCGTAGGCGGCCACGGTCCTCCGATAGACTCTGTCGAATGCTTCGCGCCCCATGGCTGTTTCCAGGGCGCTGAGGACCGCGAACCCCTTGCCGTGGATGAGGACATTATTTCTGTCGAACTTTTGCGTCTTAAGGAGAGAAGGCGGGGCGTCCATGGTGGTGTCGTTTCTCGCTCGGACGCCCTCGAGATAGCGGTCGATGAAGCCTCGATATCTCTCCCATCCGACCCCTCGGCTGAGCATGAACTCTTGATCGGCGCAGATCCCCATCCCGATCATGAGCCAGGATTCGGTGTAGTGGTCCAGGACATCGTCAGGCATCACATATTCCCCCCAATATTGATGGCCGATTTCGTGGGCCGTGATCCATTTCCACCAGGTCTGTTCGGTTTCAGGCTTCTTCGGGTCGAAAGTCTCCTGGCCGTGGATGACCACGATTCCGGACGCGAATGGGTATCCGCCCCAAGGCTGAGCTCCTCCGGGAATAATGCAGAGGGACCTGTGCGGATAGGCGCCGAGCCATTTTTTGTAGAAGGCGATGATATCCGCCGCCGAGTTCAGGCAGAAAAGCGCGCAGTCCTTTCCTTTTTCTGTAAATATGGCCGTGATCTGGACTCCTTCTGACTCGCGCTGCTCCGTCTTCATGGCGCTGAAGAGGTAGAGGCCGAAGCGGGAGGTGACGCTCGCGTTTTCATAGTAACCGGATTTGGGGTTGAGGCGGCCGCTCACAGCCATGATATACCCCTGCGGCATGTCCAGCTTGACCTTGAAGGAATTGCGGACCGGAATCCCTTCCCACCAGAGAAGCGGGTGCCATAATTGCATTCGAATCTGGCCTTCGCGGACGGCGGCTGAGTAGGTGAAACGGGCTTCCAGACGGGCTTTCTTTCCCGGCTGGAGGGGCTCCGGCAGCATGAAGAGCAGGGGAGTGGACAGGGGGAGGTTCCTGGCCTCGTTCAGAAGGCGGAGCGGTCGGCCGGCGAGGCTGAGTTCGAGAGTTTGAGCCGGACTGATGGTCCACTCCATGGCCAGGATGGACAGGGGACGTGCGGCGGAGTTGACCAGGGTGATGGCCCCCTTTGCCTCGACCGATGCGGATTCCCCCGCAGCCGATATTTTTGCGTCAATGACATATTCCGCTCCCGGCGGGTCCCTGGGCACCCAAAATTTCTCGCTTTGGGGGATGTTTTCGGAAGCACATCCGGCAAGAAACTGGAGCGAGATCATGAGAAGC
>CAZYWP010000029.1:0-9169 GCA_964651495.1 uncultured Eubacteriales bacterium | reverse complement strand
GGCTAGATTATAATCAAAAAATTAACAAGGAGGGAAACTCATGAAAAAAGCCTGCATTTTCGGGATGATTGGACTGTGCCTGACTACAGCCTCTGGCCCAGCTTTCCAGGCTGCGCAGGATTTCAGCCAGTATGAGGCGCTAAAGGAGCCTCGATTGACCACTCTCCCGCAACAAAAAATGCTCGTGGTTGAAGCGAAGGGCGACCCCAACGTCAAAGGCCAGGAGGCGTTCTCGCTCCTCTTCCGGACATTCTTCCGCCTGCCCGGAGTCAAGATGTCGGTGCCGCGGGCCCGCTGGCTCGGCATAGCGACTGCGCCCAAGGAGGAGTGGACGGGGCTCTATGCGCTTGCCCTTCCGGAGAATATCACGCAGCTTCCGCCCGACGTGACCGGGGTGAGGATTGAAACGTGGGAATACGGCGAAGTCGCCGAGATCCTCTATGTCGGTCCTTACAGCGAGGAGACACCGACTATCGAGAAACTCCTTAGATTTATCACCGCCAGCGGCTATGTTATCGCCGGCGCGCACGAGGAAGAATATCTCCGGGGGCCCGGCATGGCCAAGGACCCGAAGGAGTACATGACCATCATCCGCTACCAGGTCAAGAAGAAATAGCTAGCTCTATTTTTTTTATTTTTTCCGAACAGCCCGGTTCTCCAGCGACTTGAAGTCCTTCCCGTCGGGGCCGACCATGTACATCTCGTAAGTGAATTCGTCCGGGCCGACAACCTTGGTCACGCCCCGCACCTTCATCGTGCCGCCCGTCATCGGGTCCGGCCAGACTCCGTTCTCGGTGATCGTTTTGCCCGAAGCGTCGCGGACTCCCTCCGTGAGGAAGAAGGCCGTGCTGGAGCTGTCGATCCAGAAGGTGATGTATTTTTTCTTCATGTTGTCGTAGCCGACGATTTGGAGCCCCTCGAACGGCTGCCCGAACATCGTGCCCTTGAACTCCATCTTGATGAAGCGGCCGCCCAGGATCATCTCGGCCTTCGAGTAATTCTCGCTCGTCTCTGGCGGGGCGCCCGGCTGCATCCAGCCTTTGCTCGTGACATTCCATTCGCCGACAAAACTCTCTAGATAGGCGTGGTTCTCGTTCGTCGCCATCATCTTCATGTAGGCTTCCATCGCCTTCTGCTGGTCCTGCTGGGCGGCTGCATTCAGCGCCAGGGGGAGAATGAAAGCCAGCCCAATAACCAAAACATTTTTCCTAAACATAGTTTCTCCTTTCAGATACGAAGAATTTTCTGTTTTTTATTATACCTGAATGAATATCGGCGCGAAAGGCGAGCAACAGTCACTCTTATTCGGAAATCACGTAATTACCGCAGGTCAGCCAGGATAATTTGATATTTTTGGCGAAAATGGATATTTAAGAGACGTTGCTGCGAACACGAATATGACCATGAGCGGGCTTGCGGCCATCGACCTGTTTATCGTGGCCGCTTATCTGGCGGCCATGATCGCTATCGGGTTCCTCAGCAAGCGGTTCGCCTCCCGCGGCGTGGATTCCTATTTTCTTGGCGACCGCCGGATGCGCTGGTGGATGCTGGCCGCTTCCGGGTCCTCCTCCTACTGGGACATCACCGGGACGATGTGGATCGTCTCGCTGCTCTGCGTGCTGGGCATGAAGGCGATGTGGCACCAGTGGATCTGGGGGTTTCCGCTGCCGATCTTCTTCGCCGCCTTCATGGGACGCTGGATCAACCGCTCCCGGGTGCTGACCGCCGCGGAATGGATGAAGACGCGCTTCGGCGAGGACGCGGCCGGCCAGTCGGCGCGCTCGGCCTATGCCGCCCTTGCGGTGGTCACTGTGGTGAGCTTCCTAGCCTACGATGCCGTGGGCATGGGCAAGTTCGGCGAGCAGTACCTGCCGTTCTCCCGCCAGATTTGCGCCGCCCTCATCCTCGGTCTGACCGGGATTTACATCGTCTTCGGCGGCTTCCGTTCGCTGGTCATCACTGAGCTCGTCCAGACGGTCATCATGAGTTTCGGCGCCGTCATCATCGCCTATCTCGGGTTCCGCCATGTGGACCTCGGTGCCCTGGCCGAAAAATTCTCCGGCTCGTTTTTCAGCCTTTCCATTCCTTGGAAAAACCCGGCCCTGCTGGAAACGGAATTTTTTCTCTTTGGCGCGCTGACGATCGCCTGGGTGAGCAAGGGCCTGCTCCTCTGCTTCGGCGGTCCGGAGCAACTCTATGACTTCCAGCGGTTTCTCTCGGCCCGGGATGAGCGCGATGCCTCCAAGCTGGGCGCTCTGTGGGGAGTTCTCCATACGCTTCGCTGGCCGATGGCCATGGGCATCGCCCTTCTCT
Source organism: uncultured Eubacteriales bacterium (assembly GCA_964651495.1). GTDB lineage: Bacteria > Acidobacteriota > Aminicenantia > Aminicenantales > UBA8522 > CAZNVB01. The sequence continues at coordinate 6,856 of CAZYWP010000029.1, read as the reverse complement.
TCCTCAGCGGGTTCATGGGAGTCAGCGACACAGAGCAGGTGATGCCGGCTGTGATCAAGAGCTTTCTCCCCGTCGGCCTGCGCGGGGTCATCCTGGCCGCCCTTCTTGCGGCTTTCATGTCCACGTTCAACTCGACGGTCAACGCCGGCGCCTCTTATCTCGTCGTCGATATCTATAAAAAGCATCTCAGCCCGGATGCCACCCAGAATCAGCTCGTCCGCGCCGGCCGTCTTTCCTCTCTTGTCCTCATTCTTCTGGGGATCGCCATCGGCTCCATGGCGACTTCCATCCACAGAGTTTTCCAGTGGATCATGGCGGCGCTCGGCGCCGGCGTCCTTCTTCCCAATTTCCTGCGCTGGTACTGGTGGAGGCTCAACGGCTGGGGGTTCACGGCGGGTGTAGCGGCAGGCATCCTCGCCTCCCTGGTCCAAGCCGCCTTTTTCGGGGACGCCCCTCTCTACATTTATTTTCCTGTCATCGCCGCGATAGGGCTGGCCGCCTCTATCCTTGTCTCTTATCTCACGCCGCCCACAGACGAAAAGGTGCTTATCGATTTTTACATGACAGTGCAGCCGGCCGGGCTCTGGAGGCCGGTGGCGAAACGAATCAAAGAGCTCCGTCCCGATTTCAAGAAGGAGGTCCCGTTCCGCAGCGACCTGCTCAACGTCGTCTTGGGCATTCCCTGGCTTTTTTCCTTGTGGGTGGGGGCGATGTACCTTGTCGGCCGAAAAAACCAAGCGGCCATCATTTATTTTTCCATCGCCGCCGCCCTTTCTGTTGTCCTGTATTTCACCTGGTACAGACCGTTACGAAGCGATAAAATAAGAAATACGAGAATCAAGGGAGGGGAGAACATACAAAACGGAAAATGGCCATGAAAATCTGCAGCTATAATGTCAACTCCATTAAGGCGAGGAAGGACCTCGTCCTCCAGTGGCTCGATCACCGCGCGCACGATATCGATGTCCTCTGCCTGCAGGAACTGAAGACCGAGGATGCGGGTTTCCCGGCCGAAGACTTCGAGAAGCTCGGTTTCGAGTGCCATCTCTTCGGACAAAAGGCGTATAACGGTGTCGCTATCCTGACCAAGATTGGGCCGAAAAAGCTGCTCAAAGGATATAATGACGAAGTGTGGGACTCCCAGAAGCGCCTCATCCGGGCCAAAATTCAGGGCATTCATGTCCTTAATGTTTACGCGCCGCACGGCGATATTCAGGGGACCGAGAAATTCGAGTACAAGCAGAGGTGGTATGAAAATTTCCGGGGATTTCTCACGGCCAATTTCGCCGCGAAAGACCCGCTTCTCGTCGTCGGCGATTTCAACGTCGCCCACCGGGACATCGACGTCTATTCGCCCGAGGTACTGGCCGACTCAATCGGGACCATGCCCGAGGAGAGGGGGGCGTTTGACCGCCTCCTCGACTGGGGACTCGTCGATGCCTTCCGCAGGCTCTATCCCGAGAAGAGGCAGTTCACCTGGTGGGATTACATCGGCGGGGCCATCTGGAAGGACCAGGGCATGAGGATCGACTACGCGCTGGCGACTGGTGCCTTGATGAAAAAGATCAAGAGCGTCGAACTCGACCTCTGGCCGCGCAAACGCCAGAAGCCGACGCCATCCGACCACGCGCCTTTGATTGTGGACATCGATGCAGGTTAATATGAATGCAGTGAGCCTGGATTATTTACAGAATGGACAGAGGCATATTTTTTCTTTATCAATCTGTCAGGTCTAGCGAAGTATTGTCATAACATATTATGTTTATCCTGGGTCAGGGCTGAGACGATGACCAAACGGGAACGGGTGCTGGCGGCCATCGGCCATCGGGAGCCGGACAAAATCCCGCTCGACCTCGGCGCCATGCGGTCCACGGGAGTGACCGCCGTCGCCTACAACAACCTGAAAAAATATCTCGGGATCGGCGCTGGTCATACCCGGATCTATGATGTCGTGCAGCAGCTCGCGCAGCCGGAGCTGCCGATTCTGGATTATGTGGAGACGGATGTCGTCGACCTCGGCCGCGCCTTTCTCACCGCTGAAACCGACTGGAAGGATTTCACCTTGCCCGACGGCTCGCCGGCGAAAATTCCGGCCTACGCCGATTTTGTCCCCGACGGAACGGGAGGATGGCTGGCCAGGAGCGCGGAGGGCCGGCCCATCGGCGCCATGCCCGCGGGGTCTTTTTATCTCAGCCAAACCCACTTTCCGTTGCACGACTGGGACGGCCGTGATCTCTCGGTGCTCCAAAAACTTCCCGAGCTAATGGGCCGAGTGACCTGGGCGGCCTTCCCGACAGCTCCCTGGCACGAACCGCTGACCAGGGAGCACGCGGCGGAGATCCGGCGTCGCGCCAGGGAGCTTTACGAGAGCACTGATTTCGCCGTCATGGCCGCATTCGGCGGTAACTTGCTCGAGTGGGGCCAATATCTCTGCCGCAATGATCAATTTCTCATCGACCTGGTCGAGAATCCGCGCAAAGTCGAAGCGCTGCTCGACAAGCTCACCGAGCTGCATCTCGAGAGTCTGGAGAGGTTCCTGGACGCGATCGAAGGTTATGTCCAGATCATCCAGATGGGAGACGACCTGGGCACACAACTGGCGCCGCAGATCTCGCCTCAGATGTACCGCCGCTTCTTCAAGCCCCGTCACCGCCTGATCTATGAGCGGGTCAAAAAGCGGCCCGGCATCCATCTTTTTCTGCATTCCTGCGGCGCGATCGCCGACCTGCTTCCCGACCTCATCGAAATCGGCGTCGAGATCATCAACCCGGTCCAGACGAGCGCCCGGGGGATGGAGCCGGAGAGGCTGAAGCGCGAATTCGGGAAGGACCTGACATTCTGGGGCGGAGGCTGCGACACCCAGCGCGTCCTGCCCCTGGGGACGGTCGAGGAGATCGACGACCACGTGCGGCGCAGAATCGAGGTCCTGGCTCCGGGCGGGGGTTTTGTCTTCACCCAGGTCCACAACATCATGCCCCACGTCCCGCCCCAGAATATCGTGGCCATGGTCGAAGCCGCCAAGACCTACAGGTCCCACTATGCCGGCTAGCGAAGTTGTCGCAGCAGCAACAGGACCATCATTGACATATTAAGTTGATTTTGCTCAGTTTTGATTTTTTGCCCTGATCAGTTCATCTCGCTTGGCAAGGAGGCGATACATGGAGAGTGGATTATCTCTTTGCTGCGCTGTCCTTATCTTAGTGATGCTTTTGACTATGCCAGCAGGGGCAATCAATCAGGACACGCAACCCAAGGTCTTCGCCGAGCCCAAAATTCCGTATGCCCCGCCGCACTACATCTGCTTCCGTGCGCCCGCGCCCTTGACGATCGACGGAAACCTCGGCGAGCCGGCCTGGCAGAAGGCGCCCTGGACCGAGGAGTTCGTGGACATCGAAGGCGCGCTCAAGCCCAAGCCGCGCTTCCGAACCCGGGCCAAGATGCTCTGGGACAAGGATTATTTCTATTTCGGGGCCGAGCTCGAAGAGCCCGACATCTGGGCGACGCTCACCAAACGGGACTCGGTCATCTTTTACGACAACGACTTCGAAGTCTTCATCGACCCGCTCGGAGATGCCCACCTCTACTACGAGCTGGAGATGAACGCCCTGGGCACCGAGTGGGACCTCCTCCTCGTCCAGCCCTACCGCGACGGCGGCCCCGCCGTTCATTCCTGGGACATCCAGGGGTTGAAAACGAAAGTGAATCTTAGCGGGACTATCAATCAGCCGGGAGACAAGGACAAGGGCTGGAGCGTCGAGATCGCCATGCCCTGGGAAGTGCTCAAGGAAGGCGTGCCGGAAAAAAAGCCCCCCCTCGCCGGAGACCAGTGGCGGGTGAACTTCTCGCGCGTCGAGTACCGCGTCGAAGCGAAGGAGGGGAAGTACGAAAAAGTCAAGGATTCGAAAACGGGAAAACCCCTGCCCGAAGATAACTGGGTCTGGGCGCCGCAAGGGCTGATCAACATCCACTATCCCGAGATGTGGGGATATTTACAGTTCTCCGATCGGAATGCGGGAGAAGGGAGAGAGGCGTTTATCGTTAAGGCCGAGGAAGCGGCGAAGTGGGCGCTGCGGCAGGTGTATTACAAGGAGAAAACGTATTTCCTGAACTACGGGAAATACACGGATAGCCTGACCGACCTCAGCCTGGGCGAGGTCAAAGTCAAAGGCTACAAATGGCCGCCGCAGATCAAGGCCGCCTGGAACATGTGGGAGGCTTATCTCGAGAGCGAGGACGGCAGCCGGCGCGTTTTCATTACCCACGATGGCCGCGTCGGTATGACAGCGCCGTAGAGGCCTCGAGCTCGCCCGGCCCGGAATGCATCCAGTTGAAATATTTGTCGTTTTGAATACACTATAAAAATGAAGGAGGCGCAAATGAGAAAATTGATCGTCCTGGGATGTGTGCTGGCGGTTGTTTTTGCCGGGTGCGGGAAAAAGGCGGAAGAAGGGATGCCCGCCGCAGCCCCCGCCGGAATACCCGGTGTCCCGGCCCAGATGCAGGCGGCTCTCACCCAGTTCGGGGCCGCCCTGGAAAAGCAGGATTTCGCGGCCGCCCTCTCATCTTTGCGGTCGGCCATCGAGAACTACTGGGTTGTGACGCCGCTCCTGCTCCAGAACCTGAAGTTCGTCAAGAGCGACGGCAACACCTACGGAATCTATGAGCCCAGGGAGAGCGATGAATTTGCCTCCGGGGAAGTCATCTATCTTTATCTCGAGCCCTTCGGCTACACCTTGAAGAAAAACCCCGCCGGCAAATACGAGTTCGGGTTCAACGTGGATTTTTCGCTGGAAGATGAAAAGGGGGGAATCCTCGGCGGCCAAAAGGAATTCGCCAGCCTGCCTTTCTCCTCCTGGAATTTCAACACCGAAGTCGCCCTCACTTTCACTTACACCTTTGACGGGCTGGAAAAAGGAAGGTACAAGATCGTCACCACCGTGCGGGATGGGGGATCGGACAAGACCGCAACCTGCGAAAAGTGGTTCACCATCATTTGATCTGGCCTGACTTATTCATAAAAACGAGACAAATCGGGGCAAAATAACAGGCGCGCATCCAGGGAGGAATGAATAACGACGAATTCTACCCTGCGATGGCCAGCCAGTATAATTTCGAGGACGGCTCGCGCGCATGGATCGCCAGCGAGACGTTCGAGCCCCGCGGTCAGGCCAACGGCATCTGGGAGGAGCCTGGGATCATCCCGGACGTGAACGTGCCCGCGTGCTGGCACCAATTCAAAGAAGCGAATGACCCGGCTTTGGCGAAGGCAGTAGAACTGCTAAGATGGCAGAAAAAAAAGCAGCCTTCTACTGTTTCTTGATCAAAATTTCGACACGGCGGTTCTTCTGCCGGCCTTCGGGGTTGTCGGACCCGTCGGGATTGGTGTTGGGGGCGACAGGCTTGGCTTCTCCCAAACCCTCTGTCCTCATGATTCCGGCGTCCACTCCGGAGTTTTTCACGAGCCAATCCTTGACCGACTCCGCCCTCTTCAAAGAGAGCTTCTGATTATAATCCTCCTGTCCTTTGGAGTCGGAATGGCCTGTGATGAGCACGTTGGGGCTATGGTAGGCTTTGATAATCTCTCCCACCTTCTTGAGCGTCCCTTCGGCGTCGCCCCGGATGTCCCATTTGTCGAAATCGAAAAGAATATCGCCCGGAAGGTCGATTTGGATCGCAGTCTTGGTCTCTTTCGCCTCCAGGTCCTTAAGGGTTTTTTGAACCTGTTTGCTGTCAAACCCGATCTCTTTAGAGACTCCCAGGATGCCGGCGGCCTTGAAGGAGATAGCCTTGGCACCTCGATCCGCGCCCAGTGCCTTCAAAGCCAGGATGGCTTTCTCCTGGGCGTCGGCAGGAATAACTGGATCCTCCGCACTTCTGCCGGACTGGAACGCTGTGCTCACTCCGCTTCCGGCCCGGCTGCGGCTCAACAGATGAGGCGGCCCGAAGCAGAAAACCAGAAACGCCGCCCAGGCCAGGCATTTCATGAATTCAGCACTACTTGGCCAGCTTGACGTTTTCAAACGGAGACACCCCGGGTAGAGAGATGGTGATCGACGCCGGACTATCGGTCGGCTGGGGAAACTTGATCCACAGGCCCATTGATTTTCCCGGCTCGATGTTATACCAGAATCGACCTCCGCTGTTGTCATCAGAGGCAGGACCGGCGATGTAGAGGCCGTCGGTGTCCTTGAGCCCATAATACTTTTTCTGGTTGACCTCGTCCATGATGTAAGAGTCTTTGAAGTAAATGATGACGTTCTGCTTTTGAGCGGCTGTGTTTCTGAGCCTGAACTTCACCGTGACGATATTGTTCTGGATCTCCAGGCTGGTCAGGTCCACCTCGACTCCCTCGGCCGTATTGTGCGACTGGGTTTGGATGACCTGCTGGCCGAAGAACAAACCGGCTGAAAGGAGAAGACTAACTCCGCAAAAGACCAAGATTTTTTTTGATCGGAAACTCATTCAGACCTCCTTTTTCTTTGTCTCGAGAACCATGAATTGGATATTCGGCTGTGCCGTTGCCGTGACCTTTTTCCCTTTTCGGCCCGAATCTCATGAGCCGATGTTTCAAACAAACTGTATCACCGGCGATGGGGCTTTGTCAAACGCAGGGAATCACTCTTGACGGGCCAGGAAGCCGCGGACGCGCTCAAGAGCGCCAGAAAACCGACAGACCTCTTCCCCCCGAGCAAAGAGAGGACCATGAAAAATATTCACTACCGGGCTCAGCGGCCAGCAAGACTTCCTGAAAAGCGACCTGAGCTTAGAGCCATTGTAACCCTCCTCAGTTTGCCGCCTGGACCATCAGGATTCAAATTAGATGAAATTATATTTTTGAAAGAATGAAAGCCGTCAA
>CAZYWP010000028.1:8144-27655 GCA_964651495.1 uncultured Eubacteriales bacterium | reverse complement strand
AGCTTTCTCCCTCCAAAGAGACGCTGTGGGAAACGAGCGGGCTGACGAATCCCAACCCCGAGCCTCGCCGGGGGTGAACCGCGACAGGCTTCGCCCGCATCACGGAAATGGAAATGTGATCGCGATCGGCGAGGCGACGATCAGGAGCGGGGATGACTCTTGCGGTAGACGTCCATCAACCGGCCCAGGTCGAGGTGGGTGTATTTCTGGGTCGTGGCCAGGCTTTCGTGGCCGAGCAGCTCCTGGATGACGCGCAAGTCCGCGCCCCGGCTCAGAAGGTGGGAAGCGAAAGAGTGGCGCAGGGAATGGGGGCTGATTTTTCTCTTCACGGCCGTCAGGCGGATATATTTATCGACGATTCTCTCCACGGAGCGGGAGGTGATCCGCCCGCCCTGATAGTTCAGGAACATCGCTTTTTCGCCGATCCGCTCCTGCAGAAGCTGCGGCCTGGCCCCCTGGTACGACCTCAGCTGCTCCTCGGCCACGCGGCCGAAGGGGACCAGCCGTTCTTTCTTCCCTTTTCCCCGCACCCGGACGAGCCGCTCCGCGAAGCTGACATCTTCTAAGTTAATGCCGACGAGTTCGCTGACCCGGATTCCCGTGGCGTAGAGAAGCTCGAGGACGGCTTTGTCCCTCAAATCGAGAGGCCTCCTGGACGGCGGGACCTCCAGAAAATTGGCCATCTCCTCCTCGGAGAGGAAAGAAGGGATGTGCTTCTCCTGTTTGGGGGTCGCCACAACCTTGGCCGGGTTTTCGGCAACCCATTTCTTCTTGACCCCGAACTGATAGAAGGAGCGGACCGCGGCGAGCTTCCTCGCCAGGGTGCTCTTCCTGAGCCGGCGTTCATGGAGATGGGCCAGGAACCCCCGGATGTGAACGTTGTCGGCCCGGCGCAGCGCCAACTCCTTCTCGCCGAGGTAGTCAAGGAACTGGCCGAGGTCGCACCGGTAGCCGGAAATGGTATGGGCCGAAGCGTTCCGCTCATAGCGAAGGTAATCGAGGAATTCGCTAAGTTCGCGCTTCACCCTCTCCGCTCTCTTTATCCGGCCCGGGTTCAGCGGTCTTTTCGCTGTAGCCGCACTTTTCGTCGCGGCAGGAGAGCTGCGTCCCGTCTTTCAGGGTCTTACGCAGAAGAACGGGTTTGCCGCAGCGGGGACAGGGCCGGTCGACCGGCTCGTTCCAGGTGGCGAACCGGCACTTGGGAAACCGGCTGCAGCCATAAAAAACCTTGCCCCGCCGCGTTTTCCGCTGGAGAATCATCCCGCCGCAGCCCAGGGGACAGGCGATGCCCGTCTCTTTTTTCTCCGTCTTTTCGTTCTTGATATAGCGGCACTTCGGATAGTCCGAGCAGGCGACAAAGAAGCCGTATTTGCCCCTCTTCCGGACAAGCTGGGCCCCGCAGGTCGGGCACTTCTCTTCCAGGCTGGTCGTCTCGACTTTGGTCAGGCTTTCCTTGTGCTTGCACTCCGGATAACCCGAGCAGGCCTTGAACCGGCCGTAGCGCCCCTCCCGGATCACCAGCGGCCGTCCGCAGCGCGGGCACTTCTCGTCGAGCGGGATGCCCTTGCCCTTGACGCTCTCGCTCTCTCCCGCCTTGGCCAGGTCCTGGCCGAGCAAAACATGGTAACGCCGCAGGGACTCCAGCCAATCCTGCTCGCCCACATTGATCCGGTCGAGCTCTTCCTCCATCCGGGCGGTGAACTTGACCTCCATCAGATCGGCGAAATGCGCGACCAGAAAATCGGTGACGAACATGCCGAGCTCCGTGGGGATGAATTTCCCCTTCTCCTTGACCACATAGACCCGGTTCTGGAGCGTGGCGATGATCGGGGCATAGGTGCTCGGCCGGCCGATGCCCTTGGCCTCGAGCTCTTTGACCAGGCTGCCCTCGGTGTAGCGGGGAGGCGGCTGGGTGAAATTCTGCTTGGACTCGATATCTGCCAGACGGAGGGTCTCTCCCTTCTGGACCCGGGGTAGAATTACGGCCTCCCTGCTCAGGCTCGGATAGAGGACATAGTAGCCCTCGAAGCGGAGGACCTCGCCTTTGGCCTTGAATTCGTACCGGCCGGCCCGGATGGAAAACTCCGTCTCCTCCACCCTGGCCGGGCTCATCTGCGAGGCGATGAACCGGTTCCAGATGATCCGGTAGAGGTCGAACTCGTCCTTTTTGAGAAACGGCCTGACGGCCTCGGGCGGCAGGTCCGGCGAAGTCGGGCGAATGGCCTCGTGGGCATCCTGGACCTTTTTCTTATTCTTAAAAACCCGGGCGTGGGGGGGGACATAGTCCTTGGAATAGGCTGTTTCGATGTACTGCCTGGCCCAGGCAAGGGCGCTCTCGGAGATGCGGACGGAATCCGTGCGCATGTAAGTGATCAGCCCGACTAAACCGCGTTCGCCGATGGGCAGGCCTTCGTAGAGTTTCTGGGCGACGGCCATGGTCTTTTTGACCGGGTACTGAAGCAGGCGGAAGCTGTCCTGCTGGAGAGTGCTGGTGATGTGCGGCGGCCCGGGGTGCCGTTTTTTCTCCTCCACCTTGAAGTCCTCGAGGATGAACGGGGTCTGCTTGAGCTCGTCCACAATCTGCTGGGCTCCGGTCCCGTCGCCGACCTTGGGCTTCTTGCCGTCGATCTTGGCCAGGCCGGCCTTGAACGCCGGCGGCTCCGCCGCCTGCAGAAGCGCGGTGATCGACCAGTACTCCTCCGCGACAAATTTCTTGATCTCTTTTTCCCGCTCGCAGATCAGCCGCAGGGCGATCGACTGGACCCGGCCGGCGCTCAACCCCCTGCCGATCTTTCGCCACAGCAGCGGGCTGATGAGATAGCCGACCAGCCGGTCGAGAATGCGGCGCGTCTGCTGGGCCCTGATCTTGTTCTGGTCGAGCACTCCCAAATTCTGAAAAGCCTCCTCGACGGCCTGCTTGGTGATCTCGTGGAGCAAGACCCGGCGGATGTTGGGGTTGATGTCCTGGAGAAGCGCGCTCAGATGCCAGCAGATGGCCTCCCCCTCGCGATCGGGGTCGGCGGCCAGGATGACAGCGGCGCTGTCCCGGGCGATCTTCTGCAGCTCGGCGACGGTCTTTTTCCTTTCCGGAATGACCACATACTTGGGCGCGAAATCATGCTCCACATCGACGCCCAGGGTGCTCTTGGGGAGGTCACGGACATGGCCCAGCGAAGCCTTGACGACGTAATCCGACCCCAGGTAGCGGTTGATGGTGTGGGCTTTGGCGGGGGATTCGACAATAACGAGAGACTTCTGCATTAGAGACTCCTCTGAAAGTTCTTTCCCGGCGCCTGGCGCACCAGGCCTTTGAGCTCCAGGTTGAGCAGGAGGGCCAGGACTTCGGAAACGGAGGCATCGCTCGACTCGACCAGCTCATCGATGGGGGTAAGCTCGTCCGGCTTGAGGCAATCGAAAATCTTTTTCTCCTCGGGGCTCAAATCAGGCATCTTTTCTTTTTCCTCCGTCCTGCGGGCCAGATACCTCTCCCGCAGGGGTGACGGGAATTCTTCTACCACATCTACCCATGTTTCCACAAGCTTGGCGCCCGACTTGATCAGCCAGTTGGTTCCGTCGCTGAGCTCGGAAGTGATATTCCCCGGGACGGCCATGACCTCTCGATTTTGCTCCAGGGCGAGCCGGGCGGTGATGAGCGAACCGCTGCGCCGGGAGGCCTCCACGACCACGACGCCGAGCGAAAGCCCGCTGATGATCCGGTTCCGCAGGGGAAAATGAAACCCCAGCGGCGGCATGGCGGGAGGGAACTCGGAGATGACGGCTCCGCGCTCGGCGATTTTTCGAAACAGGGGTCTGTTCTCCTGGGGATAGATGTTATCCAGCCCGGAACCCAGGACGGCGACGGTCTTCCCCCGCTCGAGAGCCCCCCAATGGGCCAGCGAGTCGATGCCCAGCGCCATCCCGCTGACCACGACCAGGCCGCAGGCGGCAAGATCCCTGGCCAACTTCTCCGCCACCGCCCTCCCGAAGGGCGTCGGACGCCGGGCGCCGATGACCGCGACGGCCGGCTCGGACAAAACTTCCGGATTCCCGGCGACATAGAGGACGAAGGGCGGGTCGAAAATCTCCCGCAGGAGCTCCGGGTAGCCCTCATCCTCGTTCAAAAGCACGGAGAAGCCCTTTTTCCCGATCCAGTCCAGGACCCGACTGGCCCGGTCAAGGATCAGAGGGGAGGTCAGCTCATGGGCCTTATCTTCCTCCAATCCCAAGGAAATGAGCTCGGCCGCGGGGGCACGGAAGGCGTCCTTCAGGTCGGGAAAATGGGCCACGATTTTTTGCCCCGACCTGAGGCTGTTGGAAAGGACGAGGTTCAACGCCACCCAGCGTGTTCTTCTCTCTTCGCCTGCCACGGAATTGAGTCCCGAGGGAGGAGCCGGAGAGGTCCGCTCCGCCCTCTCTCGGGCACAACATGCCCTCTCTTTCCCCTGACGATCCGGGACAGTCCAATTTTCTCATTCCCGGCACGATAAACCGAATATTGATATTAAGGAATTGTGTCCCGAATTTTAGCGGGCCGAATTTTCGATCAGGAGCAGTATTTCGGCGGCAGGGCGAAAACCGGAAGGTCGGTGTAAGAAATGACCTTTTCAGTCGTGCTCCCGAGGAAAAAGCGGCTCAGCCCGCGGGCGCAGGTGGCCATGACGATGAGGTCAAAATGGTGCGTCCGGGAATAGTCGTCGATCCCCTGCGGCGCATTGATGGCCCGGGTCACGTCCTTGGCGACGGCGATCCCTTTCCCGACCTTCTCCGCCCTCCGCTTGAATTTCTCGAGGACGGACTGGAACATCTGGTCCACCATCCGGAACTCGTGGCCGTAGAGTTCGAGGACATAGAGGAAGGTGAGCGAGGCGCCGAAGGCCTTGGCCAGATTCCAGGCGAAATCCCGCTCGATGTCCTCTTCCTTGGCGAAATCCGTCGGCACGAGGATCTTCTTGATAACGAGTTTTTGTTTTCCTTTTTTCGTCACCAGCACCGGGACGGGCGAATGCCTGAGGACATGGTTGGCCACGCTGCCGATCAGGATTTTTTCCAGCATGGACTGCCCTTTTCTGCCCATGATGATCAGGTCGGCGTTCTCTTTTTCCGCCGTCTCGATGATTTTCTTGGCCGCCGAGCCCTCAGTGACGATGATTTTTTTGAAAGCGATGCCTTTTTTTTCGCCGGCGGACTTGAGCCTGGCCTGGGCCTTTCTCTTCAAGGCGTCCGTCCTCAGGCTGATCTCGTTCTGGATAAGGGATGTGTCATAGAGCGCCGGCGCGAAATCGGGGGCCACGTGAAGCGCCGTGATCTGCGCCGAGAACGTTTTGGCGAAAAAATCCGCATACAGGAGGGCTTCCCGCGCTTCGGCCGAGAAATCCGTCGGCCAGAGAATATTTCTTAACAGTCTTCTCATCTCTATCGCTCCTTTCCAGATCAATCACTGGAAAAATTGCGTTCGATCCAATCCCAATATATAAGGAAGATCAATCTGAATGTCAACGCCTGAAGGTCCGAAATTAGGGAAAAACAGGGATGATTTTGTTGAAACGAGGTCCTGAATAATATATATTCATTAGGAAATTGGAGAGAATATCTCTTTCGACAAAAGGATGACTCATTCTCCATCTTCCATCTCGGTGAAAACGGGCCTCTTACCAAGAAAGCCCGGCACTCAGATCTCAAATGAAACTCCAAGATAAGCATTTTATCTTATCCTTCTCTCTGGGGATCGTCCTCATTTTCGCGTTTTTTCTTCGCTTCTATCATTTGGGAAGCCGACCACTTTATGGGGACGAGACATTTCATACTGTTGAGATCGCCGCCTCGTCTTTAACCAATATCATGAATACGAATTTTGGAAGTATCCTCTACCCACTTTTGCTTCATCCGCTGTTGCCGCTCGGAAAAACTGAATTCATGGCCAGACTTCCGGCTGCCCTTTTTGGCTTTTTCAGTGTCTGGATGATTTATCTCCTCGGGAAACAAATATTTGGCAAAAAAGAAGGGATCATCGCCGCCTTTTTATCCGCGCTTTCCATCTATATGATTCGATTTTCCCAGACGGCCAGGGGATACACGGGGTTCCTGTTTTTCTCCATTCTGTCTCTTTATTTATTTTATCGGGCTTTCGAAGAAAAAAAAACACCCTTCTGGCTTGCTTATGTCCTGGCCAACGTCTTGGGAATTTACATGAATTTTTTTTCCCTGGTCATCATTCCCGTTCATATATTTTTCGTCTCCGTACTCATTATTTATGGAAGGATCCTTAAAAAGGGTGCAAACGATGTTTTAATGGCCCGTAGAGATATTATAAGTTTTGTCCTGAGCATCTTTTTCATACTCATTTTGACGTTTTTTTTCTACTTGCCCGCAGGAAAAGGCCCGGGCACCAATTTATTTTCTTTATTCGAAAGGAGTCTCTCCAGCGTTTTCAGATTGGAGACAGCCCTGAATCCGATTTCCATCTTCTCGAATACAATACAAAGGCTTTTGACCTATAGCATGTGGCCATCTCTCTTTTTTATCCATCTCGCTTTTTTTGCCATCGGGATTATCGCCTGCATCAAAAATCACAAAAAAACGCTTGTCCTGTTTTTGACTTATTTGAGCCTTCCTATCCTGCTCTATATCCTGTCCAACCCTCGGCCGCCTTTTAATACCCCAGCAAATTACAGCAGCAAATTCATCTTCTTTTTTCCCATCATCTTTCTTTTAATAGCCAAGGGGATTTCCGCCCTGCATTCTGTTTCAGTCCGGATGATTGCCAGCCTGGCCAAGATAAAAAATCAAACCGCCCTTAGTAAAGCTCTCGGGATTTCATTATTCCTCGGGATTCTCATTCTTGAGGGGGTTCAGATCTATGCCCATAATGCTGATGACTGGAATTTCTTTTCTCTGAAGAGAGATCGCGAAATCGCCGCCTGCCTTCACAATAAGGTCACACAGCGGGGAATGATCTATTTCGCTGATTCCCCTAATAAAAATACTTTTAAGTTTATTCAGCCCCTACACTACTCGAATAGCAGCCAAAAAGGAATCATGGTTTTCGAAGACGATTATGATCATTTTTTTGCCCATCATCTTTCCCAAAATATCGGACTCTGGGTCCTCCTGGGCAGGGCGAGAGTTAGCGAGGAAGATATCGCCCGACTTGAAGCAGCCCTTCAGGTAAGAAGAGAAAACGTTTCTTCCCAATATTACATCATCCATATTTCGACGGCCGCTCAGACTCTCTACGAAAAGATGATCCCGCTGCTGAATTTTATGCTCAGTCTTCCCGGGCCCGAAGCGAAAAAGGCTGAAGGTCATCTTTTGTTGGCCAAAGTCCATCTTCTGGCCCGAAAGAACACAGAAGCTCTTAAAGAATTGGAGAATTACTTTCTCTTAAAATCCCGATTCGATAGGCAGGCGAAAAATGGTAGAAGGTTGAGTGCCGTCCAAAAGACAGCCCAAAAATTAGCTCCCCCGAGAAGAAGAAATTCATCCCTCGCTGTGCAGAGTCTGCTTATAGAGAAAATACAAGAAAAGCTGCTTGAGAATGCCCATCAGTGCATGCTCGAGGGAAGGCCCGAAGACGCAATTTTGCTATACCAAAAGACTGGAAGCCTAAACCCGCAGCTGAGCGAAGAATCTTATTGGTATCATCGTTCCCTGGCTGAGAGCTATCTCAAAAGCGGAATGAAAGACGAAGCTGCGGGAGAGTATAGCAGGGCTCTTATGCTCACCGTCATTCCCAAAGACAGAACCCATATCTTGGATAAACTGATTGAGATCCAGGATTTGCCGTTTGGGTATTTCATCTGGAGATCTAAAGACATCTGCCATTTGAGGTGGTGGAGCGATGAAGAGCGCCGTTTCTCTGGAACCATTACCTGTTCGGCAACTATAAAAAAAGTACTGGAATCCGATCTGACGTCCGATGATAAATTCAAGCTTTCAAAGACTCAACTCAGATTCAGTGGACTGACCATGGGAAAAAGGATCGAGGGTATTGACTTGATTATCAACGGCCACGTCCACCTGTCATTCTATCTGAGAATAGACGGACGAAAGAGTATTGCCGATAAGGTCACTCTCCTCCCAGACCAAGTCAATCCTGAAGGAATGCCGTTTTCACTCAGGCACTAACGTCTCAGGCCCGGAGATGGGTGAAAAGATGGAATCAAATTCATCGCCGGGCTGTCCTGAGCCGCTATCTTGAGCTCAGCTGCGGGGGATGGCAACGAGCGGATCGATGAACTGGATCTCCCCGCCGGTCGGGGGAAAAAGGAATCTCCAAATGGGGAGGTCGCGGGCGATGCCGAGCCCGTCGAGGAGCGAACCCAGGACCTTCTCCCAGCCCGAGGGCCGGAGGGCCAGCTCGCTATCGACGAACGGCATGGCTCCGAAGACGATGACCTCTCCCTTTCCGACTTTCCAGGAATAAGCGGCCGGGGAGCCATCCGGGTAAGTAAACAGGATTTCCGCCCCGGACGGCGGCTGGAGCGACCGGGCGTTCCTTTTCTCCGCCACGATCGGCAGGGGACGCAGGGGCAGGGGCTCGCTGCACTGGAAGCGTGAACGGCCCGCCGCGGCCGGCACGATCTCGAGCGCTTCCCGCTTCGGGCTGGCGGCTATGCCCAGGAGCTTCATCCGCCAATCCTCCAGAGACCCGGTCTCGATATCATGGGTGAAGGCGTCGGGGTCGAGGACAACCAACGTGGCCCCCTCCTCCATCCGGCGGAACAGCTCCTCGGCGAAGGGCCGGGAGACATAGGCCAGCTGCGGAGCGATGATTAGTTTCTTTCCGGCGAGCGTGTGCAATCCCTTCCGTACATGGTTTTCGCTCACAAAATCGAACCAGGCTCCCAGCCTCTCGCCGAGAAGAACATGGAGGGTGTAATGGGCGTGCAGGGCCTCGTCGCCGGCGGCGGCCCGGGAATCATCGCTGAACAATACAGCAACGTCGGACCGGGAGGGGACGGCGAGCGCGGGCAGCTCTTTCCACAGCTTAGATAGACGCACCATCTCCTTATAGACCTCGGGAAAGTCGAGCCGGGGCGTCCCCCACCAGTCGAGCATCGTGACGCCGGCTTTGGCGGCCTGGCTCGCCCACTCCCGGACGTTCTCGACCGTGGAGAGCCGCTGGATCATCTCGCAGCCCTGGATGATCATCTGGGTAGGCTTGCCCGCGGCCAGGTCGGTGACGAGCTTGGAGGTGAACCCGACGTGGTAACGGGAGCGGGCCGGGCCATAGACATAGATACAGAAAGAGGGATAGGGGTCGGCCGAGAAATAATCCGTGTAATCCCAGAGAAGCGCCTGGTCGAGGAAGTCCATGTCCGCCACCGAATTCCGGTTATAAGCCTGGTAGAGCTGGCCGGGAGCCAGACGCCGGACGATCTCGTATTCGCCCCGCGCCACCCCGGCAAAGGTCTGATTCAGCCAGCGGAACGTGGCGATCCGCGCCAGAGCCGTGGCCTGGTCGGGAAGTCCGCGGCTGTTGGCGTGGACGGGCTGGTTCTGGTAGGGAACATTGGGAAGCCCTAAGGGGACTCCAAGCTCCACGCCGTAAACTTCCTTAAGCTCACGACTGACCCGCTCGTGCATGCCCGGCTGGAGGATGGTGGCGATCTGATTGAACGGTTCATCCTGGCCCCGCACATCGAACAGCCAGGGCGCCCGGCCGTGCTTCCCGAGGAAATCCTGGAGCATTTGATTTTTAAGCCGGATATAAGCGGGGTCGAAGAAGGCGGCCGTGCCGATTGGCGTAATGATCGAGGCCCCGGCCTTCTTCGCTTCCTCGCTCGCGACATAGCCGTGGAAGGTGAACCGCATGCCGAAGCGGCGATTCAGGTCCTCGATCGCGGGAAGGCCGGCCTTGTTCAGGAATCCCGGGAGGAACGGGCCGTTCACCCCGGCCCGGCCGAGCTCATCAAGGAGGTTGGCCTCTTCCGCCTCCCAGGTTTTCTGGTCATAAAGCCTCTTGATCCGTTCGGGCAGGAGAAAGCTCGCCAGCCCGAGATAGAAATGAGTTGCCCGAAGGGGCACGTCCAGGGAAGTGAGGGCGCGCTCGTATTCCGTCTGGGGCCGGTCGACTCTCCACGGGTCTTCGGTCTCGACAAATCGTCTCAGGACGGCGCGGCCGTCTTCGAACTGGGCGGAGGCGAAAATCGTCGGGTATTCCTGGATGAAGTTCTCGGAGGCAAACGGCCGGACGCGGATGTTCTCGCCGGAATACCAGTTGAAACAGGATGTTTCCCTCTCGCCGGCCGCTGTCGTCCGGCTACGGATGAAGCTGACCCGGAAGGCATGGCCGGGCGCGGGCCGGCCTCCGATCTCAGCCCAGGGGATCGACAGTTCGATGACATATTCTCCGTCCCTGGAGGCCACGGCGCTTTCCCAGGGACAAGCCCACGATTCATCGATAATATAAGGAGTGTGGGCGCCCTCTTTATAGACATTTGCTTCGCTCCGCTCGTTGGCCGAGGTCACCCGGAAGCGGCGCATGGTCCGGACGGCGTCGGCCGCATTCATGTAGTCTAGTCGCTGCAGGAAGGGCGAGTAAAACGGAGTCTCCGGCCGGGAGAAGAGCGAAAATTCGCAGAAATCGCCTTCCGGATTTTGGCTGCCGCCTTCATTATCTTTGCAGACGAACGCCACGAGGAGCCTGTCCTCGGTAAAGGCGAGGCAAACTTCGGTCGAGACTTCGGGCATCTTTTGCGGGTCCGCGTCGACGCGGAAATCCCCGAGCCGCTGGGCCTTTCTCCAGAAAGACTCCACCAGCCGCCCGTCGACTCTGCCCTCTTGCTCTACATTATAGACGACAAAAGAATGCCGAGAAGCCGGCGGCCGCCCGCAGGACATGACCATTAAAGATGAAACTATGAGCAGAATTTGGCGTTGCGTTAGCATGATGATGGAAATATACCGTTCAAGTATAGCCCTGTCAAACCTGTTGACTCTTCAAGACGGAAACGGCGAACGGTTGATCTTGGATTTTTCCGGATTCTGGCCTAAAATTAGGAAACATCTGCGCGACTGGAAGGAGTACTGGAAATGCATCGATTCAGAAGGCGATTATTGCCGGTTCGATCCTTGCTGATTCTGGCCATCATCCTTTTCACGTGCGCCATCCTTGTAGCCGATATCCGGCTGCCAGCCGTGCTCGGGGATCACATGGTCCTCCAGCAGGGGATGCCGGCCAGAATCTGGGGCTGGGCCGCTCCGGGCGAGACCGTGAGCGTCGCTTTCGCGGGCCAGACCCTTCGGGCCAAGGCGGATGCGAAAGGCAAGTGGCAGGTGAGCTTGAGCCCGCTTTCCGCGACCTCAGATCCCCGGGTCATGACCATCACCGGAGACCGCAGCGGAAGCCGGAGCATCGCCGATATTTTGGTCGGGGAAGTCTGGGTCTGCTCGGGCCAGTCCAACATGGAGTGGTCGATGAACGCCACGAGCCTCCTGCTCCCCGATGCCAACCGGGCCGACCACCCTCAAATCCGGCTGTTTTACGTCCCGCGGCGGGTCGCGGCCGTACCCGAAGAGGATGTCGAAGCGGCCTGGGAGGTTTGCCGTCCGGAAACGATCCGGAATTTCTCCGCCGTGGCCTATTATTTCGGCCGCGAACTCCACCTCAAGCATAAATTTCCCTTAGGCTTGATCGAATCTGCCTGGGGCGGTACGCGGATCGAGCCCTGGACGCCGGCCGCCGGTTTCGAGGCAGTTCCGGAAACGAAGGAGATTCTCGCTGAACTTCCCCAGGCCGACGAGGAGTATCGCCAGAAGGTGACGGAAGTCCTGCCCGAGCTCGCCGCGTGGATGAAGACCGCTCAAGCGGCGGCGGCTAAAGGTCAAACCCTCCCGGTTGCGCCCGAACTACCCCTCCATCCCCTGCTGAACCTGCAAAAGCCGACGGCCCTCTACAACGGGATGGTCCATCCGCTGACCCCGTTCCTCATCCGCGGCGCCATCTGGTACCAGGGGGAGTCGAACCGTAACGACGGCCTCGCCTACGCCAAAAAGATGGAAGCCCTAATCAGGGGCTGGCGTTCGGTCTGGAAGGCGGGTGATTTCCCCTTTTATTATGTCCAGCTGGCACCCTACAATTATTCCTACAGCCGGGAGATTCCCGGGGGTGATATCCCGGACCTCGACCGTCTCCCCTACATCTGGGAAGCCCAGGTCGAAGCCATGAAAATCCCCAACACGGGGATGGCCGTCATCACCGACATCGGCAACCTGGGCGACATCCATCCGCGGAACAAAGAGGATGTCGGCCGCCGGTTGGCGCTCTGGGCAAGAGCCAAAGTCTATGGTGAATCGGGACTCGTTTATTCCGGCCCGCTGTACAAGTCCATGTCCGTGGAGGGAAACAAGGTCCGCCTTTCTTTCGACCACAGCGGGAGCGGGCTGATGACTCTGGACGGGCAGCCCCCGGCCTGGTTCGAGATCGCCGGCGACGACCGCGTGTTCTACAAGGCGACCGCTGAAATCGACGGCAACACGGTTGTCGTTTGGAGTCTGCTGGTGACCAGACCGGCGGCGGTCCGGATGGGCTGGCATCAGTTGGCCGAGCCCAATTTAGCAAACAAGGAGGGCCTGCCCGCTTCGCCCTTCCGCACCGACCGCTGGTAGGGACAAGCAAGAGGCGTGCCCCGGAAGCCAGGCCTCGGGCCTCTATTCAATTGAATTCCCATCGCTATGTTTCTTAAATTAGAGATCTAGACCGAAACGCAGGCTGGAGGCGAATTCAGGAATGAGCCGGATGGCTACTGTCCCATCAGGATCGAGCCGCCGCTGAAGAAGGTGCCGGCCACGGCGGCGGTCATCAGGCCGACCAGTGTGGCCGCGAGGAGCGCCCGGAACCCGAGTCGCGACAAGTCTTTGTACCGGGTCGGCGCCAGGGCCCCGATCCCCCCGACAAAGATGGCCAGCGAGGCCACGTGGGCGAACCCGCAGATTGCATACGAGGCGATGAGCCCCGAACGGGGATACTGCAGAGCCTGCTGTCCCAGGAGCTTAGACAGATCCTGGAAAGAGGCGACCTCGGTGGCCACCGTCCGCTCTCCGATGACCCTGGCGATCGAGAGCGCGTCCACCGGGGGAACGCCGACCGCCAGAGTGAAAGGATAAAAGAGATAGCCGAGCAAGGTTTTGAAGGACCAGTCCAGGTTCCAGCCGAGCCACTGGTTCAGGTATCCGCCCAGAAAGCCGAGGACAAGGTCGAGCAGGGCGAGCAGGCCGAGAAAGGCCAGCAGAAGCGTGATGATCCCGCCCAGGAGCCGGAGGCCGTTCCCGGCGCCGTTGATGACGGCCAGGATGATGTTGTCTTCCTTCTCATAATGAGGCCGAACGTCCAGGCCCATCGTCTTCGGCGCTTCGGTCTCGGGCATCAGGAGCTTGGAAATCACCAGGGTCGCCGGCGCGGCCAGAAAAGACGCCGAGACGAGGTGGCCGGCGATCGTCGGGATCTCCTTCTGGAGGAAAAAGACGTACACCGCCAGGACGGTCGAGGCGATGGTGGACATGCCGGCGGTCAGGATGGTAGTGAGCTCGGAACGCGTCATCTCGGCGAGATGCGGCCGGACGATGAGCGATGATTCCACCCCGACGAAGATCTCGCTCGAGACGCAGAGCGACTCCGCACCGCTCACCCGCATCAGCCTGGTGAAGAGGCGGGCGAACAGCCGGACAAAGAAGGGCATGATTCCCAGATAATACAGCGCCCCGATCAGGGCGGCGAAAAAGACGATCGTGGAGAGCCCCTGGAAGGCCAGGATTGAGCCGAGGGATGACTCTCCCGCTTCGTTGGTCGCTCCCTCCGGCAGAGCCAGCCGGCCGAAGACAAACCGGGTTCCGGCCGAGGCGCTGTCGAGGACGATGACCACGACCTTGTTGACAAACAGAAAAAACTTCGTCCCCGCCGGGACAATAAAGATGAAAAAGGCGAAAAGAAACTGGAGCCCGATCCCCCAGGCCACGACGCGCCAGTTGACCACCTTCCGGTTGGCCGAGACGAGCCAGGCAAACCCGGCGATGACGAAAATTCCCGCGAAACTTACGAAATTATAGACTTCCATGGCCTTGTCCTTCACCGAACTCCAGGGCGACGAGCTTAATCCTGGACCTCTCGCCCAGTATGATCCTCACCCGCGCCGCCGGGAGGCCGAAGTGGGCGGCCAGGGCGGCGACGACTTCTCTGTTGGCTTCCCCCTTTTCCGGCCGGGAAACGACGTGCACCTTAAAATCGAGCTCCGCCAGCGCTTCTATCTTCGCCTTCTTGGAAGAGGGATGGACGCGGACGGTGACGATCTTTCTTCTCGCCCCGGTTTCAGCTCCTTTTTCCCTCATCCTTCGCGTTATGACGACTCTTTCAAAATGAGCGGACCGCTCCGCCGAGAAGCTGCCGGGCATACATGGCCATCGAGCCGACCAGGAAGGAATCGGCAAACACGATCAGGAGCGCGGCCAGGATGGGGCTGATGTCCACTCCGCCCAGCTTACGGGGCGGGAGGAGCCGGCGCAGGGGCCGCAGCAGCGGCTCAGTGAGCCGGTAGAGGACGATAGTCAGGGGATAGAGCGAGGGCACCGGGACCCAGGAGAGGACGGCCCGGATGATGATCACCCAGAGATAGATGTTCAAACCGACATGCAGAATCCTGGCCAGCGCGGCCAGAAAATTACCCAGCAGGATCACCTCAGCGTCTCAGCGAAGAATGTCCTTGTATTTGTTGAAGAGCTCCTTGAGCTGTTCCTTGCTGATGATGTAGCCGCTCAAGTAGAGCGAGAGGGTCGAGCGCATCGGGTCATTGGACTTGACCAGGACGTATTCCCGGATCACACCGACCCTGTTCATGGTGGGAATCCGGACTTCCACCTCGAACTCTTTCCCGGCCGCGATCTTCAGCGGCACCGAAGCGGGCTTCCCGGCGACAAAATAAAGCGCGTTCCGGTGGTTGAACTCGGCCCGGAGCTCCATCTCGCCTTTGTTCATGACCTTGAGGCCGGCCCGCAGCTCTTCGCCCTCGACCAAAAGCCCGAGGTCGAGGTTGTAGGGGTCGATTTCGATCTTGGGGCTGGGCGGGACCTCGATATCGGCCGTGACCTCGAGCTGCTTCTGCGGCTCTTTCGGGTCGTTGGACTCGACATAGACCAGCTTTCCGACCTGGCCTCCGTACCCTCTCGTGTCGAACTTGACCTCGATCTTGCCCTCCTCGCCCGGCGCGACCTTCTCGGCGGAAACCAGGGCGGCGGTGCAGCCGCAGGTGGTGGTGACTTTCTTGATGACGAGCGTGGCATCTCCCTCGTTGGTGAAAACGAATTCGTGGCTGACGGCCTTGCCCTGGCTGATTTTGCCGAAATTCCAGGCTGTCTCCCTGAATTTGATCTTCGGCTGGCCAGCAGCAAACGCCTGGCCTGCCAGAAGCGCAATCAGGGTCAGCCCGAGCACAACGGTATTTATGTGTCTTTTGTCCTTCCGACTCTTCATCGTTCCTCCTCGCTCCTAAAAAAATACCACTTTTTCCCCGTTTTTGGCAAGGGCTTTAGCGACCCCGGGGAGCCTCCCTTTCTCCGCGACAAGGGAAAGCCTTAGGCCGCGGGTTCCGTCTCCGCTCCACACCGCCCACTATTTAGTCGTTTTTTTCTTCAGCAGGGCGATGTGCTGGGCGTGGATTCCCCGCCAGAGCGGAAACAGGCGGACGATCTCCAACCCGGCCGCCCCGGCTTCCTTCTCGAATTCCCGCCGGCTGATCATCTTGATGCGGGTCCGGCTCTTCTTGGCCAGCCGCCGCAGCCTTCGCTGGAGCAGGTGCAGGGCGTTGGCCTGGTAGTAGGAGAGGACGAGCCAGGCCTTGGTCGCGGCGGCGAATTCGGCCAGGGCGCGGCGTCGTTCCTCGGAGCGATGGAGGTGGTGGAAGAAACGCATCGACAGGATCAGCCGGAAGGCGCCGGCCCGGAAGGGCAGTCCCCCGCTTATATTGCTTACTATTCCCATCGGTTTTATAGAAATAGTATCCTTTGCCCTGGCCCGTCTGACCATGGCCGGGGACAGGTCGGAGCTGACCAGGAGGAAATTTCTCTCCAGCAACAGGCCGGAAAATCGTCCGTAGCCGCAGGGGGCGTCCAGCGCGTAGGACGGAGCGGCGGGCGGCGCGGAGGATTCGATGCGGCCCAGGATCTTCCGCAGGATCCTCATCTCCCGGCGGTGGACGAACCGCTGGTCCAGGCCGCGATAGCGCCGGCGCTCGTAATCCGCGACCTCATCATCCCGGAAAGGCGCGCTAGCCAAAAAAAACATACTGCGGTTTCTCCTTGATCGTGATTTTTTCCGAGCCGGGCTCGAATTCATCCCCATCCCTGCCGATGACCAGGCGCGGACGGCGGGAAAACAGATGATCGACCGCGCCCGCTCTCGTCCAGCAGACGGTGAACTCATCTCCTTTCCTGCTGCGGAAAACATAAATCTCCGCCTCCGGGTCCGCCGCCTTGCCCTCGAACCGGCTTCCCTCGAGCAGCCGGGCCATGGTGCGGAAAGCAAAAAAGCTCGGTCGTCTGCGCCACGATTTCCCGCGGCTGTCGATGAGTCCATAGCCCGGGGCCACGAGCTGCCACCAGAAGACCCGGTCCACCAGCCCGCTCGCCGCGCAAATCACATAATAACGGACGAGATAGTCGGCCTGCCGCTCCTCGCTGACGCTGGGCTTCCCCGGCGCCGGCGAATATTCCCCGGTTCCGTGCAGAGGCCAGTTCACTTCGGTAATCCAGCACTCCCGGCGTTCGGAAATGGAGCTGTCCACGACCGCCCGCCAGAGGGCGAGCTTCCTGGCCGTCGTCCAGCCGAACTGGGAGTTCTCCGGCGCGCCCGTGCGGTCGACGTAAAGAAGAGAGCTGACGACGTCAAACGGGACGGCCCTGAGGGTGGGAGGGTAGAGGTGGAACTCGAAATCGATCACCGCCGGCCCGACGATCTTCAACCCCTTCTGTGCCGCCAGCGAGGCCGCCGCCCTGGCCAGACCGATGTATTCCCGATGGTCCCAGACTCCCCACTTCGTCCTGTTCCAGGCGTGCCCGATCTCAAAGAACGAGCAGAGCGACCCCAGGGCGGAAAAAGCCTCGCCCAGAAACCCCTCCCAGGCTGTAGGATCCAGGACGTCTTCGCGGCGCTGGAGCAGGGCGGCCGTGATCTCAAACCCCTCGCGGCGGAGAACCCGGATGAAGGCTTCGTGGCGGCCGAGCTTGCCGCGCTCCCAGGACGGGACCCGGACGAGAGTCCGCCGCACCCCGGTTTCCAGGAGCGCGGCTGCCACGTCCTCGTTCCGCTCGCCCGCCGGGGAGGACGAAACAGCGAACGGCGCTCCGATCTCGACGGGCCGGGAGTGCATTGATTTCATATAGCGGCGGTAGCGCCCGAGGACGGGGACCGCGAGGGCAAGATTCCGGGCTGCCAGGTCGAGGTAGCTGCCCGCGTGTTTGAAGTGATGGCCCAGCCGCTCGCGGCGCGGAGCGACGTTGTGCGGCTGGTCGGCGAATTCATTCCAGGCGAAGGGAAGCGTCATCTCACTGAATTCCCAGCTTGTGGGCGATCTGGCGCAAGCGCAGCCTTTTCTTCAAACCGATATATCCGCTGAATACGGCTTTATTCATTTTATACCAGAGCCAGCCCGCTTTGGACAACGGACGGGGGCGAAAATATTCCCGCAGAAAACTCTCCTGATAGGCTGGGGGCACTCCCAGGCGGATGAGGTTCTTGGCCCGGGCCAGTCCGCGAATCTTTTTCCGGACGCGGACCCGGTTCGTGTCGAGGAGAAAAAACGTCAGCCTGCCGTCCGGTTCCTTTCTGACGAGCACATTGCCGTCCGAGAGGTCCCGATGGAGGATGCCCCGGTCATGGCAGACGGAAAGGTGCCGGGCAAGGGAGGCAAGCAGGACCCTCAGGTCGTCGGGCGGAAAACGGCGGAAGAGATGCCGCACTTCTTCGGCGCTTTCGATTCTCTCGGCCAGGAAAAAGCTGCTATCCACGCGGCCGCGCTTTCTTTTTTCGAGGTAGGCGACCGGGGCGGCCGTGGCCAGGCCCTTTTGCCTCAAGGCCAGAGCGCCCCGCCAGGCTTTGGCCGCTTTGGACGGCAGGAGAAGGGACTTGAGCCCGTTCACTCCGCGGGAAGAGTACTCTTTCAACGCCACCTCGGCTGACCGGCCCGAGGAGAACGTCAGCCGGACGATCCCGACCCGGTTGCGCTTGTCGATCAGGACTTCTGTCCCGGCACGGGTCCACAGGCCGGCCGGACTCCGGAGGGCCTGAAGGATGAGGGGATCATAGTAAGCCACAGCTATCAGGCCGCGATAATCTCCCAGATCGAGCCGGAGCGTCTCTTCCTTTATAGCTTCAGGCAAGGCTCTGTCCTCGCGCTTCCTTCTCGGCCCCGACATTAGTGTTGATTTTTTTTGCTCCTTGAAATCGAGTTCACCCGCGGCCGGGATGCCCCCCAAATCGATCCTCCAGAGCGCTCTTCAGAAGGGCTCCGATGGCTGCGGGATGGAATTTTGCCCAGGCGAGCTCATGGCCCCGCCGGGCGATGCCCTCCCTCAGGCCGGGATCTCCCTTGAGCCTGAGGACGGCCTCGGCCAGGGAGCGGGGATCATCCCTCGGGCAAAGAAAAATATCCTTGCCGTGGGAGAAGAATTCCTCAACGGCCGGCGTCCGGGCGGTCACCACAGGCTTGCCCAGTGCTATCGACTGGAAGATTTTGTGGGGAACGACGCGGCCGGCTTTTTCCGTCCGGCCAAAAATGCCCAGACAGATATCAGCCTCGGCGGCAATTCTGCCGGCCAGCGCCGCCTGGTCCAGCCAGCCGACAAAGATGACATTCTCGAGGCCGTTGTCGGCGGCCCGCTTTCGAATACGGGGAAGCGTCTGGCCGGAGCCGATCAGGAGAAAGCGGATGAACTTATCCGCCTCCCGGACCAGCCTCGCCGCCTCAATGACAGTCTCGGCTCCGTGGAGGGGGAGAAACGAGCCGAAGAAGAGGGCCGTGAACAGGGATTTCCCCTCCCGGGGCTCAGCGCCTTGCCCGGCCAGGCCCCTGGCAAAGACCCGGTCGTCAAAACCGACGGGGATGACCACAACCTTGCGCGGGTCCAGGCCAAAGAGGCGGCAGTAGTAATCCTTGTGCGCCCGGGTATCGGCGATGATGAGGTCGGAGAGGCGGAAGGCCCACCTGTCGATCGACTTATTCCACCAGCCGGCGAGCGACCCCTCAGGCCGCCAGCGCCAGTCGACGATCTTGGTCTCGAACCTTGACGCCAGGGGGTCGAAGATGAGCCGACGAGCGGTCAGGCCGGCCAAGAATCTGGCCGGGGGAACATCTTTCTGGCCGAATTCGGGCACGAAAATAAAAGCTCCCGATGAATGTAATGCAGAAGGAAGAAAAGAGGGAAATTCTGATGATGATGATGATGATGATGATGATGATGTTGTTGTTGTTGTTGTTGTTGTTGTTGTTGTTGTCCGGTTGTATTGCGCTAGCCAGCGGGAAAGA
>CAZYWP010000028.1:0-8044 GCA_964651495.1 uncultured Eubacteriales bacterium | reverse complement strand
GGGCAATTTGACCGAGAAGGCGATCTGGGATAAGATGACAGGGCTAAAGCCACGCAGGAGAGAATCATGGCCATCGACCCTCAACTCCTCGCCATCCTGGCCTGTCCGCTCTGTAAGACCGAAGTGAAGCTGACCGCCGACGGGAAAGGCCTGAAGTGCGTCCAGTGCCACCGCGTCTACCGCATCGAAGACGACATTCCGGTCATGTTGATCGACGAGGCCACCATTGAACCGGAAAGAAAAACGAAAGATTGACCCCTCCACTCTGAATAAAATCCTCCTCATCCGGCTGCGCCGCATCGGCGATGTGGTCATGACGACGCCGGCCGTGGCCGCGCTCAAACGCGCTCTGCCCCTGGCTTCCCTCACCTACGTTATAGAGGAACCATTGCGCCGGCTCGTTGAGGGCAGCCCGGACCTTGACCGCGTCATTGTCGTTCCGCCCGACCAGGGCGCGGCCGCTTTCCTGGGTTTCGTCCGGGAAATCCGGCGGGAAAAATACGATGCCGTCCTCGATTTCCACGGCGGCCCACGGGCGTCACGGATCGCCTGGCTGTCCGGGGCTAAGCTCAAGGTCGGCTACGAGTTGAAATACAAAAGCGTCTTCTATGACATTCGGGTACCCAGGAGTCGCCCCGAGGGACGAATTCACAGCGTGGAGAGCCATTTCAGCCTGGTCAGGGCGCTGGGCCTTCGAGTAGAGGAACCATTGCCCCCTCTATCTCTCCCCCCGGCCCGGAAAGAGGAAAAAGAGAAGATCGATCAATTTTGGACAGAAAACGACCTCGCTGCGGCCAGGGTTATTATTTTGCACATCGGCGCGGGGAATGAATTCCGCGACTGGGGAAGGGAGAACCTCTCCGCGCTGGCGGACCTGCTCGCCCGTCAGGCCGGAGCGAAGATCGTCCTCGTCGGCGCCCAGAGCGACCGGCAGCGGGCCACCGGAATCCAGTCGATATCGCCTTCTTCAGTTCTCTCCCTGGCCGGAGAGCTGAACTTCATCGAGCTCCGCGAGCTGATCGCCCGGGCGGCGCTGTTTGTCGGCCCGGACAGCGGCCCGATGCACATCGCGGCGACGACGAAGACTCCCATCGTCGCTCTTTTCGGCCCCACTCTCCCGGCGAACTTCGCGCCCTGGAGGGCCGAGTCCACACTGATGGAAAAGGACCTCGACTGCCGCCCCTGCAAGCAGCGCCGCTGTCTCACCCGGGACTTCCGCTGCCTCCGGACGATCACGCCCGCCGAGGTCCTCGCCGCCTGTTCGAAATACCTGCTCACTTGAAATCGTCTCTCCTGTTAGGCTAAGCTAATTCCCTGGCTTTAAATGAAAACTCCTGGCGGCCAAGGACAAAATTTCCCCCTGCGGACCGCTCTCGTCCTGACCCTGGCTGGATGCATTCTATTTTCCCTGGTCTCCATCACCGTTATGGAGAGCTTCCTGGCGCTGGCCTTCCTCTTCTGGATTGTCTTGATTATCAAAGGCAAAGAGAAATTCTCCGTCCCCGGCTTCTTCTGGCCGCTTCTCGTCTACGCAGGCTTGTCGTTGCCTGCCTGCGCCT
The DNA here is from genome assembly GCA_964651495.1 of uncultured Eubacteriales bacterium. Classification (GTDB taxonomy): domain Bacteria; phylum Acidobacteriota; class Aminicenantia; order Aminicenantales; family UBA8522; genus CAZNVB01. The sequence continues at coordinate 6,485 of CAZYWP010000028.1, read as the reverse complement.
TTTCAGTCAACCCCGCAATCAGCTTCAAGGACGCCAGAGAGCTTCTGCTCTACCTCATCGTCCCCATAACGATGGCGGCCGCGTCCGCCCCCAAAGCCCGCTCCCTTACGACGATGGGCCTTCTTCTTTCGGGCTTCCTGAGCATCCTGTACTCGCTCGGTTATTACGTCTTCAAGGCGCAGCCGGGAGAGCGGATCCAGGGATTCATGGGCCACTACATGACCCAGGCCGGCCTTCTTCTGCTCTTTCTCTGCGCGGCCCTGAGCATCTTCCTCTTCTCCTGCGACAGGACGCGCTGGCTCTGGGGCGCCGCCATCCCCCTGGCCGGGTTGTCCCTGGCTCTGACCCTCACGCGGAGCGCCTGGGTCGGGTTCGTGGTCGCTTCCGCCTTTATCCTCGTCCTGTATAAGCCCAAAGCGCTTGTCCTCATCCCAATTATTGTCGGCCTCTTCCTGATTTTCAGCCCCCAGCCGATGAAGCGGCGGGCCTGGAGCATTTTCAGCCTGAACAACTACACAAACCAGATGAGGATTCAGTATTTGAAGGCGGGTGTAAAAATAATTAAAGAAAGGCCCCTCCTCGGCACGGGCCCCGACACGGTGGACCTGGTCTTCCAGGACCCTAAGTACGGCCTCTCTGCGGAGGCCCGGAGCAACGTCCATCTGCACAACAATATTATTCAGATCGCCGCCGAGCGGGGCATCCCGACGCTTCTCGCCTGGCTGGCGTTCATGGTCACGGCTTTTCTCTCCCTTCTCACTTTCCTGAAGAAGCGAGAGTCATCGATTTTCCCTTACTCCGCCGCGGCCGGCGCCTCGCTCCTCGCCCTCTTTACGGCGGGCCTGTTCGAGTACAACTTCGCCGACTCCGAAATCGCGGTCCTGTTCCTCTACCTCATCACGGTGCCCTTCGCCGCGAAGAAGGCCGTCCAGCCATGAAAAAGAGGCCTTTCCGCCGGCGGCTGTTTCTGGTTTTCATCGTCCTCCTCGTCCTCTACTCCGTTTGGCTGGGCTGGAATGTCCGGCGATTCACCCGGTCCGAGGTCAAGCTCCCTGATCGGGCCGGCCCGCCCTTCGAGGTCGTGGGGGTCTATCACATCCATACGAAATTTTCCGATGGACAGAGGTCTCCGGACACGATCGCCGGAATCGCCGCGCGCCAGTCGCTGGATTTCATCATCTTAACCGACCACGGCCGTCCCAACCGCGCCTCCCTGGCCAGCCAGGGATGGAAAAACGATACGCTCGTCCTGGCCGGGAGCGAACTCTCCACTAACCGCGGACACTTGGTCGGCCTTGGGTTTGCCACCCCGAAGACGGGATTCTCCCAGAACGCCGAACAGGCTGCCCGGGAGATCGAGGCCCAGGGCGGGTTTTCGGTCATCGCCCACCCGTTCTCCAAAACCAGATGGTCCTGGGGAAAGGACATGGCCTATTCGGGCCTCGAGATCATCGACACCGACACGATGCTCAGGCGGAATTTTTTACCCGCTCTCCCGTACCTACCCGCGCTCCTCTTCAAGCCGCAGCTCTACCTGCTTAAAACCCTGGAGCGCCCCGCCGAAACCCTGAAAAAATGGGACCGACTCACCGCGGACACGGCCGTGTCCGGTTATTTCAGCGCCGACGCTCATATCTTTTATTCGGCCCTCTTCTCCTGCTTCCGGCTCCATGTCCTCCTCGACCAGCCCCTGACCAGGAATTTCGAGGCGGCCCGTTTACAGGTTTTCGACGCGCTCCGACGGGGGAAGTTTTACAGCGCTATTGACGGCGCCCGGCCAGCCGGGGGTTTCCGCTTTTGGGCCAAGGGAGAAGGACCGAGGGCGCGTCTGGATGGCACCATACCGTTCAGCCCGGCAACGCCGCCGACGCTGCGGGTGGAGGCGCCGTTTCCCTTTGCCGCCGAGACCCGACTCATCCGGAACGGGGAGACGATCGCGCGTTCGGCGGAAAGGGAACTGGCCCATCCGGCCGAGCGGCCCGGCGTTTATCGCGTCGAGGTCTACCTCAAAAGCGCGTCGCCGCTCGCCGGGGACGTTCCCTGGATCGTCTCCAACCCGATTTATTTGAGAGAGGAAGCAAAATGAAAAAGATCGCCCTTGACCGGAAAAGGCTGGCCCGCATCGTCGGCGACTTTGGCAAGAAAAGGGTCCTCGTCCTAGGTGACCTCATGCTCGACCGGTATATCTGGGGAGACGTCTCCCGGATTTCTCCCGAGGCTCCGGTCCCCATCGTCGAGGTCAAAGAGGATTCGCTCTGCCTGGGCGGGGCTGGAAACGTCGCCCAGAACATCCTCAGCCTGGGCGGCGCGGCCCTCCTGGCCGGGATCGTCGGCAACGACAAGGAGGGACAGTGGATCCGTAATCGGATCCCCGGCAAAAAGGGAATATTCGCCGACGGGGCGCGGCCGACCACGGTCAAGACCCGCATTATCGCCCGCCACCAGCAGGTCGTCAGGGTGGACCTCGAGAGAAAGAGCGCGGTGACGCCCGAACTGGAAAAGAAAATCCTGGATTTTCTCGGCCGCGAAAAATACGACGGCCTGCTCATCTCCGACTACAACAAGGGCATCGTCAACCCGTCTCTCATCGGAAAAGCGCTGGCCAGGGCCGCAGAGAGACGAACTCCCGTGTTCGTCGACCCGAAGGTCGAGCACTTCCGCCTGTTCTCGCCCGTGACTCTGGTGACTCCCAATCATTTCGAGGCGGAGAAGATCGTCCGGCACGACTGCCGGACCGACGCGCAGGTCGAGGCGGCCGGCTTCGAGATCCTCTCCCAGATCTCCACCCGCTATCTCATCATCAAACGCGGCGAGCACGGGATGGCCGTGTTCGGCGGGGGCAAGAAGCCGGTTTTTATCCCGACCGTGGCCCGGGAAGTGTTCGACGTCACGGGGGCCGGCGACACCGTCCTCGCCGCCGCATCCCTTGCGCTCCTCGCCGGCGCCTCGATCGAAGAGGCCGCCCTGATCGCCAATGCCGCCGCCGGGATCGTCGTCGGCAAGGTCGGCACCGCCACAGCGACTCCCGAAGAGCTCCTCGCCGCCCTTTAGGATGAGCGCAGTTGTGAAGAATCCCCATTGCCTATATAATAAAAGCCTGAAATGTGCGGTGTAATCGGGCTATTCGGGACTGCGGATATCTTTCGCGACCTCTACCAGGGGCTCCTGGCGATCCAGCACCGGGGCCAGGATTCCGCCGGGATCATCACCTACGATGGCCGCTTCCACACCAAGAAGGGAAACGGTCTGGTCCAGGATATCTTCACCCCGGAAAACGCGCGGCGGCTGAAGGGAAACATCGGAATCGGCCATACCCGCTACTCCACCATCGGCGGCGGCGGGGGCGAGGACGCCCAGCCTTTCCAGGTCAACTCGCCCTTCGGCATCATCATGGGCCACAACGGAAATGTCATCAATTATGCCCAGCTCAAGGACAACCTCTTCGCCCAGGATCACCGCCTGCTCAACTCGGATAACGATGTCGAGGTCATCCTCAACGTCTTCGCCCAGGAGCTGGCCGTCCAGCGGATAAAAAGGCTCTCGCCCGAAAACATCTTCAAGGCTGTGGACGGCGTGTTTAAAAAGGTGAAGGGGAGTTACTCGGTGGTGGCCTACATCGCCGAGCAGGGGATGGTCGCCTTCCGCGATCCCTACGGCATCAAGCCCCTTGTCTACGGGGCCCGCCAGGACAGTCTCGTCCCCTCTTACGCTTTCGCCTCCGAGAGCGTTTCGCTGAACATCATGAGCTTCACCCAGATCAAAAACGTGGAGGCCGGCGAGGCCGTCTTCATCGACCACAGCCGGACCCTGCACAGCCGCAAGATCGCCCGCTGCCCCCATTCCCCTTGCCTGTTCGAGTGGGTCTATTTCGCCCGGCCCGACTCGTTCATCGACAACGTCAACGTCTATCTTTGTCGGGTGGAGCTCGGCCGGTTCCTGGCCGAGGAAATCCGCCGGCAGAACCTCAAGATCGACGTCGTCGTCCCGGTCCCGGACTCCGCCCGCGACGCCGCCATCGAGATCGCCCGCGCCCTCAACCTCAAGTACAGAGAGGCCTTGGTCAAGAACCGCTACATCGGCCGCACCTTCATCATGCCCGCCGACGACCAGCGCCGGAGTTCGGTACGCATGAAGCTCAACCCGATCGCTTCCGAGTTCAAGGGGAAGAGCGTGCTCCTCGTCGACGACAGCATCGTCCGCGGCAACACCTCCCGGGCCATCATCGACCTCGTCCGCGAATGCGGAGCGGAGAAGGTTTATTTCGCCGTCTATTCTCCCCCGCTCCGCTATCCCTGCGTCTACGGCATTGACATGCAGACCAAAACCGAATTCGTCGCCCGCGGCGCCGATTCCGACCAGATTGCCAAGCGAATCGGGGCCGACAAGGTCATCTACCAGACCCTCGATAACCTGAAGAAAGCCGTCCGCCTGGGCAACCCGGAGATCAAGCATTTTTGCGCCGCCTGTTTCGACGGAATTTACCCGACCGGGGATGTTACGCCGGAGATTCTCAAGGAAATTGAAAAAGAAAGAAGCCAGGCCCATGACGGCCAGATGGAGCTGAATATCTAAGGACGGCGCCGCCAGTAGTCGAGGAGATCCCGGAGAGTTTGCTCCAGGGGGATCCGGGGCTCCCAGGATGTTTCCGTCTTGAGCTTGCGGTTATCGCCGACAAGAAATGGAATGTCCACCTGGCGCAATCTTGCGGGGTCCTGTTCGACCGTGACCGTTTTCGCCGCCAGAGAGAGATAGATCTCCAGAATGCGCCGCAGCGAGGTCCCTTCGCCCCGGCAGATGTTGTAAACCTCGCCCCGTCTTCCCTTCTGCATCAGCAGAACGTAGGCCCTCGCCGTGTCCCGGACGTCGCAAAAATCTCTCCAGATATCCACGTTGCCCACGCGGAGCGCGGGCTCCGCTTTGCCGCGCTCGATCTGGATGACCTGACGGGCCCAGTCGGAGCAGACAAACGCGGGGCTCTGACCGGGGCCGGTGTGGGGAAACGGCCGGGCGATGACGATATCGAGGCCCTCGACTCGGCCGTAAAACCCGCCCAATAACTCTCCCCCGATCTTGGAGAGGGCATAGGGGCTGGTGACATGGAATGGGTCATCCTCGACGAACAGCTTCCTTCCGGCGCTCTCTCCGCCGGGAGGAGACCCGTAGATATCGGAAGAGCTGATGTAGAGAATCCTGGCTTCGGGCGCGAATTTTTTTACCGCCTCGAAGAGGGAAAACGTCCCCATGATGTTGGTTTCCATGGTCTCCCGGCGGTGCTCCCAGGAGTGCCGGACGTTGGAGACCGCCGCCAGATGAAAGATCCAGTGCGGCCGGACAAACTTGAGGGTCTCGTAGACCTCCCGCTCGGAACGCAGGTCGAGAAAAAAAATATGATTCTCCGAGGGATGAGGAGGGTCGGGATAAGATGTTCCGCTGAGGAGGTATTCAGACGAATGGAGGGCGTTCATCAGATGGCGGCCGACGAATCCCGTGGCGCCGGTGATGAAGACCTTGATCCGGGACATCTGATCAAACCCTCTCCCGCCAGTAGTCGAGAAGGTCGCCAAGGGTCTGCTGGAACGGAATTCTCGGCTTCCAGCCGGTCCGCGTCACGAATTTGCTCGAATCGGCCAGGAGAATGGGGACATCGGACGGCCGCAGGCGTCTGGGGTCGACCTCGACCCGGACCTTGATCTTGCTCAGCGAAAGAAGAGCGTCCAGGACTTCCTGCATCGAGCGGGCGACACCGGACCCGATATTGTAGACTTCGCCGTCTTCCCCCTTTTCCAGACTCAACCAGTAGGCCTCGACCATGTCGCGGACGTCAGTGAAGTCCCGCTTGGCCTCGAGGTTTCCCACGGAGATGACCGGGTCGCGCCGCTTCTTCTCGATCTCGGCGATCTGTTTGGCGAAGTTCGAGGTGACGAACACCTCGCCGCGGCGCGGTCCGGTGTGATTGAACCCCCGGGTGCGGACGATCTGCAGGCCATAGCTTTTGAAGTACTGGAAGGCCATGAGGTCCTGGGCCACCTTGCTCACCGCGTAGGGGCTCAGCGGCCGCAGCGCGTTCGTCTCTTTCATCGGGATCTCATCGGGGAAGACCTGGCCGTACTCCTCGCTCGAACCGGCAACGTGGATCCGCGGCGAGAGCTTGAGGCCGCGCACGGCCTCGAACAGGTTGACCTGGCCGCTGATGTTGGTGGTGAAGGTCTCGGCCGGGCACTTCCAGGACGTCGGGACAAAGCTCTGGGCGGCCAGATGAAAAATGCGGTCCGGCTTGACGTGGGCGAGACAGCCCTGAACCGAGACCATGTCCTTGAGGTCCGCCTCGCACAGCTCGACCCGGTCCTGGAGGTGGGCGATGTTCTCCATCCGGCTGCGCCAGCGGACGGTCCCGAAGACTTCGACATCGGGATGGTGGGCCAGGATGTACTCGGCCAGGTGGCTCCCGGCAAACCCGGTGATTCCCGTGATCAATACTCTCATCT
>CAZYWP010000027.1:0-27922 GCA_964651495.1 uncultured Eubacteriales bacterium | reverse complement strand
GTCTTCTGGACCTGGCCGGTCGTCCGGACGCGCGGCATTTCCACGGGGAGCTGGGAACCCAAAACCCCCTCCCTGCGTCAGCATTTCGTGCGCTGGCTGAGACGCGAGACGGAGACCGGCGCTTTCGTGCTCACCGTCGAAAGCGCCTGGAAACTCGACGACCGGCAGGTGGTGGCTAAAGAGTTCGTCACGCTCCGCGTTAATCCGTCCGACGGCGTGGGCCGGGCGATCGACCTGGAGATGCGCATCGAAGCCGTGGGCGGCCCGCTCGAGCTCCGGGGCACCCCGGATCAAAACAAGGGTTACGGCGGGCTGGGCCTGCGCGGCTCGGCGATGTTCACCGGCGCCAGGATGACGACCGATCAGGGCATCCTGCAGAAGGACACGGTCAACGCTCCCTATCGCTGGGCGGACCTTTCGACAAGCGACTGCGGGGTGGCGATATTCGTCCCGCCCGACCACCCCGGCTTTCCTCCCGCCTGGCTCATCCGCAACAGCTACGGCGGATTTCTCAATGTCTCATGGCCGGGGCTCCAGCCGGCCGTTCTCCGGCCGGGCGAGCCGGTTATCCTCCGCTACCGGATTTATGTCCACCGCGGCGACGCAGAGGCCGGCGGCGTCCGCCCGGCTTACGCTCGCTACCTCGAAACCAGTTCCAACCAGAATCCCCAGCTCGCAGACGGCGATATCCTCGGCGACCTGGAGCTCTCAAGAGAAGAGGACCCGAGCTTCGCTTCCGTGGCGAGTTACCTTCCCGCTCTGAAAAGACCGCGGGAAGTCGTCGGAGTCAAGCACCATCCGCACGACATTGGCGTGGCACCGGACTCCTCGCTGGAGCTTTCGGACGACGTCGACGCTCCCGGAAGTCCCCAGGCGTTCTTCGAGGTGGGCGATCCTGGAGTGCGGTTCGGATCTCCTCCGGCCGGATGCTCGAAGTCCTTGTACGAGGGATACATGCCCGTGGTCCTGGCGAACTTTGATCACCGGCAGGTTCATTACCGCCAGACCATATTTGGATACTCCGAGCGACTGAGCCCCGACACCGAGCTCTGGGCGTATGTGGCGCTCCAGGCAGAGAACCCGGGTTCGACCGCGCTGCAGACAGACGTCCGCTTCCGCGTGACTCCTGACATCAAAGCGAACCCGCCGCGGAAGTGGCGTTTAAGGCTCGCGCCCGGGTCCTCACAAAAAATATGTCTCCGGATCCCTTTTGACATCCAGAAGCACAAGGTTGAGGAGATTGCCGACTCCGAGTTCGACAAACGGCTCCGGGAAGTCGTCTCTTTCTGGCAGAAAGACCAGAACTCCGGGATGAAACTCAACGTGCCAGAAAAGAGGATCAACGATGCGTACAGGGCCTGGCTGGCTTTTGCTTCTCTCGATGTCGATCGGCGCAACGGCGTTCTCGAGCCACATGACGGAGCGGGCTTTTACGAGCAGATTTACGGCTACAGCGCGGCCCTCTATGCTCACGCTCTCGACCTCTGGGGCCGGCATGAAGAAGCCCGGCAGTGCCTTGATTCACTCCTGGCTTTTCAACAGCCCGACGGCCTCTTCACCCAGAATTTCGGCACTCCCGACCCCGGGGCGCTGCTTCAGGCGCTGGTCGCTCACTCTGAGCTCACGGGGGATGCGGAGTGGCTCGGCCGCGTGGCGCCTCAGATGGTGAGGCTGGCGGACTGGATTATCAATAAGCGGAAGGAATCCAAGGTTCTTGTCGAAGGTCGAAAGCCCGTGACCTATGGCCTGATCAAGTTCCGCCCCTACTGTGACCATCTGGATCCGGCCTATGACTATTTCGGGGATGCCTATTGCGCCGGGGGGATTTTGAGGGCGGATCGGGCACTGGCCGGTGCCGGCCGGGTGAAAGACGCCATCCGTGTGGGCAGAGAGGCGGTAGATTATGCGCGGGACATCTCGAGCTCGATGGATGCCGCCGTCCTGGAGCGCGAAGGATTACAGATCCTGCCCATGGAGCCGGAGACGCATCGCCTGCTGAAGAGCACAAACTACCGGAGCGGGGGGTATTACGGCCTGATCGCAAGCTGCATGCTGGAAAGCGGACTTCTCGGGCCCCGCGGCAAACGGGCCGGCTGGGTGATGAAGTTCATCGAGGAGAAGGGCGGTCTTCGGCTGGGCATGGCGGAGTTTGCCGGAGGCATCGACCACGCCTACACCTACGGCTACTGGCTCTATAACCTCATCCTCGACCGGGTGAAACCGGTCATCCTCGGCTTCTACGGTTCTCTGGCCTACGGCATGTCCAGAGACACCTATTCCGGTGTCGAGGTGACCAAGCTCTTCAGCGGAGAGAACGACGCGACTCTCCCCCACCTCTATTCCTGCACCCAGCAGCTCCGTCTGCTCCGCAACATGCTGGTGAGAGAGGACACGGCGGGCCAGCTCTGGATCGGGCAGGCCGTGCCCCGCCCCTGGCTCGAGGCCGGTCAGACGGTGGAAATCCAGGACGCCCCGACTCTTTTCGGCCCCATCTCTTATCGGATCGAATCCCGCTCTGACGGACGCCGTGTTTCTATCAACCTCAAAGCCCGTTCGCGCCCATTGCCCATGATAATTCTCCTTCGTCTGAGAGACCCCGGCGGACGCGCGATTGCCGCGGTCAGTGTCAACGGAAAGCGCTTAACAAGCTTCGACAAGGATACGATCAGGCTGGGACCGCAGCGGGGAAGCTATCAAGTTCGCGTTGACTATTGATTCTCTGCGTTTCGCCCCGGGCTCACCATTTGCGGAGTTTCCAGAGAAAGAAAAAGCCAGCCATGGACAGGCCGGCCATGCCCAGGATGATCCAGAAAGCGGTGGGGAGATGCGCCAACGGGATCTTGACATTCATCGAGAACGCCGAAACGACAAGGGTCGGCACCATGATGGCGATGGTGATGATATTCAGCGTTTTCACCAGGACGTTGATATTATTGCTGACGATCGAAGCCCGGGCGTCCATCAGGCTGGCCAGGATATTGGAGTAGACTTCCGCCTGGCGGTAGCACTGGTTGTTCTCGATGAGGATGTCCTCGAGGAGTTCGGACTCCTCGGTGGTGAACCCGATGCGGGCAGAGTTGTGCCGGATTTTCTCGATCAGCACGCCGTTGGAATTGATGGCATTCTGGTAGTAGACCAGGCTCTTCTGCAGGGTGAACAGGTTGATCAGGAAGCGGTTTTCCATGGCCCGGTTGATCTTCTGCTCCAGTTCGTCCGAGATCACGTTGATGACCTTGAGGTGCTCCAGGAAATGGAAGATCGAGCGGTAGATGAGTTTGAGCAGTACCTCGCGGGGCGAGCCCACCTTGGCGAACGGCTTTCCTTCGAAAAGATTCGTGTCCTCGGCCATGACGATGATCAGGGAATCGTTGAAGTAGAAGACGCCCAGTGTGGCCGCTTTGAAAAGCAGCTGGTCGGCCCCCGAATAGTTCTTGGGCCGTTTGAAGACGATGGCGATATGATTGGGCTCGCATTCGAGCCGGGCCAGCTCGTCGGGGTCGAGGGCGGAAGCGAGCGTATGTTCATCCACCCCGTATTGGTCGACAAGCAGGCGCCTCTCCTTGTCGTCGGGGTTGATGAACATCATGATCGGACTCTTCTCGTCCTTGCTCTCTTCGATCTTGTGGTTGACGATCTGGTATCTTCTCAGCATATCCGACCTCCGTTCAGAGCCTGGAAAGGTCTTGCCAGGCCTCTATTCTTAATCAAGAAGGCTCCCAAATCAAGCGACCGGCGCATTCCAAAATTAGCGGTAGAAATTCCGCCCGCGGGCTAACGGCAGCGACAGGTCTCCGGATAGGATGCCATGCCCTGGACGATGTCAGCCGCAGACTCATCATCCATTTCGCCAGATTCTTTGAGCTGTCGAAAAACGGAAACCAGGAGCTCCCGGTTTTTTTGCCTGTCGTACTCGACGAAGCTCCGACTCACGTTTCCCGCCGCTTCGGTGTTGACAGGCAACATGAGGACAGGGGCAGCGCAGGAAAAATCTATTGCCTCCAGGCTGATGATCTTGTACCGGCGGTGCGCCCTGGTCTTGAAAAAAATCCGGCGCCCGGGGATGGAATAGGCGACACTCCACTGGGTATCAGCCTGTTCGACGGACCTGAGAGTGACGAAAACGTCATCCACGAACGGCCGCTGTCCGAGCGAACGAAGGTCGCTCAAGATTGTCGCTGTCCGGACGAACCTCTCGCCGGATTCGTGCCCATTCGAAACAGCTTTGTCACCGCCGAAGCCCCTGTGCAGCCCGAGGTATCTAAGCGACTCCGGATAGCTATTATTGGCCAGGACCGGAATGGGCAGGGCATCGCCGCTGTAGGTAACCCTCTTTCCCTGACTCAACTCGATGACGACCGTATTCCCCTTCCGGTCGGCCACCAGATAGTGCAGGTCAAACAGGAATCTGGATACCCTTAGGGCCCGATCACTCTTGAGGACGTCCTTGACCGAGCGGCAATTATCGAGATGATATTGAATCCACTGCAGCTCGTTGAGAAACGGCCGTTCGTCGGGCGGCGGGTATTCGGCCGGCCCGCTCAGCTCCTCGATGACCAGCCCGGCTTCATTGATCCCGCCAAGGGGGAATTCCCGGCCGAACTGGTTGAAGGTGACGCTTCCGTATTTCGAAGTCCAGCGCAGGGCGGAAGCAGAATCCGGGCCGAACGCTTGCTTGTCGACATTTCTTTTATTGATAAAAATGTAACCGTCGCCGACGGGCCAATCGAGATTCCTGGCCAGCAGGACGGCGCCGCGGCCGCGCAGCACAAACGCCGTGCAGGCATCCGCCTCTTTAAGACTGGCAATTATCAAAAAAGAAACAGCCAGGCAGGCCGGAAGCCAAACAACTTTCGCTTTCATGGGATATTCATTTCTCAGGAGAGGAGGGGTTCTTGATAATCCCCTTCTGATTGCGGCCTTTTTCGCTGCTAAAAAGACTGAGCAAACCCGCCGACAGCCGATAATGAGGCTTACTTAAAGAGGCCGGTGCTCAGGGAGTGTCTTCTCCCCCTTTTTCTTCTGTTCCTTCTGTTTCCTCTGTTTTTTCAGCGCCCTCGGCTTCCTGGCCCTCCTCCGGTGTCTGATGTTTGGCCAGGCGCCTCAGCCTCTTTTCTTCCTGCTTCTTCTGGCGGACAAGCTCCTTCGATCTTTTTGCACTCCGATACGCTCGACTGCTCTTGGCCACGGTTCCTCCTGATCGTGGTTTTGCCCCATCATAGCACAACGGAAATTAAATTGACAGGGCACGAAGATCGATCCGCGCAAGGTCGTCGGAGCCAAGGCCGCGGCGGGCGCAGGCGGCCACGTGGGTGGAGATGGAGCGGACGGATTCCAGGCCCTGGTCCTGCCTTTTCTCCTCGAGAATATCGAGCCCGACCCGGTCCATGGCCACCGGGTCCCGGCTGAAGAAGATCCGGTTGTCGTAGGCGAGACGCGCGCCAGCCACGCTGACGGTCGAGATTTTGGCCGCCTCGCCGATATGGAGGACCATTTTGTTCTTGAGACAGGGGACGGCCAGGATTTCGGAGATGGCCCGGGCGCAGTAGTCGATGTGGAAGCGGACTTTGTTGGTAGTCACGCCCAGACCGATGTTCTTCGTCGCCCAGGTCACGCCGCTGTCCTCGTTGTGCTTGAGGACGGCGATGTTGACGAGCTTGGTGATCTCCCTGGTCACGATATCGGCGAAGAACGATTTCTCCTCGTCCTCGATGGTCACGTCGCTGAACTGGTCGGCGACCTCTTCGGCGATCCTCTTGATGCCCTCCCGGTCGCTGTAATCGGTGTAGAGCCTTCTGATTTCCGGCTCATACTTTTTTGCTTTTTCATTCCCCTGGCGGACCAGGGTCCACAGCCAGGTCACCGAGTTAAAAATCTCGCGGTGGGAGCCGTCCTTGGTGAAACCGCGTCCGATGAGCTCGCGGAATTTCTTGAGAGTGCCGTCCTCAAAAGACACATAGACGTTGCGGTCGTATCCCTCCACCCAGGGCACGACCGCTTCCGAGACGGCCGAGACGCCCATGACGCGGACGCCGGCGGAGCTTTTATTGATCGCCAGGCCCGTCCTGGCGAATTCGCGGTCGACCCGGTCCCAGATGATGATGTTGTTCTCCTTGACCCCGGCGCTCTTCAGGCCTTCGACCGCGGCATAAATAGACTCCAAGGAAGAGGAGATCTTCGGAGCGCCGATGCAGTTGATCTTAATTCCAACGACGTCATCGGGGGAGAAAAGCGATGACCAGGCGTCGGCGCCTGTCTTCTGCCCGGTCAGTTCTTTCATCCCCGCGGCAAAAGCCCGCTTTACGACATCCGGGTTGTACTTCCCCTCGACGAGCATGTCCTGTGCGGCGACGGAGACGACCCGGCTCATGGCGGCGGGTTCAGGGCTGAAACCGGACCAGCCCTTGCCTCCCAGCACGGCCGCGCCGGCGGCGATGGCCGCCGACTGCCTCAGGAATTCTCTTCTTGTTGTGCTCATGGCTTTGCCTCCATATGATTATATTGTCACAGATCAGGAGGAGAATAAAGCGCCCTCCAGCTGAATCCATCCAGCCAGAATGGGCAACCTGAGCATTTCTGCCGCAACCCACGGGCAATCAGAGGGATCATCGAAATGACATTTAGAGGCTATCATGTCAAGGCACGAATGAGGACTTCGGCAATTGGTTTTGGGTCACTAAAATTGAATAGAAGAAGAGTCCCCGGAACGAGATCTCTTGACAAAACTAGTCAAATTGACCATATTATCAGGAGAGGTCGAATTCATGGAAACAATCCCCCTGACCCGGGCCAAGGCGAGATTTTCCGAGCTCGTCGAGCGGCTCATTCAAAGGAAGGAACACATCGTGATCACCAAGCACGGGAAACCCGTCGCCGCCCTCATGCCCTACGATGAATGGGAGCGTCAGCAGGCTGGAGCGGCCGGGGGCCTGGCCGACGCCGCCGGCCCCCGCAGGGATTTCGACGGCGAGATCGATCGAATGATCGAGGAGATCTACGAGGCCAGGGCAAAATCACGGGCACGGAAGGCCCGTATCTGATGTACCTCTTCGACACGGACATCCTCAGCCATGTCCTAAAGAAGCGGCGGGCGGCGACATTGATGGCCAGGCTCAAGGCGACGCCGAGGGCGGCCCAATTCACGAGCGCGGTGAATGTGGCCGAAATCTACTTCGGCGTTCTCAGGAAGGAAGGCCGGAAAGACCTCCTGCGCTGCTACGAGGACGAGATCTTCCCCCGGTTGACCATCCTCCCCTTCGACCGGGCAAGCGCCCGGATCTTCGGCCAGATTAAAGCCGACCTCGAGAGACGCGGGCTCACCAGGTTCGAGCCCGACCTCCAGATCGCCTCCATCGCCCTCGCTCACAACCTGACTCTGGTGACGGGCAAGGTCCGACACTACAGCGGAATTCCCGGGCTTCGGGTTGAGAATTGGCTGCTCTAAGCTCATTAAGTCACAATAAGGAAATCCCATCTCACCACCCGAATCGGCCGGTATTTTTGTTGTCGTGGCGAAAGCGCGGCCAGGGAGTCGACGCATATCCTTGACTCGTCGTTTTAATGGCATAAAGACATCCCTGGTTGTTGGGCCCTCCCCAGGTTCCGAGGTACAGGGTGCCGTCGCTGACAATCGCCGGGGACGACCAGTTGATCCCGTGCTGGAGCTGGAATTTCCAGTTCAGCGTGCCGTCCGGGTTCAGGGCGTAAACATAGCCGGTTTCGGCCCCGAAATAGATCAGGCCGTCGGCCCCGATGGCCGGGGATGAGTAGATGTCATCGGGAGTGACGTGGACGCGCTCCACGACATAATCCCAGACTTTTTGACCGTCCGGCGAGAGGGCGATCAGCTTGGCCGGGAAATTCTCCGTGTTGGATTTGGTGGCCACATAGATGCGGCCGTCAGGACCCACGGCCGGCGATGCGCGGACATACCGCCCGTCGTCGACGGGATATTTCCACCTTTGAGTGCCATTGGGATTTACAGCGTAGACACGGGAATAGTCGGTGCCATCCAACTTGCCCTCATAGCCGATATAGATGACGCCGTTCTGGTCGATGGCGGGGGAAGTGAATGACATCTCCCAATCATGATCAACGGTAAAAGACCATCGCCGGCTGCCGCTGGGCTTGACGGCGAAAAGCGTGTCCTCGATGACGACATAGATGGTGCCGTCCTGGCCGATGACGGGAGAGGCATAACAATGCCTGGCCGGATAGACGGGATGGACGAAATGCCAGAGGCGCTGTCCGGTTGACGGGTTGACGGCATAGAGCCCGTCCGCGGCGATGTAAACCGTGCCGTCGGCCCCGATAGCCGGGTTTCGCTGCCCCACGTTAGTCGGGTAAAAGAAACCGTAATCGCGATAGGTCCATTTGAGCGTCCCGTCGGGCAAAAGGGCATAGACGATGTTGTGGAAGTCTTGCACAAAGATGGTTCCATCTTTACCGATCACAGGGGAATAAAGGCAGCTTTCGCCCTGATATGACCATTTCAGGACACCGTCTGCACCGATTGCGTATAATGTGCCCGGATAGAATGCCGACATCCCCGAGCCGACGTAAATCGTGCCGTCATCGCCGACAGCCGGGCAGGAATGATAGGCTGGCTGGTCAAACGCACACTTCCATAAGACACGCTGGAGACAGGTGGCCACGAGGAGGTGATTGGCATTCATGGTCACCGAGCCCTCTGCTGCGACCGCTGAGCCGTCCACCGTCACGGTGAGATCATAATAATCCTCCAGCGCGCGATACCCATAATTGGCCGACATCCCGGGGCTATGCGTGTAGGTCCCCGAATTCGGGGACCCGTCCACGCCTGGGCCGCGGGTCACTGTCAGAGTATATGTGATCTTCTCCGGCTCCTTCTTCTCTTGTTTTTGGCCGCACCCAGAGAAGCAAAGAACGGCAATCGCCGCTGTCAACCAGAACGATGGGTAAGACCTGATAAAGAAGCCCCTCCCCGCAGAACGCTTCGCCGACATCTTGTCTCTCACTCCTGAATAGGGGCTAAACAAGCCTGCTTGCTGGAGAAGCGAATTGTATTGAGGCCAGCCGGGAATGTCAACCGGACCCTGCGGCCGATTCGGCGGGGAAAATTGACAGCCGCGTCTCAATCTGCTATTAAACCCATAAAATATATAGGAAAAGTAGGAGAAAAAGGACCCCGGACCGGAAGGAGCTGATGAAGCGAAAGACGTTTCGGCGGGGCATTCACCCGCCGGAGTGGAAAGTGACGGCCGGAAAGCCGGTCGAGCGCCTCCCTCCGCCGGAAAAGGCCCATGTTCCCTTTCTCCAGCATTTCGGTAAGCCCGCCGTGCCTTTGGTCAAGACCGGTGATACGG
The DNA here is from genome assembly GCA_964651495.1 of uncultured Eubacteriales bacterium. Classification (GTDB taxonomy): domain Bacteria; phylum Acidobacteriota; class Aminicenantia; order Aminicenantales; family UBA8522; genus CAZNVB01. The sequence goes on along the minus strand of CAZYWP010000027.1, from coordinate 18,581 downwards.
TCTCGCTCGGCCAGAAAATCGGAGAGGCCGCCGGCGCTTTCTCCGCCACCGTCCATTCCCCCGTCTCGGGAAAAGTCCTGACCCTGGATTCTCATCCTTTTCCTTCGGGCGCCGCCGTTCTGACGGCGACCATCCAGAATGACGGGCAGGACACGCCGGCAGGAGAGCCGGAAAAGCCGGCCGACCCCTTCGCTCTAACTCCCGAGGCGATCATCCAAAAGGTCAGGGAAGCCGGGGTCGTCGGCATGGGCGGCGCCTCCTTTCCCACCGCGGTAAAGCTCGCTCCGCCGCCGGGAAAACCCATCGACACCCTCATCATCAACGGATGCGAGTGCGAGCCAATCCAGACCGGCGACCACCGGCTCATGCTCGAGTCGCCAGCGGAGATCCTCAAGGGCGCCGAGGTTCTTCGGCTGGCGACGGGAGCCGGGAGAATCATCGTCGGCCTCGAGGACAATAAGGCCGATGTGCTCGAGTCCCTGCGTCGCTGCCTCGACGGCCTGCCCATTGATTTCGGGCTCCTCCGGACAAGATATCCGCAGGGCGCGGAGAAAATGCTGATCCAGGCCCTGCTCCGGCGCGAGGTGCCGCGGGGCGGGCTGCCCTTCGAAGTCGGCGTCGTCGTCCAGAACGTGGCCACGGCCAAGGCCGTGTGGGAGGCGGTGAGCGAGGGGAAACCACTCTATGAACGCGTCCTGACCTGCGGGGGCCCGGGAATTGCCGACCCCAAGAACCTGCTCGTTCGGATCGGGACACCCGTTCGGCAGGTCATCGAATTCTGCGGGGGTCTGAGGGAAGGAGCCGACCTCGTTGCTTACGGAGGGCCGATGATGGGGCTCGCCCAGTCCACCCTCGAATCTCCCGTTATTAAGAGCACCACCGGCATCCTGGCCTTCGACGCAGGAACGCCGGAAGCCGAGCTCGCCTGCATCCGCTGCGCCCGCTGTGTGGATCACTGTCCAATGGGCCTCGTGCCGACGCGCCTGGCCAGGCTGGCCCAGTTCGCCATGTCCGAGGCGGCGGAAAAATGGGGAACGATGGACTGCATCGAGTGCGGCTGCTGCCAGTATGTCTGCCCGTCCCGGATTCCTCTCCTCTCCTGGATCCGCCTCGGGAAGAACAGGATTGCCGCCCTGAAGAGTGGAAAGAGCGCCGCATGACATCCCCGGGCTTGATCATCGAATCCTCGCCGCACTGGCACGACAGGGACACCGTCCGCCGTATCATGTACCGGGTCCTCATCGCCCTGGCTCCGGCCGTCCTGGCCTCGCTCTACTTTTTCCGGCTGCGCGCCGTCTTGCTCTACTTCGTCACCACCGCGGCCTGCCTGGCCACCGAGGCGGCCTTTTTCTGGGCCCGGAAAAAGCCTTTTCAATCCCTCCTTGACGGGTCGGCCGTCATCACCGCAATCCTCCTGGCCATGTGTCTCCCGCCGACGCTGCCGCTGGAGATGGCCGTTATCGGCGCCGTCATCGCTATCGGAATCGGGAAGCAGGTGTTCGGCGGCCTCGGCCATAATATTTTCAACCCCGCCCTGGTCGGACGGGCGTTCCTGGCGGCCGCCTTCCCCGCGGCCATGACGACCTGGATTCCGCCCTCGACGCTCGCGGTGGATACGGCGACATTCGCCACCCCCCTGGCCGACCTCAGGTTTCATGACGCCGTGCTGCGCGGGACGCTGGTCTCCCTCAAAGACCTATTTCTTGGCAACATCGGGGGCACTCTCGGCGGAACATCAGCGCTTGCCCTTCTCATCGGGGGACTCTATCTCCTCAATCGCAAAACGATCGATTGGCGGATTCCCACGGGTGTCGTTATCTCTATTTCGCTCTTCACCGGAGTCTTCTGGCTGGCCGCGCCGGACCGCTATGCTTCGCCCCTCTTCCATGTGCTTTCCGGCGGACTCCTCCTCGGGGCCCTGTTCATGGCGACAGATTACGTCACCTCGCCCTTGACACCGTCAGCCAAATGGACCTATGCCCTGGGGATCGGCTTGGTCTCGGGACTGATCCGGCTGTTCGGCGGATATCCCGAAGGCATTATGTATGCCATTCTGTTCATGAATACGTTTGTCCCGCTTCTCGAGACACTGCTGCGGCCGAGGATCCTCGGGGAGAGGAAGCGAAGGCCGTGAAACTTCCGGTTCGCATGGTCGTCGTCCTCACCGCCGTCGGTCTTCTGTCGGCCGCCTTCCTGGCCGGGGTCAATATCCTGACCCGCGAGAGAATCGCCTTCAACAAACAGAAGGAAATCGAAGCGGCGATCAGCCTGGTCATTCCCGGCGCGCGCTCAAGCCGGAAGGTCTATGAGGAGCGCGGTTTCTCGGTCTACGCCGGAACGGACGAGAGCGGAAACTTGCTCGGCTGGGCCGTCGAGTCCGTAGCAGGCGGATTCCAGGACAACATCCTCTTCCTCGTCGGCGCCGACGCCGATCTGAAGAGGATCCGCCGCCTCTACATCCTCGAGCAGAAGGAGACGCCCGGCCTGGGCGCCAAGATCACGGACGAGAAGACGTTCCTCCAGTTCTGGGAAGGAAAAGACATGAACCTTCCTTTAGCGCTGCGCAAGCCGCCGGTGGGAAAGGAAGAGCTCGGCCCGGCCGAGGTCAACACCATCACCGGGGCCACCATCTCTTCGGAGGCGGTCCTCAGCGGAGTGACCATTTCCCTGGAAAAACTCAAGAAGCTGCGGAGCGAGGGAAAACTCGAAGTCGGGGGCAGCCATGCCAAATAAGAGCCTCGGACAGCAATTCCTGAAAGGACTGTGGGCCGAGAACCCTGTCTCGCGTCAGCTCCTGGGAATGTGCTCGACCCTGGCCGTTACTAACGCCATCATCAACGGGCTGGCCATGGGGCTGGCCGTCGCCTTTGTCCTCGTCTCGAGCTCCCTTCTGGTCTCGCTCGTCCGCCGGATCATTCCCAATCAGGTGCGGATCGCATCCTACATCGTCATCATCGCCACCTTCGTCACCATCGCCGACCGTTTCATGGCCGCTTATTTCCCCCCTCTCTCCAAAGCCCTGGGACCTTATGTCCCCCTGATCGTTGTCAACTGCATCATTCTCGGCCGGGCCGAGGCCTTCGCGTCCAAAAATTCGGTCGGGCGGTCGCTCATTGACGCCCTGGGCATGAGCCTGGGCTACACCCTCTCTCTCCTCATCCTCAGCGCGATCCGAGAGCTCCTGGGGAGCGGGACGCTGCTCGGCCAAAGGGTTCTCGGCGCCTGGTTCGAGCCGTGGGTCATCATGCTCCTCCCCCCGGGCGCTTTCCTCACCCTGGGCGTCCTCATCGCGGGGGCGTTTTTTATCGAACAGAGATCGCGACGGCGGAGGGCCACATGAACCTCCTGCTCATTCTTGTCTCCGCGATTCTGATCAACAATTTCGTGCTCCATTATTTTCTCGGCATCTGTCCCTTCCTGGGCGTCTCGAAAAAAATCGACTCGGCTCTCTCCATGGGCGTTGCCGTGACATTTGTCCTCACTCTGACGGCCGTTGTCACCTGGGCGATCAACCACTGGATTCTGATTCCCTATGGGATACCATATCTCCAGATCGTCTCCTTCATCCTGGTCATCGCCTCCCTCGTCCAGCTTGTCGAGATGTTCGTCCGCAAGACCAGCCCTCCGCTCTACCAGGCCATGGGGATCTACCTTCCGCTCATCACGGTCAACTGCGCCATCATGGGCCTGGCCCTGCTGGCCTCTCTCAAAGAATACGGGTTCGCCGAAACCGTCGTCTTCGGAGTCGGCGCGGGCATCGGGTTCACCCTGGCCATCGTCCTGATGGCGGCGATCAGGGAGCAGCTTGACCTGGCGGACGTGCCCGGGCCGCTCAGGGGAGCGCCGATCGCCCTGATCGTGGCCGGGATCATGGCCCTCGCCTTTCTCGGGTTTTCGGGGATGATCAAGTGACGGATGTCCTCATTCCCGTCCTGACCATGGCAGTTCTGGGGCTTCTCTTCGCCCTCGGACTCGTCCTGGCCTACAAGAAGCTTCAGGTCCCGGAAGACCCGCGCCTCGAGGTCGTCGCCGAAGTCCTCCCCCAGGCGAACTGCGGCGGCTGCGGGTTCGCCGGCTGCCGGGCGCTGGCCGAGGCCATGGTCAGCGGGAGGGCTTTGCCGGAATCCTGTCCGGTGGGCGGCGAAGAGGTCGCCCGCCGGGTCGCCGATATCCTGGGGCTGAGCGCCGGTCAGGTGGTAAAAAAGATCGCCCGGGTCCACTGCCGGGGGACCTGGCAGGCCGCTAAGCCTCGCGGGGTCTACCGGGGGATCATGAGCTGCCGCTCCGCCCACCTGATGGGCGGCAATAAGCTGTGCACCTATTCCTGTCTCGGCCTAGCCGACTGCGTCCGCGCCTGTCCTTTCGACGCCATGGCGATGGGAGAAGACGGGCTCCCCATCGTTTACGAGGACAGGTGTACGGCCTGCGGAAAATGCGTCGAGGCCTGTCCACGGAACATCATGGAGCTTCATCCGGCGACGGAAGATGCCCTGGTTTTCTGCCGGTCTCACGACCGGGGACCCGTGGCCAGGAAGGTCTGCGACAACGCCTGTATCGCCTGCAATATTTGTGTCCGGGATTTCCCCGACGCTATCATCATGGATAACTTCCTGGCCAAAATCGTCGATGAAATCAAAATCCCCCGGGAAAGTCTTGGCGACCTCGACAGGTGCCCGACGGGCGCTATTGGCCGAATCAAGAGGATCAATCGTGATAGATGAAGCCCTGGTCATCGATATCCACAACGGCCTGGCCCGCATCAAGGTCAGACCGCAAACGGCGTGCTGCGATTGCGCCGCCCAGGCACTTTGCCAGGGAAGCACGGGGACGGACGGAATGATGACGGCCCTCAACCCGCTCCAGGCCCGCCCCGGGGACGCCGTCCGCGTCGAAATCCCGGAGTCGGGGTACAACAAGGAGGCGATCCGCATTTTCGGCCTGCTGCTTGCCTCCGCCCTGGCCGGACTCGGACTCGGCAGCCTGGCATCGCAGATTTTCCACACACCGACCTCCGTTTCTGGTATCCTTGGAGTGGCGCTGGGCCTGGCCGGCGGCGGGTTGGGGCTTTTTCTTTATTCCCGGCGCGCCCGCCGAGAACCGCTCTATCCGGTGATTCGGGAAGTCATTGGTAAAGGAGCCGACCATGAACCGACGTAATTTTGTCAAGATACTGATCGCTCCCGCCTTTATTCTGCCCCTGACGGGGGCCGGAGAACGGAGCGCGGGAGAGGGATCTCTGTATGTGATTTCCGACCACCCGGAGAGATATGTCCCTCTCCTTCTCGATGAACTGCGGCGCCTCGGGCTCAGCAAGACAAAAGAACCGAGCCTCCGGTCGGCAAGAATACAAGAATCCCAGCTGCCGTCGTTCACGGCCACGCTGAACGACCGGGTCATCGACTTCCGCCGCCCCGAGCTGGCTTCGCTCTGGCGACGGATGCAGAGTGAAAGCCCGTCCGACCGGTTGACGGTTATCGATCTCGGCCGGCCGCGGAGCTTCGGCAGGCAGGGAACAGAGGCCATCATCAAGGTCGACGGGCAGATCATCGACAGGCTTCCGCTCAGCGGCAGCGGGACCCGCGACTATCCGGCCCGAGGTGGCCAGATCTCGGTCCGGGTCGCTCAAGGCGCTGCCCGCGTGGTGAGCTCGAACTGCGCCCGGAAGATCTGCCTTTCCTCACCGCCGGTCTCTGCGGCCGGGGAAAGAATCATCTGCGCGCCGCATCGTTTCATCATGGAGATTCCGGGCCGCGGGGCATGGGATACAACCACCGGGTAAAGCCATGAGGACGAAGAGATATCTCTACGGGCTCGGGATCGCCCTTCTTTTGAGCGCGGGGTGCGCCGGGAGGAAAAACTGGCATTCCTCGACGCTTTTTTTCTTCGATACGGTCTGCGACATCAACCTCTGCTGCGGCGCTGAAGAATACAAGAGCCTGGAAAAGGAGATCAGCGATATTTTTTCCCGGGTCGAAGCCTCTTTCGCTCCCGGAGCAGAGGATTATTCTTCCCTCTGGGTCATCGAGCTCTTCGGCCCGGCGAAGCAGTTGTATCTTGATTCCGGGGGAGCCTTCGATGTCACGGTCGGGTCTCTTTCCAGGCTCTGGGGATTCCACGGGGGCACGAACCGCCTGCCTTCAGCCGAAGAAATCCAGTCCGAGCTCGAGCACGTGGGCATGGATAAGATCACCGTCGAGAACGGACGCCTCAGCGTGCCTGCCGGGATGGCCTTCGATTGGGGCGGGATCGCCAAGGGCTTCGGCGTCGACCTGGCCGCCAAAGCCCTGCTCGGCCGCGGGATCAAGAACGGGTTCATCAACGCCGGCGGCGACCTCTATTGCTGGGGGACGAACCCGGAGGGAAAGCCCTGGCGCATCGGCATCAAGAGCCCGCGCGGGGAAGGCTTTTTCGGCGTGTTCAACATCTCCGGAGTCGGAGCGGCCACATCGGGAGACTACCAGAGATATTTCGAAGAGTCCGGCGTCCGCTATCACCACATCTTCGACCCGAAGACCGGCTACCCGGCGCGGGGCAAGCAGAGTGTCACCATAGTCGGGCCGGAGACGACGATTTGCGACGCCCTCTCCACCGCCGTCTTCGTCCACCTCAAGCCTGAGGAATTACTCGGCAAGTACCTGGATTACGGAGCCATCATCGTCGACGAAAAGGGGAAGTACTGTCTGCTGGGGAAAACATACGGCGCCTCTTTTGTGCAATAACCCGTATGGAATCGCGGTCGGAGACTTCTTTTATTCACCAGAAAAAATATCACTAATCCAGTTAATTAAATAAGTCCGTTGGCTTGACATCGATCCTCGGCCGGAAATATATTTTGGCCATATCGAGAGCGCGGTTTTAGGGTTCAAACGGGAGCAGTCAATGACGATCATGAAAACAAAAATTATTTCTGCCAAGAGATATCTTGCGGCCTTATGTGCTCTTGCGCTCGGCATTTCGCTCGCCGCCTGTGTCAGCGGTCCCGCCGAGCGCCTGGAGCAGGGATTTTTGACCCCCCCGGACTCCGCCCGCCCATGGGTCTACTGGGTCTGGATGGACGGCAGCCTGAGCCGCGAGGGGATCAGCGCGGACCTGGAAGCGATGAAGCGCGCCGGCATCGGCGGGATGATCATCATGGAGGTCAATGTCGGCCTTCCGCAGGGGCCGGTGAAGTTCATGAGCCCCGAGTGGCGGCGGCTGTTCAAGCATGTCGTCGCGGAGGCGGAGCGGCTGGGGCTTGAGGTCACGCTCATCTCCGGGCCCGGCTGGACCGGCAGCGGCGGGCCGTGGGTCAAGCCGGAGCAGTCCATGCAGCACATCGTCGCCAGCGCCACCGAAGTCACCGGGCCGGGGCGCTTCGACGGGCTGCTCCCCCGTCCGGCGCGCCGCCCCGCCTTTTTCGGTGACGGGCTTCTCCCCCCGGACCTGGAGAGGGCGAAAGACGATTTCTACCGCGATGTCGCCGTGCTGGCGTTCCCGACGCCGAAGGGCAACTCGCGGCTCGCGGACATCGACGAGAAAGCGCTCTATGTTCGGGCGCCGTATTCCTCGCAGCCCGGGGTAAAGCCCTTCCTGCCCGCGCCCGCAGATTATCCCGAGCTCCCGCCGGGTGCGGCAATCGAGCCGGGGCTTATCCTCGACCTTTCCGACCGTCTCTCGGCCGACGGACGGCTTGCCTGGGATGTGCCGGAGGGCGCCTGGGCCATTCTGCGCTTCGGCCGCACAAGCACCGGTGCGAACACGCGTCCCGCCCCCGTTCCCGGCCTGGGCCTCGAGTGCGACAAGCTGGATAAAGCCGCGCTGGACGCGCACTTCGACGCCTTCATCGGCGCTCTCCTCAATGAGATCGGCCCGCGCCGAAGCTCCGCCGGAAGCGGCTGGACCATGCTGCACATCGACAGCTGGGAGATGGGCGCCCAGAATTGGACGTCTTCCTTCAGCGATGAATTCCGCCGCCGCCGCGGGTACGGCCTCCTGCGCTACCTGCCTGCTGTAACGGGCCGTGTGGTGAATAGCCTGGAAGTCTCCGAGCGCTTCCTCTGGGACCTGCGCCAGACGGTGCAGGAACTGATCGTGGAGAACCACGCAGAGCATCTCAAGGAGATCGGAGGCCGGCGCGGTTTCGGACTTTCCATCGAGCCCTATGACATGACGCCGTGCGCCGATATGAGCCTGGGCACGGTCGCCGACGTCCCGATGGGCGAGTTCTGGCTCTACGGCTTCAATACCTTCCACAGTGTCATCGAGGCCGCCAGCCTGGCCCACACCTGCGGGCGGCGCGTCGTGGCGGCGGAGGCGTTTACGTCGAGCGATTCCGAACGATGGCAGGCCCATCCGGGCTCGCTGAAGGCGCTGGGCGACTGGGCCTTTTGCGCCGGCGTGAACCGGTTCGTTTTCCATCGCTACCAGCACCAGCCCTGGCCCGGCCTCCGACCCGGGATGACCATGGGGCCTTACGGCGTCCATTGGGAAAGAACTCAGACATGGTGGGACATGGCGCCCGCCTACCACGCTTACCTCGCCCGCTGCCAATTCATGCTCCGTCAGGGGCTCCCCGTGGCGGACGTCTGCTACCTGGCGGCCGAGGGCGCGCCGCACGTCTTCCGGGCCCCGGCGTCGGCCACCCGCGGCGACCCGCCGGACCGCCTCGGCTACAACTTCGACGGCTGCGCGCCGGAGACGCTGCTCGCGCGCATGTCGGTCGAGGACGGCCGGCTCGTCCTGCCCGACGGCATGAGCTACCGCCTGCTGGTTCTTCCGGACAGAAAGACAATGACGCCTTCTCTGCTGCGCAAGGTCAGGGAGCTCGTCGCTGGCGGGGCGACGGTCATCGGGCCCCGCCCGCGCAAGTCGCCGAGCCTCTCCGGCTATCCCGGCTGTGATGCCGAGGTCAAGACGCTCGCCGAGGATCTGTGGGACGACTGCGACGGTAAACTCGTCACGGAACACAGATTCGGAAAGGGGCGCGTCGTCTGGGAGCGTGGGCCTGGCTCGGGCTTAGAGCTTTCACGGGACGGACTCGACGCTGCGCCGGAACCGGTCCCGCCGGTCAGGGCCACCTGGAACGAGGGAACTCCTCCCCTCTCGAAGCCGGATCAGTACGGCGATTTCAGCAGGGTTGCCGCCGTATTGGAGGGCATGGGCCTGCCCCCGGACTTCGAATCGGACGCGGGGCTGCGCTACACCCACCGGAAAGACGGAGAAGTCGAAATTTATTTCATCGCCAACCCCGAAGACCGCCTCCTGACAGCCGACTGCGCCTTCCGGGTAAACGGCAAGTGCCCGGAACTCTGGGACGCGATCACGGGCGAGGTTCGCGACCTCCCCGAGTTCACCATGCAGAATGGCCGCACGTCCGTGCCGCTCCGTTTCGAGCCGCATCAATCGTTCTTCGTCGTCTTCCGCAAGCCAGCCACTGAAGTCAGACAGGCGGGCCGGAATTTCCCGGGCTTAGATGAAGCGGCCGAGCTGAGCGGTCCGTGGGAAGTTGCGTTCGACCCGAAATGGGGCGGACCGGAGAAGGTCACGTTTTCTGCTCTTGAGGATTGGAGCCAGCGGCCCGAAGAGGGAATCAAGTTCTACTCCGGCGTTGCAACTTACCGCAAGACTTTCGACCTCCCCGCTACGGCGGAAGGCAGCGCTAAAACCGGCCGCAGCACAGGCCCCCGCTTATGGCTCGACCTCGGCATCGTGAAGAACATCGCCCGAGTCAGCCTTAACGGTCGCGACCTCGGCGTCGCCTGGTGCGCCCCCTGGCGGGTGGACATCACGGCCGCCACAAAGCCGAAAGCCAACCGGCTGGAGATCGCCGTGGCCAACCTCTGGCCCAACCGGCTCATCGGAGATGAACAGCTGCCGCCCGACGCCGAGTTCGACGCCGGAGGCCGCCTCCTGCGCTGGCCGGACTGGCTTCTCAAGGGAGAGCCACATCCTGTGCCCGGCCGCTACGCCTTCACGACGTGGAGGCATTTCAGCAAGGACTCGGCCCTGCTCCCGTCCGGCCTCCTCGGGCCCGTCACCCTGCGGACGCAGCGCCCCGGTTGATGATCCAGGTGTTCACCCGCTATTATTTTGCCCTCGGACTTCCGCCTCAGGATTTTTCGCCGTTCTCGGACTGGCTCCGGCAGCGGATGGTGTCCCAGAGTGGGGCGTCGCGAATCCCCAGTTTTTTGGGGTCGAAACACAGAGGCCGGCCGCCTTTTCGCTGCGCTTCGTAATCTTTCAAGGTGGCGAGCCCGGCCCTGGTCAGCAGGAGGATGGCGATGATGTTGAGCCAGGCCATCAGGCCCACGCCGACGTCACCCAGCGCCCAGGCCAACCGGATCGTGCGCACGGCGCCAAAGAAGGTCATAGCCAAGAGGAAAACGCGGGCCAGCGGGATCATAATCTTGCTCTTGGCCTTGAACAGGTAGGCGACGTTCGACTCGGTGTAAAAGGCATAGGCCATGAGCGTCGTGAAAGCAAAGAAGAAGAGGGCGATGGCGACGAAATGGCCCCCGAACCCTCTGAGAAGGGTGTCGATCCCCTGTTGCGTCCAGACAGGGCTTGCCTCTACCCCGGGGAGGTTGTTGACCAGATAGCCGCCATGTCCGTCGCTGACATTGTAGGTTCCCGTGAGCAGGATCATAAATCCGGTGGCGCTGCAGACAAACAGAGTGTCCACGTAGACCGAAAAAGCCTGGACCAGGCCCTGCTGGGCCGGATGGGCGACCTCCGCCGCGGCCGCGGCCTGCGGTCCTGTTCCCTGCCCGGCCTCATTGGAAAAGATGCCCCTCTTGACCCCCCAGCTGATGGCAGAGCCGACGATGCCCCCGAACACGGCGTTCCTGCCGACCGCCGAACTCACGACCAGCGCCAGCATGGACGGCACCCGCTTGAAATCGAGAACAATGATAATGATGGCCATCAGGACGTAGCCGATGGCCATAAAGGGAACCATTAACTCCGCGGCCTTGCCGATGCGCTTGACGCCGCCGAAAATGATTAGCCCCAGGAGCGCGGTCAAGGCGATGCCGGTTAGGGCGGGCGTCAGGGGACGATAGACGTTGTGGAAGGCGACGGCGATGCTGTTGGCCTGGATGCCCGGCAGAAGGATTCCGCAGGAAAGAATAGTGATCAACGCGAAAAGGACGGCGTACCATTTCTGGCCCAGGCCCTTTTCGATGTAATAAGCCGGCCCTCCCCGGTAGACGCCGCCGATTTCCTCTTTCCAAACCTGAGCCAGGGCCGACTCAATGTAGGCGGACCCGGCGCCGAGGAAAGCGATCATCCACATCCAGAAGAGGGCGCCCGGGCCGCCGAAGGCGATGGCCGTGGCCACACCGGCGATATTTCCAGTCCCCACGCGCCCCCCCAGGGCCATGGCGAATCCCTGGAACGAGGACACGCCTCTCTTGGACGAATGGCCTTGGAAAAGCTGCCCGACCATGTCTTTGATCAGCCGCACTTGAAGGAAACGGGTCCGGATGGAGAAATAGACCCCCGCTCCCAGGCAAAGCACAACCAGAGGGATGCTCCAAACGTAGCTGTTGATCTGGTCGACGATCGTTTGCAGGTCCATGCTCACTTCCTCGGATCGGATTCAAGGCTGAGGGCCGAATAAGCCCGGCCCGCTCCTTACCCATACGGGATAGACATTCTAAAGATATCGCTGGGGTTGGTCAATTGATGGGAATTGAATTCTACTTTACTTGATCGAGCATTTTTTGATAGAGGAAGGCCGCCTGGATATAAGAGTCCGCCGCCCCCTCGAAATCTTTCCGGGCGAGGGCGCTCCGGGCGTTGCTTTCGCTCTCTTTCGCCTTCTCCAACAGCCATGGATCCAGCCCGGCGGAAGCCATGCCTTCTGCCGTCTTCCTCATATTGATAACGAACTCCGCCAGGCCATTGAGGCATCTCTGATCGTCCTCGCACTTGCCGCTGAAGCGGTAAACCATCTCCAGGACGGAATTCAGGATCCGGCTTCCGGAGAAGTCGTTATTGTTGAAGGCGTCTTCCGCATCCCGCTCGCGCCGGCTCGCCACCCGGTAAAGCACGTTTTTTGGGTCCGCGTTCATCCCTCCGACCCGGTTCTTGGTCTCGGTGAGAATCGACTTGGCTTCGAGCGCCCTTTCCCTTTCGGCCACCAGGCTGAGGAGTCTCTGCATTTCGTCCTGGCCTTCCTTATTCCTCTTCTGGGCCTCATCGACCCGCCCCTCCTCATGGAGTTTTTGGCCCTCCCGAACCTTGTTGTAAAAACTGTCCCAGGCTTGATAGAAGACCTCTCCCTGTGGGATGACCACCTTGAGGTTGGCCATCTGCTTATCGAAATCCAGGATTCCCTGGATCTCTTTTTGGCTCAGCTTCCTGAGGGAGTCGGGGCTGAGCAGTGAGAAAATACTCCTGCTCTTTCCGGCTTGCGGGGCGGGAGGTCTGTCTGTTGCGGACCCAGTTCCGGTCGGATGCTCCGGCGGCTTCGCCACGTAAACTTGTCGTCCCCGGAATTCCTCTCGGACTAAGGGCCGGGAGGGCTCATTTCGCATAAACTGGTAAAGGATGATAAAGATAAACCCCAGGGCTGCGATTCCAACGACCGGCCAGGCCCATCGTTTGTCCAGCCTCTTCGGCCGGGGGGGACGCTTGGCCATCACTTCTTTCTCGGCCCGGAACAGACCCTTCTCGGCCAGGGTCAGGTCTCCAGAAAGCTCCTCGGCGCTCTGGTACCGCCTGGTTTTATCCTTTTGCAGGCATTTGAGGATCACCTGGGTCAGCGCCGCCGAGACAAGGGGATTCGATTCCTGCGGGTCCCTGGGCGATTCATGCCTGTGCTTGATCAGGACGGCGAGCGGGGTCTCGCCTTCAAAGGGCACTTTGCCGGTGACCATTTCGTACAGGATGACCCCCAGCGAGTAGAGATCGGCGCGCCTGTCGACCTCTTTGGTCTCCACCTGCTCCGGCGACATGTACTCGGGCGTTCCGATCATGACACCCGAGCCCGTGAGGCCTTCCGACTCGGTGAAGCGGGCGATCCCGAAATCCATGATCCGGGCGCTTCCCTCCCGGTCGATCATGATGTTCTGCGGTTTCAAATCCCGGTGGACGATGCCCAGCCGGTGCGCCTCCGCCAACCCCTCGCAGACCTGCTTGGCCAGGCTGATGGCTTTGCGCGGGGCCAACTGGCCGGACCTCCTGATAAAGCTCTTGAGGTTCTCCCCCTCCACGTATTCCATGGTGATATAGAACTGGTGGTCGTCCTCGCCCAGGTCGAACATCCGGCAGACGTGCCGGTGCCCGATCTTCCGGGCGAACCTCAATTCATTGCGGAAGCGGTCGATCGCCTTTTCGTTGAGGCTGATCTCGGGGTGGATGAGCTTGAGGGCGATGACCTCCTTGATCTTCTGGTCATACACCTTGTAGACGCGGCCCATTCCGCCCCAGCCGAGCTCCTCGATGACCTCATAGCGTCCGGCGAAAAGCGTGCCGCGGGAAAGACTCGCCAGGGGGCGTTCGAGGGTCAGCGTGTAGTCGACGGGGCCGTTTTTGTCGGTCTGAAGCGGAGTGGCGCACTTGTGACAGAACCGGCTGTCCGGGCGGTTATCGGCGCGGCACTGAGGGCAAATCATCGTTCTTTACTCTTTCATACAAATACACCGCCCTCACAACCTTGTCAATTTAGCTCGAAGCAAGCATCCCCCGCCGTTTCCGACTCGAAGAGCTAATCCCAGGGATAGCGGATTTCGACGAGGCGGCCGCCGTTTCGCGCCGATTCCAGGGCATAAAGCCCGGGGAGCGTCATCCTCAGCGCTTGGCGAAGGTCGACGGACGGCTCGGCCTTCCCTTCGATCGCATCGGCGAAGTTCTGCAGCATGACGACGTCAGCGCCGCCGTGCTCCCCGGCACCAGGAGCCGCCTGGAGCTCGGGCCGCGCTTCGGCGACCGGAAGCTTGGTCAGGTTGTGCAGTCCGTAGGTCTTTCGGGTAGAGAACAGGACCTGGCTTTCGCCTCCGGCAAGGGGCTGTGTCTTCTCGAAATAGCCTTCAGTGCCGTAACAGGCATAGCGATGGAAAGGCACCGGGTGGCTGTTGATGAACGAGATGAGGAGCTTGACTACAGCACCCGCGGGCGTCCGGAAGATGGCCGTCATGGCATCGTCGCCGCCGCTGTCCGGATTGCGCTGACTCCCGGTGGAAAAACAGGCCACCTCCTTGAGGTCTTCGGGAATCCATCGTAGGACTGGCCCTAGAGAATGGGTGCAGTAGCGAATAGGGGGAAAGTGCTTCCTCCACGGCGTCGCGGACGGAAGATCGCCCAGGTCGGCTACGTAATCCGCCTCGCAGTAATAGGGGCGCCCGATGGAGCCCTGCTTGATCAGGTCGGCGCAGGTTTCAACGAAGGCCCAGAAATTCGTCGTCGCGCCGAAGGCATAGACGGCGCGGCTCCGGCCCGCCGCTTTCCAGAGCGCTTCCACTTCGGAGGCCTCATGGACCGCCGGCACATCGCAGAGGACATGAATGCCGCGGGCCAGGGCCTCCTGGCTCAACCGGGCATGCGAGTCAGGAGGAGTCTCGATCAGGACCGCATCCACAAGGCCCGATTTCAGCAGCTCGTCCGGGCCGTCGAAAACCTGGATGCCCCGGAGATCCCAGGACGCCTTTTCCCTGGCCGCCGCCTGTGAGTCGGCCACCGCGGTGATTTCGAGGCGGCCGACGGCGCGGCAGGCGCCGACGAGAACGGAGCTTCTCAGCCCATATCCGATTATTCCGATATGAATAGTCGACATAATCCTCTCCTCCTGTTCAGGCGAGACCCAGAATCCGGGCCGGAGTCTTCTCTTCGATCGTCCGCCGCACTTCGGGCGAAAGCTCCAGCGCCCGGAACGATTGCCAGCGGAACCAGAGGATGATGTCGTCCCGGTCGGAGGTCATCATGTCGGACCCGACGCAGAGCTGCTCCGGCGGGACCTCGCGGACGATTTCCGCCATGGCCGCCTCGCGCGGACCGCTGAGGCAGAGGATGAAGTGGGGATAGCGCAGCGCCGCTGCAACAGCCTCCCTCCACAGGTCGCCCAGGCCGGCGTGCCCGCTGACGACCGTCAGCCCGGGAAAATCCCGGCACAGCCGCGCCAACTGTAGGGGATGGGAGTAAATGGGCGAGCCGTCGTGGAAAATGATCGCCATCCCGAGCTCGCTGCACAGGCCGGCGATCTTGTCCATTTCGGGAGAGCTGACCGAGAACCCCTGCAGCCAGGGGTGGAGCTTCAGCACTTTCGCCTTGTGCTCATCCCGGCACCTCCGGATCTCGTCCAGGGCCCGGCTGCCGGCTAACGGATTGACCGTGCAAGCCGGGAAAAGACGGTCGGGATGCGCGCGGCAGTATCGAAAGACCCGGTCGTTGTCCGAGGCGTGGTCGGAGCAATTGGAAAAAAGGCCGGCCAGGGGCATGATCAACGCGCCGTCGACCCCTGCATCGGCCAGGCGCTCCAGGGTCCTCCCGGGAGTGTCCTCGGGATTTTGGGCTCCGCCCCAGGAACCGTGGTGAACGTGGAAATCGATGATCATGCGGGATGTCCTTTCAGTATCCGCTCCAGGTTTCCGTGGAACAGCCTGTCGATATCCGCGGCCGCCGCGAGATAACGGGTGATCTTCTCGATCTCCAGGCCCATCGAGTTGAGCGGGTAGTTCGAGCCATAGACCAGCCGTCCCGCGCCCAGCTCTTCGACAAGAAGCCGCACCACAAGCGGAAGATGAGTCGAGGTCTCGATAAACATATTGTCCGCGCTTTTTGCGGCCGCGACGACGTCGTTCCAGTAGTCGCTGTAGGCGGCGTGGCCCATGACGAATGTCCCCCGGGGAAACTCGAGGCACAGCTCGCTGAGCTGGAAGGGAGTCGAGCAGACGGGCGTGCCGGTGTGGAAATAAACGGGCTTTCCCAGGCCGACCGCGAGCTCGACCGCCGGCCGGGCGACCGGGTCGATGATGGAGAATCCCTGGAGCACGGGGTGGAGCTTGAGGCCGGCCGCGCCGGAACCGAAGGCCCGCCGCAGTTCATCGAGGGCGGTTTCGCCGTACCACGGGTTGACGGTGCAGAAAGCGGTCAGCCGGTCCGGATGCTCGCGGGCGGCCTTCAGGACCACGTCGTTGCCCTCCCGGTTGGCCACGGCGATCTGCCGGTCGGCGGGAACTACCACGGCGCGCTCGACGCCGCAGGCGTCCATCTCCCTGAGGAGCGCTTCCGCCGTGGCCGCGTAGTCATGGCCCTTCCCGATATGACAGTGGGCATCGTGGATGCGCATGGCTCAGCCTCTTTCCAGCCGGCGGATGAGGGCCTCGAGTTTGTCCGCTTCCCGGCGGGCGGCCTCCTCCTGCTCGATGACATAGCCTAAGATGAGCCGCGGGACCACATGCTCGGCGACCGGGCAGGTCCCGGGCTCGTATCTGGCGGAATGCCCGGCGTTCTCAAGACAGCTGAAGGCGTGGGCCCGTCTCTCGCTGATCACGGGGTGCCTGTAGGCCGCCATCCCGGTGTATCCCACGGAGATCGAGGCGAAGCCACCGGCTTTCACCGCCTCCCGGAAATCCTCCAGGCTGAGGCCGGCTTCGTCGCCGCTGAACGTAGCCGCCCAGTGGTAAAAAGAGTGCTCTGCGCCCTCCGGGCCCCTCTGGAGCTTTATCCATTTGCAACCCTCGACGGCCTGGTCGTAGTAGGCCGCATTCCGCTTCAGGCCAGCGATGAACTCCGGCATCACCTCGAGCTGGGCCAGACCCACGGCGGCCGTCAGGTCGTTCATCCGGTAATTGTAATCGAGATCGTAGGCCACGGACAGGAATGTCGGCGCTCCCGCCTGGGCGCCGAGCTTCGCGGCCAGCTCCCCTGAATCGGCCGTGGCCATTCCGCCGTCTCCGGTGGAAAGCTGTTTGCTGGCCTGGAAGCTGTAGCAGCCGATGTCTCCCCAGGTTCCGGTGAAACGCCCCTTGTATCGGGCGAGCAGGGACTCGGCGCAGTCCTCGATCACCATCAGGTTATGACGGCGGGCAATCGCGGTGATGCCACCCATCTCTGCAGGAAGCCCCCAGGCATGGGTGGCGATGATGGCCCGGGTCCGGTCCGTGATGAGCGGCTCGATCGAGTCCGGGTCCATGTTGTGGGTCACCGGGTCGATGTCGGCAAAGACGGGAATGCCGGAACTGTAGAGCACGGCCAGAGCGCCGAAGATAAATTCGCTGTCGCAGATGACTTCGGTTCCCGGCCCCGCGCCCGCGGCCATGACGGCGGCGTGAAGCGCGCACATGCAGTTGGCCATGGCCACGGCGTGCCTGGCGCCGACCGCCCGGGCGAACGCTTCCTCAAACCGGGGCACAAATGTCCCCCCCATCAGGCTGGAGAGGCGGCCGGAGGCCAGGACTTCCTTGAGATAAGCGAGGTCGTTCCCGGCGTAGCTCCGGCCGGAGTGCGCCTTTTCCTGTTCGACGAGATCATCGTCGCTCATGGCTGGCCTCCTCCTCTTCCGATCTTGCTTGCGGCATCCGGCATTCGCGCCCGGTGACAATCAGTCCTTGACGCGGGTGAGTCTCCAGACGTCCGGGGTCATGTTGTTGCCGGCGACGACCCAGAGCGCGCTGTCATAGACAAAGACGCTGGCCGCATGGCGCGGCGGCCACGGCGTCTCCGGGACTTCAATCCACTTGACTCCGTTCTCGGACCACCAGACATCGGAGCGATTCGCCTGATTCCATCCTTCCAGGACCCACATCCGGCCGTCAAAAACTGCCACATCATGATATTGACGGGGCTCCCAGGGAGCCTGGTCTAAATGCTTTTTCCAGTGAATTCCGTCGGCCGAGCTCCAGACGTCGTTGTAGAAGTTCCGCTTGGGTTTTTGGGGGGTGTCATAGGTGCCGCCGCCCAGGATCCACATGCGGCCCTTGAAGATGACGCTCCCGCCGATCATGCCCCGGGGGGACCAGGGCGCCTCAGACAGGACACGCTTCCAGGTCACGCCGTCCGGAGAATTCCAGACATCACGGTGGAAGGCCTCCTCCGCCGGAGCAAACTGGGGCAGGGTTTGGCCGCCCATGACCCAGATTTTGTCCTTGAAGACCAGCGTGTAGTGAAGCACGCGGGGGGCCCAGGGCACGTTGTCTGAAACTTTGTCCCACTGGACTCCGTCCCGGCTGCTCCAGACATCGTTCTGGTAGTGGCCCCGGATCGGGTCACCGCCGACGACCCACATCCGGTTGCGATGCACCACGTACCCCGCCGTATGGCGGCCTTCCCAGGGCGCCCGGAGGGTGACGAGCGTCCAGTCGGCCCCGTTCGTCGAAGACCAGACCTCGCTGTTCGTGTCGCCGGGAAAGTGAACTTCATCATCCGGGTTCCATCCCCCCAGCAGCCACATTCGGTTCTGAAAGACGAGAGCCCCGGCGCCGTCCCGGGCGGCAAAGGCGGCCTGGTGTGTCACGCAGGTCCAGCGATAGCGGGGACCTGTGGATGCGATATCGACGCGGCTCTTAGCGATCAATGCCGATGCGGTGAGGATTGAAACTAAAATAAGAGCCCCATTCACGACTCCGCCCGGGAGCCGATGACTGAAAGCCTTTTTCACCGCC
>CAZYWP010000026.1:19389-27943 GCA_964651495.1 uncultured Eubacteriales bacterium | reverse complement strand
ACCCTCGCCTCTTCCCGCCTGGGGCCCCCGAACCGGATCACCCATCGGGTGTCGGCCCCTCACTCCGATCTCAGGGAATTCACAAGATTTAGGGATGATGAAGGAGCACTCCAAGCCCGTCCTTTTTTTGACCGACCTGATGAAATAAGGTAGCATATTGTCAGGGAGATTCGTTCATGACGATGAAGCGACGCGAGTTTCTGGGGCGGTCGGCGGCCGCATTGGCCGCGCTGGGCGCTGGCGAGATGTTCCCCCTCCAGCTTCCGGCGCAGGTCGAGGCCAAGCCGGACATTTCCGCCGCCCAGGGGAAGTCTTTTCCGCAGGTTCTCGACCGGGCACTTTTTCCCTTCGGCGGAATGGCGAATTTCGTCCATCGCGGAGACAAGGTGGTGATTCTCCCCAACCCCCAGGGAAACCGGCCGGGAGTCAGCACGAGCGCCCCGCTGATCGGAGAACTGGTCAGACTTTGCCTCGAGGCGGGGGCGGCCGAGGCTGTTGTGGCGTCGATCCACAGCCCCGGCCGCTGGTTCGGCACCGGAATCGTCAAGGCCGTCGAGGATGCCGGCGGGAAAATGCACTATCCCCAGTCGGCGAAAGACTGGCTGGAGATCAGCCTTCCCGGCGGCCGCCGCCTCAAAAAAGCGACCATTATCCGCAAATCCAGGGAAAATGACATCTTGATCAACGTGCCCATCGTCAAGCAGCACGACAGCACGATGATCACGGCCGGGTTGAAAAACCTGATGGGGCTCAACCTGGACAACCAATCATTTCACCAGGGAGACGAGCACCTCCACCAATCGATCGCCGACCTGGCCACTCTCTTCTTGCCCCGGCTCCTCGTCGTCGATGCGCTCACCATCCTCACCGAGAACGGCCCGTTCGGCCCCGGCCGGACGATCTCACCGCAGAGCGTCGTCGCCGGAACCGACATGGTGGCCGTGGACGCCTATTGCTGCCGTTTTCTCGGCCTCAAGCCAGACGAGGTCGGGCATATCAGCCTGGCCCATCAGATGGGCTTGGGGAATAAGGACCTTTCAGGCCGGAAAATTATCGAAGCCCGGGTTTAAGCCGCACCGCTTGACCTATATTTCTTTCTGGTTTAAATTGGAAGCAGCGACTAAATTATGAATCGCATGAAAAAGACGCGTCTCGCCCCGGGCATAATTTTGTTCCTCTCCCTATTCTCTCCAGCCTTTTCAGCCGTTAAACAGGTCCGGGTCATCGTCGACCGGGCCGGTATCTACATCGAACCCAGCCGGACGAGCAGCCGGATCGAGGTCGTCGAAAAGGGGACGGTCCTCACTCTGTTCCAGCAGAAGAAAGTCAAGGACGTCTGGTACTACGTCAGCTTTAGTTCCCGGCGGTACGGTTCACGCATCTCCGGGTTCATCCACGAATCGTATGTCGAGCCCGTCGAAGATACGGCAGCGGCGCCGCCCAAGGTTGAAGAGAAAAAGCCGGAAGAGAAAATCCAACCAGCGCCTGCCCCGGCAAAGCCCGCCCCGCAGACGCCGCCGGAAAAACCCCGGCCGGCTCCCCCAAAAGTCGAGCCCAAGCCGGAGGTGAAACCCAAACCCGAGCCCGTCGCTAAGTATGAAGAAACCGTCGTTCTAACAGCTCTCCCCAAGGCAAAGAGCTTTAAGTTCCCCCGTCGCGAGCCGGCCAGGCAAGAATTGGCCTGGAAACCCCCGCTGACGGCCCGGCCAAAGGAAGAGCCGGAAGCCGTCGTGGCCGAAAAAAAGCTGCCGCCGGAAAAGGCAGTCAAGACGGTACCGCCAAAACAGGTCGAGACGCCGCCCCAGATTAAAAAAGAAAAGGCTCCCCCTATTCAGCCGGAGGCCAAGAAGGAGGCTCCGGTTGAGAAAAAGGCTGAGAAGCCCCCGGAAAAAGAGGTCAAGGCGCCTGTTAGGACGCCTCCCCCTCCGAGCCAGCCCGCTCCGGTCAAGCCTCCCCGTTATGCCCCCCCGAGCCGGAAGCCGGGGGTCATCACCTTCGGGCTGGGCTACGGCTCATCCTTCGGGGGCGCGGGCGCCAGCCTTCAGCTGAACACCAGGTCGGGTTTTGCCCTCCACGCCGGCGCGGGCCTTTACCCCACCTCCCTGATTTATTCGGAAACGGAATGGGTTGAAAACAAACCGCTCTTCAGCGTCGGGCTCAAATATTATCTTCCTCTTCCTTCCAATTCATTTTATCCATATGTCGACCTCCAATATGGCGGGCTGCGCATCGAGGCCGCCCAGGTGGTCATCGGAATCTGGGAATATTCCTATGTCTACAGCCAGGAGCAGAAGGCGCTCTACGGACCCTCCTTGCTGGCCGGCACCGAGATCCGCCTGGGCCGGTTCGGAGTCAACGGCGCCCTGGGACTCTCCTACTGCCTCACCAAGTGGGAATTCCTGGAGAAGAAGGTATTCCTCGCCTTTGACGCCAGTCTGATCGTTTACTTTTAGCCTTGGCGCGCTTCCCGAAATTGAACCCGCTCCCGGCTTGTGCTATAAACTAAGCTTCCAGCCTCAAAGGACAGGAAGATGAATAAAAGAACACACGGGGCTGATTTCCTCGGAGCCCTCGGCGTCATCTCTTTATTCTTTTTATCCTTGCTGCCGTTGCCAGCAGGGGGAGCCACACCGGTCTTGCCCGCTCCAGCCCAGGCTGCGGCCCAGGGGAAAAAAGAGACGACCATCCGCAACCTGACCAAAGACACCGTCCGCTATTCCCTGCGCCGCCTTTCGGCCGACGCCCGGCCCGTGCCGCATCTCCTCAAGCCGGACGGCCTCGACCGCTGGCCCTGCGCCGGCGAGATGGATATCGACTTCGGCCGCGGCGACGAGACGGTCAGCTACCGGCTCGAGTGCGGCCTCTCCTATTCTTTCCGCTACGACGAGGACGACAGACTCGAGCTCTACAGCGGGTCGCACGGTCTTTTCGGAGTCGTCGACCTGGCTCCCTTTGTCCCCACTCCCATGGTGGTGGTTGAGAAAATGCTCGAGCTGGGCCAGGTGGACGCGAATGACCTTCTCTTCGACCTCGGGTGCGGCGACGGCCGCCTCGTCATCACCGCGGCCAGAAAATTCGGGACGCGGGGCGTGGGTATCGATATCGACCCCCAGCTGATCGAGGAGTCGAACCGGGCGGCCCGGGAGGCGGGAGTGGACGCCCTGGTGGAGTTCCGTTTGCAGGACGTAATGAAGGCGGACTTCTCCGCCGCCACGGTGGTGGTCCTCTACCTGCTCCCGGAATCCAATGAGATTCTCCGTCCCCTGCTCGAGGCGCAGCTCAAGCCGGGTACCCCCGTCATCTCACATAACTACTCCATTCCCGGGTGGGAAAAGAATGAAATTAATTATGTTACGCTCCAGGATGGGACGGGGCAAGACCATACGATTTATGTCTACAAGCGTTGAACCAAGCGAGCGCTCAAATCCCCTCCCGCATTCTATCCTTTTCACCCCCATCCGGGTTGGACGGGCGGCGATTCCGAACCGGTTTGTCCGGTCGGCCACCCACGACTTCATGGCCGGAGAGGACGGCTCGATCAGCCCCCGCCAGGTCTCACTCTTCCGGCAGCTCGCCGAGGGAGAAGTCGGACTGATCATCACGGGGCATGCCTACATCGCTCTCTCGGGAAAAGCCAGTCCGCGGCAGATCGGCGTCGATGACGACCGGCTCTTGGCTGGACTGAGCCTGATTCCCCGTGCCGTGCACGAATATCCCTCCCGCGTCTTTCTTCAGATTGCCCACGCCGGGCGGCAGACCAAGGAGAAGATCTGCGGCTGCACTCCTGTCGCTCCTTCGGCGGTCTATGAGCCCGTCTTCAAGGTCATGCCGAGGGCGATGACCTCGGAAGAGATCCGCGCCCTGATCGCCGCTTTTGTGGCCGCCGGAGAACGGGCCAGGCGAGCCGGGTTTGACGGCGTCCAAGTCCACGCCGCCCACGGATATCTCCTGAGCGCCTTCCTCTCTCCCTACACAAACCGGCGGGAAGACGAATGGGGCGGGACGATCGAAAATCGCAGCCGCGTGATCATCGAGATCGTCCGCGGCATTAAAGAGAGGGCCGGCGGGGAATTCCCCGTGATCGTCAAACTCAACTCGTCCGATTTTCTGGCCGGGGGATTGACTAGCGAAGACAGTATCGCCGCCGCCACAATGCTGGAAGCGGCCGGGATCAACGGCATCGAGGTGAGCGGCGGGATGTCGGAGGCGGGAAGAGGGTCGGTCTGGCCCGGTAGGCGCGCCGAGGAGGAGGAAGGTTATTTTGTCGTCAACGCCGCTCTCATTAAAGCCGCTGTCCGGGTTCCGGTTTTTGGGCTGGGAGGCCTGAGGACCTTTTCCGTAATGGAGCGGATCATCCGTGAAGGAAAGGCCGACCTCATTTCTCTCAGCCGGCCTTTGATTCGGGAGCCCTTTCTCGTCCGCCGATTCCACTCGGGGGAAGTCCGTCGCTCCGAGTGCATCTCCTGCAACAAGTGTTTCAACCCCCGCGGCATCACCTGCGCCGAGCTCAGGAAAGCGGGATGATCCCGGCTGCCTGGAGACCTTTTTCATCAAGGAGAAAAGGATGAATAAACATGCCGCGGCGGCTGGAAAACTCTGGCCGCCCAGATCCACTCCCTCAGCCTGGCCCAGCTTCTTTTTGGGACCGGCGTCGAAGAGGAGATGCTTGAGCTCATCGCCATCGTCGATGCTGCGCGGGTCTCGCAGAAAGAAAAAAGGCCGGTGCGGCTGAAGGAAATCACAGGAGAATGAAAAGGACTGAATCAATGCTGCCCTTTGTGTTTTTTCTTATTCTCGGGCTGACCGTCGCCCTGGCCTTTTCTTCCGCCGCTTCTGCTGACGACCGGTCTCGCCTGCGGGCCTTCACTTACACGGAGGACTTCGAAGCCGGCGAGCTCAATGCCTGGGCTTCCTACCCCCCCAACCAGGACACCGCCTACGACCCCTACATTTATCCGGGCAAGGTCCGGCCGGAGGACACAGGAAAGTGCCTTGTCATCAAGGCGGAACCCCAATGGAACGAGGACCAGCTGCTGGGCGCGGTCAAGCTTCTCGACCTCGTCCTTGACCGGAGTTTCTCCCTTCGCTTCCGCTACCATCTCAAAACGACCGAACGCTGCCCCGAGCTTCTCGTCCACTTGCCCCTCTCCGATGGCAGCCGCCTGAGCTACCGGAAGCCGGACCCGCCGCGGAATGAATGGACCGAGGTGAGAGTGACTTGGGATGACCTGACGGCGCAGGGACAAATCCCCGCCCGGACTGAAAGCGTCCGCCTGACCGCTCTGGCGGTGACTGTTCGAATCGAGAAAGCCGACCCCTCCATGCCGTCCTATCTGGGACTCGATGATATCGAGGTCCGCGCCCTCAGAGAGAAGGAATTCGTCTTCCTTGAGCCGGAAGCGGCCGGGCTCAGCGAATGGAAGGAAAAGATCGTGCTCAAGCATTACCGGCAGGGGGGCGCGTTCAGTCTCCTTGGCACCCTGGATTTTTCGCCGGACGATGTCGTTCTGACCATTTGCCCATTCTCCGATCGGGACAGGGTTATTTCGACATCCCCTCTCCACCCGGATGCGCAGCGCCGCTGGAAGAGCCGGGACATCGCCATTACGGCCGACCGATTTCCGGCCGGGCTTTATGTCGGCATGATCAGCGCCCGGCGGCAAAAAACACTCCTCTCGCAGACACAGTTCACGCTATTTGTCGAACCGCAGGAGGGGATGCCGGCGCATCCCCGCATCCTCTGCGGCGCGGATGAGATCGATGATTTCCGGAGGCGGCTCCTCAGCCCGCGGTTTCAGCCCGTCCTCGACCGCTTTCTCACGCGCGCCAAGTCTTACCGGGAGCAGATCATCCCGGACAAGATCGCCTTCGACGTCGACCAGTTCCCGGACCGCGACTGGATCGCCAGCCTGCCCGCCTGGTACAGGGATCGCTTTATGGCCTTTCGGGAAGCGCTGTTCACTAACGCCGTGACTCACCTGAGCGGCCGGGACGACCAAGCGGGCCCGTTTATCAAAGCCCTCCTTCTCCGGCTGGCGTCCTGGCCACAGTGGAACCATCCCTGGATGGAGGCGCGCGGATTCCACACGTATTATCCGCTGGGCGAGTTCGCCGACGCCTACGCCGCCGCCTATGATGCAGTCTATGACCTATTCTCCGAGGACGAACGGAGGGTGGTGCGCGCCGGCCTTCTCCAGAACTACGTCGATCCCGCCTACCGGACCTATGTCGAGGACAATCAGGTGACGAGCAACTCGTCGAACTGGATCAGCCATATCGCCGGCGGAGCCCTGGTGGCTCTCCTGGCCCTGGCCGGCGACGATCCGGCGGGGCTGGGAGACCTGGAGCCTTGGCTGACCGGGTTCATCCTCAAGGAGCAAAAATATATCTCCACGGTCTTCGGCCGGGACGGCTCTTACGGGGAGGGCTTCCGCTATTACAATTTCGCCATGCAGTCGTTCGCCCGGACCGTCCCCGCCCTCAAGAGGATTTTCGGCCTCGACCTCTCGGCGCCGTTCGTCGGCTCCCACCTGGAGACGCTATGGACGTCCATCGTTCAGAAAAATACCTCCTTCGGGTTCGGTGACACCGAAAGTTACCTCAAGCAGGAGGCCCAGGCCTGGTGGATTGGCACCGAAAACGGCCCGCTGAACAGCTGGGCCTGGCTCCTCGAACTCTCCCGCGATGCGTCCCTTGCCTGGCTCTACGGCAGCCTCAAGGAAATCGACACCCTGCAGGAGGTCCTGCACGAAACGGACGACATCCCGCCGCAGGATCCGGCCGGGCTGGGCGACGTCCGCTTCTTCCCCGATGTCGGGACCGCCGTCTTCAGGTCGGGCTGGAAAGAAGACGACTTCATCTTCGTCTTTCGCAGCGGGCCCTTTTTCAACCACCAGCATATGGACCAGGGCTCTTTCTACCTGGCCGACCACGGCGAAATCTTCCTGGAAGAGCGCTACGACGGCGAACATCATTACTACGACGATCCGGTTTACCGCAGCCATGCCATCCAGGCCATCAGCCACAACACCTTCCTCCTCAACCGGAACCCGCAGAGCCAGAAGGTCGGCGACCCCAGAGGCTTCGCCGCCGGGATGACCGACCAGGCCCGGCTGCTCAACTGGCTCGACACGCCGGCCTTCGCCTTTGTAGCGGGGAACCTGGAGAAAATCTACCTGGATGAAATCCGGCGGCTGCGGCGAAACATCATCTACATCAAACCCAGGGCCGTCCTGCTCGTCGACGAGGTCATTCCCGCAGCGGCCGACGTCGAAGTCAACCGTCTCTTCCACACCAAATGGAAAAAGGATATCGGCGCCGGACAGGAGACGAGCAAGGTCAGCAAAGGCCGGGCGGCTCTCCACATGTTCCATCTCTCTCCGGAAGGGGCCGTCAAGGAGGTTATGAGCGAGCCTCATTTTCTCTACCAGTATTCCTCCCGGCCTCTCGTCGAAAGGGGCTATCTCCAAATCTCGCGGAAGACGGAGGGCCGGAGACTCGTTTTTGCCGACCTTCTTACGGCGACGCCGGACGGGGCCCCTCCCCCGTTCGAAATCTCACAAGGAATGGAGTCGGTATCGATCAGACCGAGCAACGCTGATCCAGGAATTGCTCTGGTCTTGAACCTGGGTTCCTCCGTTTCCCTCGGCGAATGGTCGAGCAACGCCCTCATCCTGGCCTCGAGCTCGGCGGAAGAAATCCTGATGGCGGGGGGAACGGTGCTCCGGAAAGCGGGTGCTGCCGTCCTCGAATCAGATAACCCGTTTTTCGGCCACCTCCGCTGGGAAAAAGACGATCTGATTCTGGAGGCCAACCTGGAAGAGGAAACAGCCGTCTCTTTAAGCGCTGAATCTAAGCGCGGCCGGGTTATTTTGAACGGCCGGACGCTGCAGGATATAAAGTACGACGCAGCCCGCCGCGTCCTCCGGTTCTCGCTTCCCCCCGGCGAGGTCAGGCTCAGGGTCTCAGGGCGATGAAGGAGGGTAATCAGCTCGAAATCCCCGAGCACCTATTTCTCAAGAAAGAGGATTTGATGAGAGAAAAAAAGTGGTCTCTTTTTATTCCCTTCCTTGTATCAATTCTAATGATTGCCGGCTGCCAAGGCCGGCAGGCAGGCCTGACCTACCCGGTCACCGACAAAGTCGATGTCGTCGATGACTATTTCGGGACGAAGGTCGCCGACTCCTACCGCTGGCTGGAGGACGACAAGGCTGAAAACGTCCGGCAATGGGTCGAAGCCCAAAATAAGGTGACCTTCGACTACCTGGCGAGGATTCCTTATCGCGAGCAGATCCGCGCCCGGCTGACCGAAATCTATAATTACCCTCGCTACTCTGCACCCCGTCGGGTGGGCGAGTATTACGTTTTTTCCAAAAACGACGGACTCCAGAACCAGAGTGTCATTTATGTTCAAAAGGGCCTCGACGGCGAGCCCAGGGTCTTACTCGACCCCAACACACTCTCTCCTGATGGGACGACGCGGGCCGGCCTAGTCGGGTATTCCAACGACGACCACTACGCGGCCTATTCCCGCTCCGAGGGAGGCTCCGACTGG
>CAZYWP010000026.1:0-19289 GCA_964651495.1 uncultured Eubacteriales bacterium | reverse complement strand
GTCCAGGGATTCGAAAATAATACCACGGTGATCGACAACCTCGATGACAAGCTCTTGATCATCACCGACATCGAGGCTCCCAACAACAGGATCATGCTGGTGGCCACAAAAAATCCGGCCAGGGAGAACTGGGCGCCCGTCGTTCCGGAGAAGCCCGATGTGCTCACCGGCGCCGCGGTCATCGGCGGCAGGCTGTTCGTCTCTTACCTCAAGGACGCCAGTACGCGCATTTACCAGCATGACCTCTCCGGGAACCTGGAGAAGGAGATCGGGCTGCCGGCGTTGGGCAGCGCCGACATCAGCGGAAAAAAAGATGACACGACCATGTTCTATACTTTCTCCTCTTTCACCTATCCCCCGACGATCTACAATTATGACATCGCCGCCGGGACGTCAGAAATGTTTCGTAAGACCGAGGTCAAGTTCAATCCGAACGATTTTGAAACCAGGAAGGTTTTCTACCCCAGCAAAGACGGGACCAAGGTCCCGATGTTCATCGTCCAGAAGAAAGGCTTGAAGCTCGACGGCAAGAACCCCGCTTACCTCTATGCTTATGGCGGGTTCAACGTCAGCACGACACCGGGTTTCAACGTCTCCAACCTCATCCTGCTCGAAAACGGAGGGATCTATGCTTCGGCCAACCTCAGGGGCGGGGGCGAATACGGCGAGTCCTGGCATAAGGCCGGGATGTTCGAGAAGAAGCAAAATGTGTTCGACGACTTCATCGCCGCGGCCGAGTATCTCATCCGGGAAAGATATACTTCAAAGGACAAGCTGGCCATCGCCGGCGCCTCCAACGGGGGGCTGCTTGTCGGAGCGTGCATGACCCAGCGGCCGGACCTGTTCAGGGTGGCTTTTCCGGCCGTGGGGGTTATGGACATGCTACGCTTCCACAAATACACCGTGGGCTGGGGCTGGACGGTCGAATATGGGTCGAGCGACAATCCCGAGCAGTTCAAATTTCTCTATGCCTACTCGCCTCTCCACAACATCAAGGACGGAGTGAGCTATCCGGCTACGCTGGTGACGACAGCCGACCACGACGACCGCGTCGTGCCCGCCCACTCCTTCAAATTCATCGCCACCCTCCAGGAGAAACACAAGGGCAAGAACCCCGTCCTGATCCGGATCGACACCTGGTCCGGGCACGGCGCTAGCAGCACGACCAAGGCCATCGAACAGGTCGCCGACAAGTGGTCGTTCTTTTTCTATAACATCGGCGCGCAGGTCATATACTGACAGCCGAGCAGCGTTTCGACCGCTGTCGTCGCTCGGAGTGCGTTCGAGGTCATGTCATTGGAGAAACATATGAAGATCAGGCTATTGCTTAGGCTAATCTCATGTCTTGCGGCCCTTCCGGGTTCGCTGCTGGCCCAAAATCCGGAGGCCCAACTCGACCGCTTCACTTATGTTTTCGATTTCGAGAGCGGCTCGGTCGGGGCCTGGTCGTCCTACCCTCCCGCGCAGGATACGGCCTACGACCCGACCATCTGGGTCAAGAAAATGCCGGGCAATGCCGGGCTGGCTCTCGTCCGGGAGATCATTCCCAACCGGCCGATTGACTATGCCTTCGGAGTCCGGAAAAAGCTGAGCATTCTTGTCGACCAAGGAAGCCGCATCTCCTTCCGGTATACGGTCAAGAATTATGGCAAAACGGATGGGATCATCGTCAAGCTCGCCCTGGCCGACGGCTCGAGCCGTGAGACGAAGCTTCCGGCAGGAGAAAATCAAGCCTGGCAGCAGGCTGATATTTCGCTGGCTGAACTCCCGGGGCTGGAGAAAGCAAAAAAGCTGGCCGCCGTCGCGGTCATGGCCGTCTGCCTCCAGGCGGACCCGGAGTCCCGGCTCAAACTGGCCCTCGACGACATCAGGATCACCGGCTGGAGGCCGAAAACGTTCCTCATCCAGGAGCCGCCCGTACACCGGCTCGAGGAGTTCTCTTTGGATATCGCCGGCATCCATTACGAGGAAGGATCCGAAATCCGGATCAAAGGGACTTTTGCGGGAGATGCGGACAGGGCGGAGATCAAGATCAGCGACATCTTCGGGGAACGCCGGCCGCTGGGCCTGCCCCTAAAGAAGAGACCGGACCGTTCCTTTGAATCCCTGATCTCTTCCCGCCGTCTTGGCCCCGGCCTCTGGCGGGCCGAGATTTCCGGCCGCCGCGGCCGGGAGGAATTCTCTCCGGCTAGTCTCGTTTTTCTCGTCCGCTCGAAAACAGCGCCCCGGGAACATCCCCGGCTCCTTCTGACTCGAGAGGACCAAACCAGGCTCCAGAAGTCCATTCTCTCCGGGAGGCCGCGGGAGATCTGGGAAAAGCTCAGGGAGACGGCCCGCGCTCTCCGCGCCAGATACGACCCGGCCGATTTTAACTACAACCTCGACGCTTACGACGAGGTCTTCTGGCTGCCGACCTACAGCGGGTATGCCGGCACCATCCGGACCCTGGCATCCTATGCTCGCGCCAACGGGTTCGTCTACGGCCTCAGCGGCGACCGGGAAGCTGGTGACGCCGCCCGGCGGGCCCTGTTGAAGATGGCCGAATGGCCGTCCTATGTCCATTCCCATATCCTCAACCAGGGTCAGTTCACTTACTGGCCGGCCGGGCTCGTCCTGCTCGACCTGGCCCTGGGTTACGACCTGGTCTATGACCTCCTGGCCACCGAGGAGCGGCAGAAAATCGCCGCCTCCCTCTATCACAAAGGAATCACCGAGGTGTTCAAGGAATATGTCCGGGACAACCGGGTCTCTTCCGACACCTCCAACTGGATCAGCCACGTTACCGGCGGCGGCATCCTGAGCGCTCTGGCAGTGGCCGGAGAATACGGTGACGCTGAGCTCGAGCCCTATCTCACCGGGATGATTCTGAAGGTTGCCGAGCTCGTCCGCTCGACCTTCGACCGGGACGGCCACTACGGGGAGGGCTATGCTTATCACAACTTCACCATGCAGACCCTTTCCGAGATCATGCCCGTGCTCGAGGCTCATTTCGGGATCGCCTTTCCCGAGAAGGTCTTCCGCTCTCACCTCTATCTCCCCTACCAGATGAACGCCGGGTCCAAGGAAATCTATGACTTCGGAGACACGGGAAACAAGCTCGTGCCGTTGAACAACTTCGCTTATGTCCTGAAAAAATCGAGGGACCCTCTTCTCCGCTGGCTCTATGACCTGACTCCCGGCGAGGCCGAAGCGGACCTCATCTTTTTTGACGATACGATCAAACCCCAAGGCCCCGCCGCCGGCCTCCCCCTGACCAGATTATTCCGGGATACGGGCACGGCCATCTTCCGTTCCGGTTTCGGCAATGACGACTTCGTGTTTGTCTTCCGAGCCGGCCCGTTCTACAACCATCAGCATTTCGACCAGGGCACTTTTTTTCTCCGTGACCTGGGCCGCGATTTTATCGTCGAAGGCGGAAAGACGGACTATTATAACGACCCCTGGTACCAGGGGTTTTTCATCCAGCCCGGCGGCCACAACTGCATCCTGCCCGATGGAAACGAGGAGTGCCAGAGAGCCGGCGACCTGTTGAATGATGTCCCTGCCTGGCAGAGCTCCGCCAGGATCACGGACTACCTGGAGAATCCGGACGGAGTGTTCCTCTCGGCAGATCTCACTCCGCTCTATCAGGGAAAATTCCAAACGCTGCGGCGGAGCATTCTCTACCTCGCTCCCCGGACGATCATTCTGATCGACCAGGGGGAGGGGGCCGAGGGAGTCCGGCAGATGGACCTGAGATTCCACGCTCCCCGCAAAGACGACATCAAAGCGACGGCCGGGGAGGCCGAGATCTCACGGGGAGACAGGGCTCTGTTTATCAGGACCCTCCAGCCATCCGACATCCGGACCGAAATCAGGAAGCGGCCGCTGAGCCTGAGCGAATTCGGCGCGGAAAACCCGATCACCATGACGGCGCGGGGCTTTTTAGAGCTCTCTGCGGACATCCGAAACGGCCGCAGCCAGGTCGTCAATGGCCTGGGAACGGAAAGCGGGATAATCAGAAACATTCGCCAAAATGAAAATGAAGGCTGCCTTGAGCTCGAGATCGAGGGCAGTCAGTATTTTATTTCCCGGGCCGAGGGACGGACGTATGAAGCCAACGGCGTCACGACTGATGCGCTCGCCCTGTGCCTCCAAGAGGGTCGCCTTACGGCCCTGCGCGTTTCCGAGATCCGGGCCGCCGGCCGGACACTCTTCCAGTCCGAGCTCCCGGTGAGCGTCTTTCTGAAAAAGGGCGACCACACCATAGAGATGCGGGCTTGGTCTTCTCGACCGGCCCGGGTTCAAATCGACTGCCCGGCTAAGCCAAACATGGTCAAGATGAACGGACGCCCGATCCAGACCTGGAGCTACTCGAACACTAAGGTCGGCCTGACGCTTCCTGAGGAAGGCTCGACCTTTCTACTCGACTTTTGATATCCTCTATCCAGC
The DNA here is from genome assembly GCA_964651495.1 of uncultured Eubacteriales bacterium. Classification (GTDB taxonomy): domain Bacteria; phylum Acidobacteriota; class Aminicenantia; order Aminicenantales; family UBA8522; genus CAZNVB01. The sequence goes on along the minus strand of CAZYWP010000026.1, from coordinate 14,858 downwards.
TATGACCGAGACGGCCGCCGAGTGAAACCGGCCGAGAGGAGTTGGACGGAATGATCAGGACAAGAAAAAATCGCCTCCCTTTCCTTATCTTCCTCAGCGTCGCTGTTTTGTCCTTCCTTGGGCTCGTCTATATATATCTGGACACCTATTATCTTCGAAGCTTCCGCACCGTGGGGAACCGGCATGATCCCCGCTGGCGGGTCTTTGACTTTCACAGCCGCCAGGCGGCAGAGAGCGAAATCTACAGCGTCGCCGAGATCCCCGCGGTCAAGAAAGTGAAAGAGGCCGCCAGCCGGAGGCTGCGGTTCACCTTTCATCCGCCCTTTGATAAGACCCGCTGGAAGGTGCTCAACGCCGAGGACGGGACCACCGTCCACGGGGGTCCCGCGGCGGAAATCCCCTTTCCCGATTCCCCCTTCCGGGGCAGATACCGCCTCGTCCCGGAAGATGTCTCCACTCTGAAAGAGATCATTTTCGAGATCGATTTCTACCCGAAGGAAAAATACCGGCAAAAGAACCTCTCCTGGCGCGACAACTACTGTCTGGTCGATTCCACAATCCCCCTGACTCCCAGGAAACCGCACTCCATCGCCGAGTGGGTCGGGCTGGCCGTGAATGACCCCGAGCTCGAAAAAGCCCGGAAGATTCTCGGAGACAGGGTCGATCCCAATAGCCCGACCCTGGCGAGGGCCGAGCAGGTTTTTCTTTTCGTGATGGATGCGATCAAGGATTCCGGGGGCACGCCGGATGACAGACTCCAGGCCGCTTCTCCCCTCGAGACCTACGAGGCTCTCACTGGAAGCGGCAGGGGATTTTGCGAGAATAGGGCCCTGGTCTATTACCTTTTCGCCAACGCCGCCGGTGTAGAAACCAGGCTTATCGATTTGGCCGGCAAGTTCGGTCCCTTGAAGCTGACCGGCCATTATTTTTGCGAGAGCTTCATTCCCGAGGCGGGCGCCTGGATCTATGTCGACCCCCAGCTCGGAGCGGCCAGAGCTACTCATCGAAGCGGCCGGCTGCTCCACACGCTCGACCTGAAAAAGCTGTTCGACCTCGGTTCAGAGGCAGAGGTCACCTATTTCGTCTACGATGCAGAGACACGGAGCCTGGTGCCCCGGCCGGCCGGCGGAGGAAACGAGTACCTGGTCGGCGACCTTGTCACCGCTTACAAGTTCGGGTACGGGAAAGCCAAGAGCTTCTCCAAGTTCAGGAATTTTCTGCGCTATCCCACGCTCCTCTACTCCACCTTTCCTGTTCCGGGTTGGATCAGGCTGAGATACGCTCTGACCGGGCTTTTTCTTTGCAGCGGCGCGCTCGCCCTCCTGTTCGGACTGCTTTCTCTTCAGGGGGGAAGACATTAATCGGGCGGAAGGATTAAACTGGAATCCGGGTTGTCTTGACCATTCTAATAAAAACGCTTGCGAAGGAGGCGAAATGAAGAGACTCATTCCTCTGTTCCTGATTCTCATTCCCATCATCGGACCGGCGGATTCCCGTTCCGGAACAGATCCATTTGAGGTCCTCGAAGCCCATATCTTCAAAGCCGACTTCGAAGCGGGCTCGGTCGGCCCCTGGTCTTCCTACCCACCAGCCCAGGATACGGCCTATGACCCGACGATCTGGGTCAAGAAAATCGAGGGCCGTCCCGGGCTTTGTCTCGTCCGGGAGATCAACGCCTGGACGCCGGGCGAATACATTTTCGGAGTACGGAAGAAACTGGATATCTATCTGACCAAAGAGAGCCGGATCTCCTTCCGATTTTATGTCAAGAGCTACACAGGGGCGGAAAAAATTCTCGTCAAACTCGGGTATAGCGACGGCAGCACCGGAGAAATTTCTATCCCGGTCCCACAAACCATGACCTGGCAGGAAGCCGTCATCCCCATGGAAAAAGAGATCGCGTCGCCCGGGACAAAAAACCTCAAGGCCGTGGCGATCATGGCGGTCTGCCGTCGGGCCGACCCGGAGGCGAAGCTGCGCCTGGCGGTCGACGACCTCGAGATCACGGGCTTCCGTGAGAAAACGATCCGGGTCCTGAAGCCGAGCGTCCACCACCTGGAGGAGATGGGACTGGCGGCGGCCGGCGATCATTTCAGCCAGGGCCAGAGGATCGCTATCGAGGCAGAATTTCCCGTGGCCGTGAAAAGCGGAGAGGTGGAACTGGGGAAGGGCTGGGAAAAAGAGGTTTTCGCCCGCTTAAAGATGCGGCGGGCTCAGGGAAACGTCTGGGCGGTCACCACCCCGGAGCTCGGCCCCGGTCTTTGGCGGGCCCGGGTCAAAGGCACGACAGCGCAAGGCCACAGCCTCGCCTCGACGTTCGTCTTTCTGGTCAAGCCGGAGTCCGCCCCTTCCGAGCACCCGTTTCTCCTCTTCACTAAGGTCGAGCTCGCCGGCATCAAGGAGGCCATCGAAAGCGGCCGGACCAAAGGCGTCTGGGACAAAGTTCGGCAGGGCGCGGCGGCCTTCCGGGAAAAGTTCAACCCGGCCGATTTCCGCTACAACCTGAGCGCCTACGACGAGGTCTTCTGGCTGCCGACCTACGAGGGCTATGTCCGCGCGCTGCACACACCCTCTCAGTTCATCCGGGAAAACGCCGTCGTCTACGCCCTCTCCGGTGACAGAGAGGCCGGGGATGCCGCCCGTCGGGCCCTGCTCTCCGTCGCCGCCTGGCCGAGCTTTGTTCATCCTCACATCCTCAACCAGGGGCAGTTCACCTACTGGCCGGTCGGCCTGGCCCTGATCGACTTCGCTATGGGGTACGACATGGTCTATGATCTCCTCAGCCCGGAGGAAAGAAAAACCATCGCCTCCGCCCTCTACCACAAGGGCGTCACCGAGGTTTTCAAGGAATATGTCCGGGACAACCGTGTGTCCTCGAACACCTCGAACTGGATCAGCCACGTCACCGGCGGGGGCATCCTCTGCGCCCTGGCTATCAGCCGGGAATTTGCGCCCTCGGAATTGGAGCCCTACCTGACCGGCCTGGTCATTAAGCTCGGAGATTTCATCCGCAGCACCTTCGACTCCGACGGCTATTACGGCGAGGGATACTATTATCACAATTTCGCCATGCAGTCGCTCTCCCACAGCTTACCCGCCCTGGGGCATCATTTCGGCCTGGCCTGCCCGGCGGAAGTGGCCAACTCGTTTCAATACCTCCTCTACCAGCAGGACAACGAGACCGGCCGGATCTATGAGTTCGGCGACGCCCATGACGACCTCATCCCCTCCTCGATGAGCAATTTCGCTTCCGTCCTCAATGTTCGAAATGACCCCCACCTGCTCTGGCTTTACCGGCAGAGGCCGGGTAACAATTATCTCGACCTCCTCTTCCCCGCGCCGGTGGGTGGAGGGACACCGCCTCAATCTCTTTCTCTCGTCAAGAGGCTGCGCGACGTCGGCTCGGTGATTTTCCGGTCGGGCTTCAGCCATGACGACTTCGTCTTCATTTTTAAATGCGGGCCGTTTTACAACCATCAGCACTTCGACCAGGGCTCGTTCTTCCTGGCCGACCGCGGCGAGCTTTTCATCGACGAATGCGGCAATTCCAATTATTATGAAGATCCCTGGTATCCCAGGCTTTACATCCAAGCCGGCGGGCACAATTGCCCGCTCGTCGAGGACAATGTCGAGTCGCAGACAGCCGGCGATTTCCGGCATGACGTCGCCGCCTGGAAGGACCATGCCCGGATTACCTCTTTTCTGGATTGGCCCGACGGAGCCTTTCTCTCGGCCGACTTGACTCCGGTCTACAGGGGAAAGTGGAAGAGCCTCCAGAGGAATGTCCTCCATCTTCGGCCCAGGACGGTGCTAATTCTGGACCGGGCCGAAGGTCCGGCCGGCGTTGACGAAATGAGCCTGCGCTTCCACGCCCCGCGGAAGGACGACATCCGGGTTGACGGCAAGACCACTCAGATTGTCCGGGCCGGAAAAACACTCCACCTCCGGACTCTTCTCCCGGAGCGATATCAAGCGCGGGTCCTTAAACGGCCGATGAGCATCAACGAATTCAAGGCCGAGAACTCGATCTTGATGACGGCCAGGGGGTTTCTCGAGCTCGCGGCCGATGCCCGGGATGGGGGGGCCACCTTTGTCAATGTCCTGAGCACGGATGCAGAGATGATGGCCGAACTGAAGGCGTCCAAAGGCCCGGGTTACTTGGAGGTTTCCTTCGGCGCGGACAAATACTGGATCGGGGAAGCCGAAGGAGGGCTGTACCAAGCGGAAGACCTCGAATCCGATGCCCTTGTGCTCAGCCGGACGGCCGGCGGATTCCTGGTCCTGCGCTCCACGATTCTCAGGGAAAAAGGAAAGCTGGCTCTCAAGGCCGGTGCGCCGTTGAGCTGTCGCTTGGGCAGAGAGAGCCGCAAGATCGTTCTCGAGTTCTCGGGCTCTCGGGACGCGGAGGTCGAAGTCTTCGCCGGCTGGAAACCGAAAGCCGTCCGGCTAGCCGAAAACGCGGTCAAGAACTGGCAATTCAAGGACGGACTTGTCCTGCTCCGGCTGCCCGCCGCCGAAGGCGAGATCACGATCGAGCGCTGAGGCGAGGATCATGATGCAAGAACACGATCTTTCCTTCAAGAGAGTATTTTGCTCCGCTCTTTTAATTCTATTCCTGCTCCTTCCTCTCCCCGCCGGGTCATCCGACCCTCCCGGGAACCTCGAGCCCTATATCTATAAGGAGGACTTCGAAACCAACGAGCTCAACGCCTGGGCGTCCTATCCACTCTGGCAGGACACGGCCTATGACCCGAACCTCCGCCCCGGCCGGATCGTCCCCGGCGATCCCAATATCTCCCTCCTGTTACGCGTCACTCCCTGTACGGATGTCGATAGTTATGCCGGCGCTCAGAAGAAGCTGGACATGTACCTTATCCCCTTCTCGACAATCAGCCTGAGGTATTATCTCAAGACCGAGGGGAAGCCGGAATTCTTTAAAATCCGGCTGGCCGCTGGTGAGGAAGGCATCGTCGACTGTACGGTGGCAGGCCCACCGTCCAACCACTGGGAAAGACTCACCATCTCCTATGCCGATCTCGCCTCCCAAAACCCCAGCCTTGGCGGCCGGACAATCCAGGTTTTCGGCCTGGCCGTCCTAGCCAAGTTTCCCCATGCCGACCCGGCCATGCCGATCTACTTTGGCCTGGATGACGTCGTCCTCGAAGGCGCCAGGACTCCCGATTTCCGCTTCGCCGAGCCGAAGGTGGACAAGCTCGCCGAGTGGAAGCCGTACATCCCAAAGCGGCATTTTCTGAGGGGCGAAACCCTCGAGGTCAAAGGCCAATGGCCGGTCGAGGCCGACCGGGTCGTCCTCCGCGTGACTGATTTTGCCCAAAGAACGAAAACACTCCTCCAATCCCGGCTCAAGCGGGCGGCCGGAGAATGGCGTCAGCCTCCCTTCAAGCTCGAATGGCCGGAGGGGCTCTATCTCGCCGAGCTGGAGGCCTCCGCGGCGGGAGAGAAAATCGCCTCAACCGAGTTCACAATTTTGATCGCTCCGCGCGACCTCGCCGGACGCCATCCCCGGCTGTGGTTTGACGGCCTCAGGCTCCAAGTCATCAAGCAGAGCCTGAGGGATGACAATTTCAAGTCCGTTGCGGAAGGCCTGGCCAAAAACGCCACAGAGGCCAGAGAGAAATTACCGCTGGAGGCCGTTGTCTTCGACCTCGACGCGTTTCCGCAAGACGAGCCGACCCTGGGCAATGTCCCCCGCTCGATCTATCCCTGGTTCGACAGGATCCGTCCCTGGCGGACCGGCGTTCATGACAATTCCCTGGCCTATGCGCTCCTCGGCGACCGGGAGGCGGGCCGGTACGCTAAAGACCTGATCGTGAAGCTGTGCCGCTTTCCCGTCTGGCTGCACCCCTGGTTCGAGAGCCGCGGCCAGCACATCTATTATCCTGTGGGAGAGCTGGGCATGGACATCGCCCTGGCCTATGACCTCGTCTTTGACTTGCTGAGCGAGGAGGAAAGACGGACCGTCCGAGAGGGGCTATGGAGGAACGTCGTGATGGGCTGCCACCGCAGCTATGTCGAAGACAACCTGGTCACCAGCAACACCTCGAACTGGGTGGCGCACGTCACCGGCGGATCGCTGTTGAGCCAGGCGGCGTTTTATGCGGACGGCGGAGATGGTGCGGCGGCCGAACCGTATTTCACCGGCGTCCTGCTTAAGCTCCACGAGCTCATCGGGAAATCGATCGGCCAGGACGGAGGTTATGGGGAAAGTTACGGCTACTGCAGCTTCACTATGGAGTCCCTGTCCAAGGCGCTTCCCGCCCTTGCCAATGTTTTCCACATCGATTTTTCCGGTCCCCTCTGCCTGACCTATCAGGACATCGCCTGGGCTGCGCTCTACGATAAAAAATTCTTTCCCTATTTCGGCGACAGCGGAGGGAACCTGGGCCCGATGACCAACTGGGCCTGGCTGCTGGCCGGGCGCGGCGACCCGCTCCTCGGCTGGCTTTACCATTTCTTCAAGAAAGGCGACACGCTCGCCGACGCCATCTATGAAACCGAGAAGGCGCCGCGACGCGAGCCGTTTGGGGAAAACCCGGTCCGGGCCTTCCGGGACATCGGCACGACCGTCTTCCGCAGCGGCTGGCAGAAGGACGATTTCGTTTTTGTCATGCGGACCGGAGCATTCTACAACCACCAGCATCTCGACCAGGGAACTTTCTGGCTAGCCGACCGGGGGGAGATTTTCATCGAGGAAAGGCACGGCAGCACATACTACGACGATCCCTATTACCAGTCCCATTACACGCAGCCGGTCGCCCATTCCACCATCCTGATCGATCACAACGCCCAGAGCCAGCGTGTTGGCGACCCCCTGCTGTTTATCGAAGGGCTCGAGGACCACGCCTTCATCCACCACTTTCTCGACGGCGAAGAGGCCTCCTTTGTTTGCGGCGACATCGGCGAGCTCTACTGGGGAAAAGTGAGAGAAATGAGGAGGAATGTGCTGTACCTCAAGCCCCGGACGCTTCTTCTGCTGGACACGGTCGTCCCCGGAGATGCGGATGCCGACATCACGCTTCTTTACCAGACCGGGGCCCTGAAAGACATCCAACCGGGCCCACAGGCCTCCCTCATCCGCAAGGGCAAAAATACGCTCCGGATCAGCCATTTGTGGCCGGAACGCCTCGAGGCGACGGCGGAAGAGACTCCTCTTTATATCAACACCCTGAAAACGGCAAACCCGCTGACCCGCGAGGGCGTGCTCACGCTAACGGCCAGGACCGCAGGCCGTCCGCTGGTGCTGGCCAATCTCCTGGCCACGGAGGCCGGAGAAGAAGGGAGAGTGAATTATAAAAAGGGAAACGGGTGCGTCTCCGGCAGGGCGCAGGGCCGGGATTTTCTTTTTTCCACGCAGCCGGGTCAAGCCTACGAGCAGAGCGGCTGGTCGAGCGATGCGCTGGCCCTGACCTGGAGCGGCGAAAAGGTGTTCGCCGCACTGTGCACTTCCCTTGCCCGAGAAGGAGGCCCGGTCCTCCGGTCCACCCAGCCCGTGACCTGCGAAATCGCCAAGGGAAAAATCAAGTATTTCCTGGCCGAACCGTCAGTTGTCTCCATTCGCCTCTCTGCCCGGCCCCGCGCCGTTCTTCTTGACGGCCGCAAAATCGAAAAATTCACCTGGGAAGCAAAAACCGGTGAACTGAATCTCACCCTTCCGGCCGGCGAGGGCATTCTATCTTTTAATCCATGAATAAGGAGAAAATCATGAAAAGACGCGCATTTCTGGGCAAGTCGTCGGCCGCAGCGGCGGCGGTGGCAGCGGGGTCCTGGAGCTGCAGGGAAAAAAACGGTCCGGTCTCTGGCGGCGCGCCGAATGAGCCCGGAACGGGCGAGGAAAGGCAAGCCTTCTCTCTCGAGGACCTCCAGAAGCTGAAAAAACAGTACGAATACGACCTCTACGATGACTTCCTTCCCTTTGTGGAGAAATATGTCATCGACCATGACCTCGGCGGATTCATGTGCAATACCGACCGAGACGGGACCAATATCACCCAGGACAAAACCACCTGGTACGAAGGCCGCGGCATCTGGGTCTATTCTTTTCTCTACAACAACCTGGCCCGCGAGGCCAAGTATCTCGATGTCGCGGCCAAGTCGGCGAATTTCATCCTCAAGCACAAGCCTGCCGGCGACGGACAGTGGCCTTCCGGTTTCAGCCGCGAAGGGACGCCCAAAGGCGAGCCGGACACCAGGGGCTACGGCGATCTCTTTGTCGCCGGCGGCCTAGCCGAGTTCGCCAGAGCGTCCGGCGAAAAAAAATATTTCGACCTGGCCAAGGAGATCATCGCCAAGGTCATCCGGCTCTACGACCGAGACGATTACCAGCCGGAGGCGGGCCGGAGCTATCTCGGACAGGAGGCACCCCTCACCCCCGGCGCGCGGGTCCTGGGCGTCTGGATGGTCCTGATCAACACGGCGAATCAGATGCTCAGCTATCTGGACGACGCCGAGATCCAGGCGCTGGCCGACCGGGCGCTCGAGGCCATCATGGCTTATCATCACAACCCGGATTTCGACCTGCTCAATGAGATCCTCAATCACGACATGTCACGGCCGCAAAACGAATACGCCCAGTTCTCCTACACCGGGCATGCGATCGAGACGCTGTGGATGGTTTTATACGAGGCCGCCCGGAGGAAAGACAAACCCCTCTTCGACCTGGCCGCCCGGCGGTTCAAGCGCCATGTCGAAGTGGCCTGGGACGACGTCTACGGCGGCGCCTTCCGCTCCCTCGACCACGTGGACAAGAACATCTGGAAAGTGGACAAGGTGCTCTGGCTCCAGGAGGAAGTTCTGATCGGCTCCCTGTTCATCGCCGAACACACCGGAGCGTCCTGGGCCCGGGACATCTTCAACCGAATGAACAGCTATGTCCAGGAGAAATACACTCTGAAGCAATACGGGTTTCCTCTCTGGATGCACGCGGCCGACCGCAAGGTGACCTTCGAGCGGCACTCCAACCGCGTAGAAAACTTCCATCATCCCCGCCATCTCATGCTCAACCTCCTGGCCATCAACAGAATGATGGACAGGAAGGGCAGGGTCTCGGGACTGTTTGTCTGAGGAATACGACCAATGGACAAGAACAAAATTCTTTGGGCAATCATTATTCCAGCCGTCGTCATCGTCCTTCTCTTCCCCCCCCTGAACAAGGGTGAAAGGCGCCGGGAAGACGCCGGGTTTCTCCAGGTTTCCGGCCCCGGCGAGCTGCGGAACCGTTTCCTCAACGGAAGCCTCTTCGAGGATGTCACCGCTGTCTCCGGGTTCGACTACCAGGGCCACGGGAAGTGCATCGCTATGGCCGACTTCGACAAGGACGGCGACCTGGATATCTACCTCAGTGTCGTCTACGCCCGCAACAAGCTTTTCCAGAATGAAGGTGGCCTCCGGTTCAAGGACATGTCGGCCGTCTCCCGCACCGACTGCCCCTACGACACCCACGGTGTGGCCGTCGCCGATTTCGATAACAACGGCTACCTCGACCTCTTCTGCGCCAACAACCTCGAAGCGCTCAGCCAGACCAGGGGCCTGGTCCTCCAGCCCAACGCCTTCTACCTCGGGTTCGACGAGGGGTTCGCCGAGCTGGCGGCCAAAGCGCGGCTGGCCGGTAATGAGTTCAATTTTTCCTGCGGGGTCAGCACGGCCGATATCAACGGCGACGGACTCCTTGATATCTATGTTGCCGAGGGCGGCTACAGGAAGGGCGCCGACTGCGCCAATTCCCTTTACGTCAATAACGGAGACGGGACTTATCGGGATATCGCCGCCGAGGCCGGCGTGGCCGACCAGGGCAACGGCTACTGCTGCGCCTTTGCCGACTATGACAACGACGGCGATCCCGACCTCTATGTCGGCAACATCAACGACACCGACCGGCCCGTCACCCGGATCCTTTACCGGAACAACGGCGACGCCACTTTCAGCGATGTGACCAGGGAAGCCGGCCTGGCCGGGCGGGGGAACAACATCTCCTGCTTCTGGGGAGACGTCGACACCGACGGCGACCTGGACTTGTTCCTGGCCAACAGCTCCGGCCCCGGACACCCGGAAGCGCAGTGGGGGGCGAACTCCCTCTTCCGCAACAACGGCGACGGCACCTTCAGCGACGTTTCCGAAGCCTCCGGAGTGACCATCCTCACCAACAGCCGTGGATCCACCATGGGCGACATCGATAACGACGGGGACCTGGACATCTACGTCAACAACAGCTGGAACGACTCGCTGGTGTTTCTCAATGACGGCCGGGGGCGCTTCAGCGAATCCGCTCAGAAGACCGGCGGGGCGGTTTTCTACGGGCACGGCTGCGCCCTGGGCGACCTCGACGGCGACGGCGACCTCGACCTGGCCTCCGGGAACTGGCGGCGGCCGAGCGCCGCAAACCCGGGCAAGTGGAAGCTTTTCCGGAACAAGACCGACAACCGGAATTTTCTCAAGGTCGACCTGGAAGGGAAAAAATCAAACCGCTCCGCTGTGCTGGCAAAGGTCTGGGTTTATGACAGCGGCCATCTCCGGGAGAAGGCGTTTCTTCGCGGTTTCCAGCAGGTCACAGCGGGAAACGGAACGTTTCCGGGAAACCCGCTCCAGGTCCATTTCGGCCTTGCCGCCGGGAAATATGACCTCCTCGTCCGGTTCCCGGCGGGAGCGGAGGTTGTCCTCCGGGATGTCGCGGCGGCGCAGACGATCAGGGTCGTTGAGCCGGAAAAATAATACTAAACCGAGAGGAATAATATATTCATGGCTGCAAGAGGATTTTTCTCTGCGGGCCTTATATGATATCCTGCAAAAAGGACGAAACAGGAAAAGCCGATGAATAAGCTGCGTTTTTTTGATTGCAACTGCTCGATCGGGAGGACGGGATATCCCCACCTCCTGGACATTCCCGATGCCGCCGGGCTCCGCCGCGAAATGGAGACCGCAGGTGTGGAGGAGGCTTTGGTCTATCATGTCCTGGCCAGGGACGGCCACCCTCCTCTGGGCAACACGCTCCTGCTCGATGAACTCAAGGGGCACGCCGGCCTCCATCCGGTCTGGGTCCTTCTTCCCCATCATACCGGAGAATTGCCTCCCCCCGATCAGCTCCTGGCCGAGATGAAGGACAAGGGAGTCAAGGCCGCCCGGCTCTACCCCGGCCGGCTGCATCACAGTTTCACCCTGGCCGAATGGTGTTCCGGCGAGCTCCTCACCGCTCTCCAGGCAGCCCGGCTGCCGCTCATTCTGGACATCGAAATCGTCTCCTGGGAAGAAATATTCTCCCTGCTGCAAAAATATCCTCAGCTTCCCATCATTCTATCTAACTGCAGCTATCGCCACCATCGCTTCCTCTATCCTCTTTGGGAACGGTTCGACTATCTGTACGTGGAGATGTCCCGCTTTATGGGCGGGGGAGCGGTCGAGGATGTCGTCCGCCGGTTCGGCTCCGGCCGGATTCTCTTCGGGACCAACATGCCTCAGTACACCGGAACGGCCGCCGTCGCCCGCCTGACCTATGCGGACATCGCCTGGGCCGATAAGGAAGCCATTGCCGCGGCCAACCTCGACCGGATCCTGAAGGAGGTGCTGCCATGACGGACTATTTCGGCCGCATTCACAGCGGCCTTCCCCTCCAGGACGTCGAGATCATCGACCTCCACGCCCACCTCGGGCCCTATTTTAACATGCACATCCCTTCCCACGGCGCGGCGGACATCGTCAGGAACATGGATCTCTGCGGCATCGACAAGGCCGTCATCTCGACCACTTTGAGCTTCGATACGGACATCGCCCTGGGGAACACGATGATGCTCGAAGCGCTGGACTCTTTCCCCGGCCGGTTATACGGAGCCTGCGGCGTCAGCGGCAACTATCCCGAGCTCTCGTTGGCCGAGCTGGAGCGGACGTTCCGCCGGCCGGACGTCGTCATGATCAAGGTCCATCCGAGCGGGTCGAAGTGCCGTCTCGACGACCGCCGGATGAACGGCATCTTCGAATTCGCCTCGGCCAGGCGGCTTTTCGTCCTCGTCCACACCTGGCTCGACAACGATCCCTACGGAAACCAGGACCTGTTTGCCGGCGTCGCCACCGCTCATCCGGAGATCAAGTGGGTCATGGGCCATTCCGGCGGTCCGTATGGAAGTGTGCATGCCGTGGAGCTGGCCCACAAGACAGGGAACATCTATCTCGATATCACCCTGTCCATGTGTCCCGCGCGGCAGATCGAGTTTTTCGTCCGGGAGGTCGGCTCCGAACGGGTCCTCTTCGGGACCGACAGCCCTTTTCTCGATCCGCGTCCCCAGGTCGGCCGGGTGGCCCTGGCGGAGATCTCTCAACAGGACAGGGTCAATATTTTCGGCGCCAACGCCCGGCGTCACATCGCCTTCGCTTGAGCCCGACGGTCCAGGTTCAAAGTCGCAGCCAGGTTCCTGCCCCCTGCTCGAGCGCCCGCTTATAAACAAGAGGGGCTGTCGCCAGGTCGTCCAGAGCCAGGCCGAGGTTGCAGGCCATAGTCTTCTCCTTAGCGTTTTCCCGTCCGGTTTTTCGTCCGGTTACAAGCTCGCCCAGGTCCGCGTGCACACGGGGGATGTGCTGAAAATAGCCGACCGATCGGTAGTATTCGAGCTGAGGGACGTCATCGGTGCAGAACTTGTCCACTTCCCCGAGGGCCTCGGGATGCCAGTACGAATCGTAATCAACGAGAGAAGCGAAGGAGCCAGCGCCGAGCCAGCCCGCGCGGATAGTCGCATGGGGCACTTTCAGGATTGGCCCCGCCGTAACCACGATATCGCAGCCGCTGACCGCCTCCTGCGGCGTCCCGACCGGAATAACTTCCAGGCCATAGCATGAGGTCATTTCACTGACGTAACTGTCAAGAGCGGCCCGGTCGATGTCATAGGCCATCACGCGCCGCAGCGGAAAGAGCAGGCGCAAAGCTTCGATATTGCTCCTCCCCTGGACTCCGCAGCCCAGCACGCCGGCGGCCCGGGAATCGGGCCGGGCCAGGTATTTGGCCGCCACGGCGGTGGCCGCGCCGGTCCGCTTGGCCGTAATCCAGGTGCAGTCCATCACCGCCAGGGGCAATCCCGTCTCCGGGTCGTTGAGAATAAGCAGCCCGGTGATATACGGCAGCCCTTTTTTCTGGTTCTCGGGAAACCCGCTCACCCATTTCATCCCGGCGGAGCAAAGGCCCGGGATATAGGCAGGCATCGCATGGATGAACGAGTCCGGCCGGGGGTGGATTCCCGGCTTGGGCGGCATCTCGACGCGGCCCTCGCCCTTTTCCCGAAACATGAACTCCAGGGCAGAGATAATCTCCTTCATCTCCAGGCCCAGCGTTTCCACATCGGCCCGGGAAAGATAGAGGATGCGTTCGGCCATGGCCAACCTCCAGGAAACGTCCCTGCCGGCGGAATAGTCTCAGGTCCGAAAAAAGACCGCCGGCTGATCAGCTTGACAACCGATACGATATAACATATATCAAATTCAATGAAAAAAGAACTCGATCTTGGCTATAGATCTCTAAAAAACCTAGTTTATGATTACCTCCGGGACCAAATGCAAAAGGGGGAGCTCAAACAGGGCGAGACGATCAACATGGAGCAGACCGCCCAGAAGCTCGGCGTCAGCAAGACACCCCTGCGCGAGGCGCTGATCAAGCTGGAAGCCGAGGGGTTCGTCAAAATCCAGCCCTGGCGGGGCGTGCTGGTCAGCGAGCTGAAGCTTCAGGACTTCAAGGATTGTTACCAGATCATTGGCGCCCTGGAATGCTCCGCCCTCATAACCGCTGCGCCGCGAATGAAAAAACACGACATTACCCGCATGGAGATCCTCGACGAAGAGATGGCGGAGGCGATCGAGTCCGGGAATTTCGACGCCTATTACGAACGGAACCTCGAATTCCACAGGACCTATCTCCGGCTGGCCGAAAACCAGGCCCTGGCCGATGCCGTGGACACCCTGAAGAAAAAACTGTATGAGTTCTCCCGGCCGAAAGAGTTCCTCAAGGAATGGGAGGACGTCTCGATGAGCGAGCACAGACAGCTCGTGGACATGCTCAAGCAGGGCGAATTCGCCAGGGCGGCCGACTTTCTCCGCAACACCATCTGGGCCTTCGATGTCCAGAAGAAATACATCGTCAAATACTACCACTTCGAAAACAGGGAACAATGACCGCTGGGGGGATTATCTTCAAAATCACCGATTACATCGAGCGCGACCTCGCCTGGGAGGAAGAGGAGTGCCGCAAGCTGGGACTGCACTTTGAGCACTTCCAGCTTAAAGAGGCCGCCGCCCCGGAAATCGTCAGCCGGGTCAAAGACGCGGACATCGTCCTCGTCAACATGGCCAGGTTCAGCCGCGAGGTCATCGCCGGGCTGGAAAAAACCAAGGTCATCATCCGCCACGGCATCGGCTACGACAATGTCGATGTCGAAGCGGCAACAGACCACGGCATCATCCTGGCTAACGAGCGGACCGCCTCGAGCGAGGACGTGGCGGAGCATGCCGTCCTGCTCATGCTCGAGACTTACAAAAAAAGGAATCTCCAGGATGAGATCCTCAAAGACTGGATCAGGACGGGGAAATGGAGCTCGGAGAAGATCTATCCCCTCTACCGCCTGAGCGGCAAGACGGTGGGGATCGTGGGGTGCGGCAATATCGGCAGCCGGGTCAATAAAAAAATGCAGGGCTTCGGAGTCCACGTCCTCGTCTGTGATCCCTACCTCTCGGATAAGAGTTTCCGGGATCTATGTTCCTGTCATACGCCGCTCGACGAGGTTTTAAAAAAAGCCGACATCATCACCATCCATGTCCCGGTGACGGAGGAGACGCGGGGGATGTTCAACCTGGAGAAATTCTCCCTGATGAAG
>CAZYWP010000025.1:0-28224 GCA_964651495.1 uncultured Eubacteriales bacterium | reverse complement strand
CCCGAAGAGGAGAAGGGCCCCAAGTACCCGATGCCTCCGGGCGGCGACATGTACTGAGCTCCGTAGCTCAACCGAGATTTTAAGGAGCGGCTTTCCGCCGCTCCTTTTTTTTTATACAATAGAGCGGGATGCTGAAGTTCTTCGACCGCTATCTCCTCAAAGAAATCACTCCCCCCTTCTTCCTCGGCCTGCTGGTCTATTCCTTCGTCCTCCTGATGAACCAGGTCTTTATCCTCTCGGAGCTGTTCATCGCCAGGGGCGTTTCCTTCGCCGCGGTCGCCCGGATCTTCCTCTACCTCGTCCCTTCGGTCCTCGCCTTCGCCGTCCCGATGTCCGTCCTGATGGGCATCCTGGCCGGCCTGAGCCGTCTCTCCTCCGACTCCGAGATCGTCGCCTTCCGCACCCTGGGCATCCGCAACACCCGGATCCTCTGGCCGGTGTTCCTTTTCGCCTTCGGGGGGTGGCTGGTGACATCCGCTCTGACCCTCTACCTCGCACCCCGGGCGAACTACCGCTGGGTCCAGACCCTGACTCAATCGGTCCTGTCCAAGGTCCAGCTCAACATCAAGGCCCGCGAGTTCAATGAATCGATTCCCCAGACCGTGCTGTTCATCCAGGATATCACCTCCGAAAACAGGTGGAAGAATGTCTTCGTCCATCTCGCCGACAAGGCCGAAGAAAACCGGGTCATCTTCGCCCGGGCCGGCCGGCTCAATTTTTTCCCCGAAGCCAAAAGGGCGACCCTGGAGCTCTTCGACGGGGCCATGCACACGCTGCCGCTGCCGGAACCGGACCGGTACAGCATCACCTTCTTTAAGCGCATCGAAGAGGAGATCAACGTGGAAGGCCTCTTCGCCCAATTCTCGAGCGAGAAACGGGTGCGGGAAAAAGATATCGAGGAGCTCCTGCGGGGCGTCGATAAAATCAGAGAGAACAGAATCAGGCTTGAGGCTGAAGGCAAGAGGATGACGGCTGCCGGCGGGGGCGACCCCGGCGCGGCCAGCCACGGCCGGGAAATCCGGTTCGCCCTCGAGCAGAACGGGCGCGAATGGCGGTCCCACTGGGTCGAGGTCCACAAGAAATTCGCCCTGCCGTTCGTCTGCTTCATCTTTGTGCTGATGGGAATCCCTCTCGGCATCTCCACCCGGAAAGGCGGCCGGACGAGCGGGTTCACCATCAGCCTGGGCATCATCCTCGTCTATTATGTCCTGATAACGGCGGGCGAAAAGATGGCCATGGAGGGGCGGATCTCGCCCTTCCTGGGGATGTGGGGGCCGAACATCCTCTTTCTCCTGGCGGGCGCCTACCTCTTTGCCCGCGCGGCCAGGGAATCTCCGCTTCTCGGCCTGTTTTCCCGCCTGCTGAGGAAACGCGGCGCCGCGACGGTGCTCATCCGGGTCCGGGTTTCCCCGCGCGCCCTGAAATGGATAGCCTGGAGACGGCCGCGTCTGCAGCTCCGCTTCCCCAACATCCTCGACCGCTATATGACGCGCAAGTACGCGGCCATTTTCGTCCTTGTCTTCCTGGCGCTCCTGTTGATCTCGATCATCGTCACCTTCTTCGAGCGGATCGACAACGTCTACGAGCACAATAAGTCGATTTCTCTCCTGTTTCGGTACATCCAGTTCCGCATCCCCGAGTTCGTCCATTACATCTTTCCCGTGGCCGTCCTCGCGACCACGCTGCTGACTCTCGGCCTGATGACCAAATCGAACGAGATCACAGCCATGAAGGCCTGCGGCATCAGCGTCTATCGGCTGATCCTCCCGGTCGTCTTTGTCGCCACCCTGGTCAGCCTGTTTTCTTTTGCCCTCCAGGAGCGCGTCCTCCCCTCAGCGAATAAGAAGGCCGAAGAAATCTGGAACGGGATCAACGACATCCCGGCGCGGAGTTACAGCTTCCTTGACCGCCGCTGGGTCCTCGGCCGGGACAAGAGCCGGATCTACCACTACAGCTACTATGAGCCCGGCAGCAGCGTTTTCAGCCAGCTCTCCGTCTATGATATCGACCCCCGCTCCTGGTCCCTCAAAAGACGCGTCTACGCCGAGAAGGGGCGCCTGGAGGGAACGACGCTGGGGCTGGCCAACGGCTGGTCGCGGAGCTTCGGGGGGGAGCGGGAGAGCCGGTTCGAGACTTTCGCGGAGACGACACTGGGCCTGGAGGAAGAAGCGGGCTACTTCGTCAAGGAATCGAGGGAACCCGCCCTGATGAGCTTCCGGGAGCTCAAGGAATACACCGCTGAGGTGGAGGAGATGGGGTTCGAGACGACGCGGTTCAAGGTGGACCTGTACTCGAAGCTTTCCTTTCCCCTGGTCTCCCTGATTATGGCCCTGCTCGCCGTTCCTTTTGCCTTCTCGATGGGAAAGCGGGGGGCGCTGGTGGGGCTGGGGATGAGCGTCGCCATCGCCATGATCTACTGGGGAGCGCTGGGCGTCTTCCGCAGCCTCGGGTACATCGGCTTCCTCAGCGCTTTCCTGTCGTCCTGGGGCCCCAACCTTCTCTTCTGCCCGCTCGGCCTCTACTTGCTCTTCCGCCTCCGCACTTGACCTTAGCCAGTTTTCTTTTCTTTTTTATTGATAGGCGAGGGCTTGGGGGAGAGGAAGTCCGAGCCCTTACATTTTGTATTTGCCGAAATCCTCCGGCTTGAGGTTTTCCAGCCAGCTGCGCAACTTTTCCGAGTCCTCCCAGTTCTCATCGAATTTGAGGCTCTGCGCTCTCTTAACCACCTCGTCTTCGACGAAGATCGGGGAATTCATGCGCAGGGCCAGGGCGATGGCGTCGGACGGCCGGGAGTCGATCAGGACGGGGGCCTCGTTATGGCGGCAGTGGATGATGGCATAAAAGGTATTGTCTCGGACGTCGTTGACCACGATTTTTTCCACGGCGATGGCGAGTTTATCGAGGACGTTTTTTATGAGATCGTGGGTCATCGGTCGCGGCGTGGGGATGTTTTCGATGGTCAGGGCGATCGCGTTGGCTTCGAAGACCCCGATCCAGATGGGCAGGATTCGTTCGGTCTGGGGGTCCTCCAGGACGATAATGGGCATCTTGGAGATGGGGTCGACGACCAGCCCCTTGATTTTCATCGGAATTTCCATCGCCTTGTCTCCTCGATAAATCTAATATAAGTTTTGGTGGGGGTAAAGTCAAGAAAGGCTCGGGCTTGGGGTCGTCAGCACGCTGATTCTCCCCGGCGAGGAGAATCAGCTCCGAACTCATTCTTCGCTCTTCTCTCCCTGCGGTCGAGAAACCTTGCCCGCTCAGTCTTCGACGGGCTTCCTCTCCCCAAACCCTCGCCTCGGGCAAAAAAGGTTAGAACAGGGTGAGTTGGCCGGCGGAGTTCCCCTCGGGCAGTTCCGGCTCGAAAAGGCTGACCCGGCCGTAGAAGCCGTCGTGTCCGGGCGCGATCCTGACCGCTCCCTTGCGCACTCGGTCCACGCCCTGGCTGACCCGCTCCGGCTGGATCCGGGCCAGGTCCGGGATGGAGGCGGCGGTCAGCACGGCGTGCTCGCTGCCGAATTCGTGGATCAGCCGAAAATAAATGTCCCAGACGCTCTGGCATTCCGGCGTCTTTTCGATGGCCTCGGCGATGATTTCGTTGAGCGGGACCAGATGCTGATAGGGGACCCTGAGCGGCGGGCGCGCGTTTTCTTCGCGGTCGGCCAGCTCCTCGACGCGGTGCATGACGCCGATGGTCAGCTTTTTCCCGCACTTCGGACAGAGGTCTTTGTGGGCGATCGATTCCTTGGGCGAGAAGACGACTCCGCATTTGCGGTGACCGTCGTAATGGTATTTCCCCTCCTCGGGGAAGAACTCGATGGTCCGCAGGAACTGATCCGGGTTTTTTCTGCGCAGCGCCTCGACCAGTCCCCTGTAGCTGAAGTCGGTGTCAAAAAGGTTGGCCTCGCGGCCCAGGCGGGAGGGCGAGTGGGCGTCGGAGTTGGAGACGAGGACGTACTTGTCTAACGCCGAGAGCCGCCAGTTCATCGGCGGGTCGGAGGAGAGCCCGGTCTCCAGGGCGAAGATGAACGGCGTGGTCTCCTCGAAACATTCCTCGATGGCGTCGAAACCGGAATTGGCCCCGAAAAGGGAGAACCAGGGGGTCCAGATGTGGGAGGGGATGACGACGCAGCTGGGGCAGGTCTCGGCGACGATACGGACGAAATTCTTGGCGTCCATCCCGAGGATGGGACGGCCGTCCGAGCGCAGGTTTCCCAGGCCGCCGAGGCGGCCGTTAATCTTTTCCACGGACTCGAAGTCGGGCGCAAGGAGAAGGATGTGGACTTTGCGGACCTTGCCCTTCTTCGAGTAGATGAAGCTGATCTCCGTCGAGAGGATGAAGTGGACATCGTCGGGCTTGACCGAAATGCCCTTGAGATAGCCGTTGGCGGGCGGCAGGATGCTGCGGAGGCGGAAAAATCCGTTCCCCACAGGCTCCAGCTTCTGCTTGGTCAGAAAAAACCACTCGGGATGGGTGAAATCGCTGGAGGCGACGAGCGAAAGGCCTTTGATCTTGGCCCAGTAGGCGATGCTGTCGAAGGTCATGTCGCGGGAGGTGGCACGGCTGAACTTGGAATGGATGTGCAGGTCGGCGATGAACTTCATGGGGATTAAGGCTCAAGTTTAGTGAATCAAAAATGATATTGCAAGGGTGATTTTTTAAAAGGGGTCAGGTCTTAACTTTTAACAAAAGAGAGACCGCCAGACTTGGCAAAATAAATCATTTCTATGATTGCGAATTTGTTTGTCTTTGGCCAATAACAACGATCTGACCCCACCAAATGGATTAGCCCATAATCATTCTTCTTTGTTAGTTGTTGAGACCTGACCCCAGGTGGGGCGGATCTCACTTGGAATTAGCGCTGGCGAGGCCCTGTCCCTTGCGGGCGTATTCGGCTGCGAGCGCCGCCTGGCCCAGCCGGTTGTAGAGGTCGGCAAGGAGGAAATAGCCGAGCGGGAGGTCTTTGTCGTCCGGCCGCAGCTCGATCCCCTTCTTGACCAGGCGCACCGCCTCCTCGTAGTCTTCACCATGGTTGAGCATGATTCGCGCCAGGTAGAAATAGCTGAGCGGGAATTCCGGGTTGCTCTCCATCGTCAGCTCCAGATATCGGCGCTCTTCGTCCTCCCGGCCCAGGATGCGGCAGAGGCGCGAGAGGTTGAAGCTGGCCTTGAAGTGTTTGGGCGAGTGCTCGAGCTCGCTCTTGTAGGCTGCGGCGGCTTCCTCCGGTTTCCCCTGCTTTTCCAGGAGCTGGGCCCGGTTGTACTGAAGGTTGGTGATCCGGGGGTTGATGGCCAGGCCGGCGTTGACGTGCTCTTCGGCCTTGGTCAGGTCCTCGCGGATGAGATAAATGGCCGCCAGGGCGGTGTGCGAAGCCGCTGAGTCGGAGTTGTAGGAGAGGCACTCGTCGTAATACTTGATGGCGTCGTCGTATTTTTTCTGGACAAAACACACTGTGCCCAGGAGAAAATACAGCTGCGGGTCGGAGAAGCCTTTTTTCAGGTGCTCGATGACGTACCGCTCGGCCTCGGCCGGCTGCCCCATCCTCTGGTAGGAGTTGGCGATGTTGATCACGCAAAAGCTGTCATCGGGCTTTCGTTCCAGCGCCTGCTCGAAGGCGGCAATAGCCGCTTGGAAATTTCCCTGCTTGAAATAGATGTTGCCGAGAGAAAAATAAGCGTCGTTGATCTCCGGGTCCGCGGCGATAATGGCCTGGATGATCGGAATGGCCTCGTCTGCCCGGCCGCTCATCCCGATCTCCCGGGCCCGCGACAGCTCGTTGAAGATGACGATCTTTTCTTTGGGGTTGGCCAGCGCCTTTCCCTCCAGCTTAGATGCGTCGGTAAATGAACCGATGTAGCCGAGGGTGGCGAGCTTCTCGCGCGTCTCCTCGTCGATCTTGCGGAAGTCCATCTGGTAGGCATTCCGGCTCAGCCGGTCAATGAAGCCTGTCGCCGCGCCCTCCAGGCCCAGCAGGATTTTCGGTTCGACGGCGGCCAGGTTTTTCACCTCGTCGGCATCGGCGGCGAGGTCATAGAGTTCCCGTTGCGGGGCGATGATGAGTTTATGAGTCTTGTTCTGATAGCTGCGCAGCTCCGACCAGCCGTAATGGTAACGCGGATAGAAGGTTTCGGAATAGGCGAACCGGACCGCGTCTTTCGAGGGGTTGGAGAAGCAGGGGAGGAGGCTTTCTCCCTGCACCTCCTCCGGGATAGGGAAGCCCGACATTTCGAGTACGGTCGGCATGATGTCGACGAGCGAGACGACCTCGGCCGAGCTGAGGCCCTGGAACCTGGCGAACGGGGTGACGAAGATCAGCGGGACATGGATGGCTTCCTGGTAGACGAAGAACCCGTGGCTGGCCTCCTGGTGCTCCCCCAAGCTCTCCCCGTGGTCGGCGGCGAAAACGAGGAATGAGCTCTCGGCCAGGCCGGAATCCTCGAGCCAGCGCCATAACCGGCCGAGCTCGGAATCGGCGAAGGCGATCTCCCCCAGGTAGGGGTTCTTCGGATAGCGGCTGTCGAAAGGCGGCGGAGGCTCGTAGGGAGTGTGCGGGTCGTAGAGGTGGATCCAGGCAAAAAATTTCGACCCCTTGTTCTGTTCCAGCCACTTCAGCGCCTCGTCCATCACCTCGTTGGCCGGCCGCTGCACGCTCCCGAGCGATATCTTCTCGAATTTGCTCAGGTCGAACTGGTCGAAGTAGTAATCGAATCCCTGGTCCAGTCCCCATTTCGAATCGAGGACGTAAGCGCCGACAAAGGCCGCGGTGGCGTAGCCGTTGTCCTTGAACGCTTCGGCCAGGGTTTTCATCTCGCCGGGGACGACAAACCCGCCGTTATCCCTGACGCCGTGAAAGAAAGGATACGTTCCCGTGAGCAGCGAGGTGTGGGACGGCAGGGTGAGCGGGGTCTGAGCGATGCATTTTTCGAACTTGACTCCGCGGCCGGCGAACCCGTCGATGGTCGGGGTCTCGACGCGCGGAAAGCCATAACAGCCGAGCCGGTCGGCCCGCAGGGTGTCGACGGTGACGAGAAGACAATTGAATTTCTGATCCCCCCGCAGCCGGCCGAAATTGGTTTTTTTCGGATGAATGGCAAACCGGATCAGCAAAACAGCCGCAGCTACGAGGATTAGGCCTGCGGCCGCGTAAATCCTTCGCTCCTTTTTTCCGCCCTTGTGATGAGTAGCAACCTGATTTTCTTGCCCCATCTTGAGTGCAGGAGAATTTCTTTTTCCCCCTCCCTTGAGGGGAGGGGGTTGGGGGGAGGGTGATTCAGACATTTGACCTGATGACCTCTAGCACTCCCTCGAGATTTTGCATAATATCATTATTCCAGAACCTCAGAACTCTGTAGCCTTGGCTCTTCAGCCATTTATCTCTTTTACTATCTCTTAATGAATTCAAGGAGTGTTGACCTCCATCTATCTCAATTATAGTGTGTTTTTCAAAACACATAAAGTCGACGATGTAATCACCGATCGGCTGTTGTCTCCTAAATTTTATGCCGCACATTTGTTTGCTTCGAAGATGTTTCCAGATTATTTTTTCTGCTTCGGTGGATCTTCTTCTGAGTTCCTTCGCCCGAACGACGCTTTTGTCCCGTTTATTATTCATCATGGTTACCCCCTCACCTTCATCCTCTCCCGCCGGGGGAGAGGAATTCATAGACGAACCTCTGCAGGAAAATATCTCACTTGGAGCGCAAAAAAAGGGGCGGCCGAAAAATAGAACCGTCCCCCTTTTCTGCTCCGGCCTCCGTTAGAAGATCATCCGGATGCCGACGCGGGCCTGGCGGGGGGAGACGATATCGTAGAGCTCGTGTCCGCCGGTCGAGGGATAATCGTCCGGAACCCAGTCATACCCGATCCGCGTGCCCCAGCTTCGGATGGTATCGGCGTTGAAGACGTTAAACACGTCGAACATCAGCCCGAGGCGGTATCTATCGGAGAGGGTGAAGATCTTCTCCAGCCGGATGTCGAGAATGCTCTCGAGGTCGTATTGGTTGGAGCCCCTGGGCTCGGTGAAAAAGGTGACCCGCCCCTGGTTGAGCCGATCCGTCCGGAAGCGGGTCGTCCAGGCATCTCCGGTGACGGCGCGGTAGTAGGCGTTGAGGCTGATGTCGAACGGCAGGATGTAGGTCGCCTGGATTTTCACCTGGTGGGTGGGGTCGTGGGTGGAGCTGCCTTCGGCATTGATCCAGAAATTGGGGTCGGCGGTGGAGAGATCGTCTCTGTCGCTGTAGCCGATGTCGTCGGCGAATTCATTGTCCATCGTGCCTTTGGCGCGGGAGTAGATGTAGGACATCAGGAGCTGCCAGCGGTTGGAAAAGCGCTTGTTGAAGACGAATTCGAGGCCCCAATAGTTCCGGTAGGGCTCGAGCGAGATCCAGGGGTCGCCCTTCTTGATGTTGGACAGGATGTACTCGTAGGTTTCGACCGTCTCGTCAGTCCGCTGGTAGATATCGAACGTCTTGTCCAACTCCTCAACGTAGATCTTATACGGCTCGTAGCCGGCTTTCAGGTCGAACTTGCCGATGATGTTGTGCCAGGTTCGGTAGATGAAGTTCAACCCGAGCGAGGCGTCCTTGAACAGCTCCCTTTCCAGCCCGACGACGTACTGGTTCATGTACGGGTGCTTGATTCCGTCGGCCATCTTGTGCAGGTCCTCGGGAACGATCCGCAGGAACTCGACATACTCCAGGAAGTCCGTGTCCCAATAGTAGCCGACATAGTCGCTGAAGGCGGAAGCGGGGTTCAGCCGGTCGTGGTAGCTCGACAGCATGGCCTCGCTGAATTGACCGTAATGGCCCTTGAGGACCGTCGTCTTATCGCCCAGAAGGTCGAAGGTGAAGCCCAGGCGCGGCGCCAGCCGGAAGGTGTTGTAGACGACGCCCTCCACGCCCTTGACCGTGCCCCAATTCTGGCTCAGCCGGACCCCGGCGTTGATGTTGATCCGCGGCATGATCTGCCAGGAATCCTGGACGAAGCCCTCCAGCCGGGTGTAATACGTGTTCATATCGTAGCCCTCGTACTGGTAGGCGAGATAGGGCTCTCCGTAGTAATCGATATAGTAGGCGTGGTCGGGGCCGGTGTAGCCGAACCTGTTCCGGACATAGGAGCGCTCGACCTCGACGCCGAATTTGAAGTCATGGTCTCCGGTGATGAAATCCTCGGCATACTGGGTGTAGCTGGCGTTGATCTGGACCCGGGTGCGGTCGTACTTGCCGTAGTGATAGGAATTGCCGGACCATTTTTGATCATACTCATCATAATGGGCGGGAACGTCCAGGCCCATTTCGGGATCCAGGTAATAATATCCCCAGAAGAAGGCGCCCTTGAGGTCGAAGAACGATTTGGAGCCGATGATGTGGGTCAGGCTGAAATTGCCGACAACTTCGGGAGATGTCTGAGTCAGCGTTGCCTCGGGCTCGAGCTCGGCCGCTTCGAACCCGAAGGGTTCCCGGTTGATCCCGTTATAGGTGTCCACCTGAAGAGAAAGGGTCATGTTCGTGCCGGGGGAGAGCTGCGAGGTCAGCTTCCAGAAGCTGCGCGGCTGCTTGTAGTCCTGCGGTTCGTGAAAACCCGTCGGGTAATCCTTGCTGTTGTAATACTGGAGCCCCACGTAGAACCACAGGCGGTCCTTCTTGATGGGGCCCCCGAGGTGGGCGTTGACGTCGAACAGCTCGGACAGCGGCGAAGTGAGGTTGGGGAAATCTTCGATATACGCTTTATTGTTGTCGGCCTGCCAGAACGGCCCGTCGAGGGGCCCGTCCAGAGTCTCCTCCCCCGTCTTCTTTTTGCCCTGATAATTGAACTCAAAATGCCCGGACAGGGAGTTCCCGCCGGACTTGGTGACGAGGTTGAAGATGACGCCGGTGAAATTTCCGTATTCGGCCGGCAGCCCGACGCCCATGATCTTGGCTTCCTCGATGATGTTATGGTCGAGGAAGACCCAGGCGGAGCCGGCCTCCGGGTCGGCCACGTTGACGCCGTCCATCGTGTAGGCGATCCCCGTGTCCGACGACGCCCCAAAGGCCACCTCGCTGTTGACACCGGGCGCCAGGTTGACGATGTCGGCCGTGAACTGGCTGTACGGAATGTTGCGCAGGATCTCATTGGAAAGCGTGACCGAGGCGGTTTCCGTGGACTTGATGTCCACGGTGGGCGACTGGCCGACGACAGTGATCTCCTCGGCTACGGCGGCCTGCACCAGCGTGACGTCCACGGTCAGCCGGACGGTCGTGGTCAGGCGGATATTCTCGCGGACGACCGTCTTGAAGCCCTGCAGCTCCGCTTTGACGGTGTATGTGCCCGGCCGGAGGGCGGGAAACCGGAAATTGCCTTCCTGGTCTGTGACGAATGCCCGGGTGCCCATCAGACTCGGGCTGGAAAGCGTTATGTTGACACCTGGAAGGGGCGCTCCCTGCTCGTCGAAGGCCGTGCCGACGATGGCGCCTGTTTCCCGGGATTGGGAGAGGGTGGCGGGCGCGAGGGCGACGACGAGCGCAAGCAGCATGGCTGCTGACTTTATTCTCATTTGTCCTCCTGTTCGATTCATGACGGCCATGGATTCTTAATCTGTCGCTAAACGTCTTTTTTACAGCAAAGTGCGTGCCAGGTCAAGGGCGCCCCTCGAAATCGCTGTTTGAAACGGAGCCCGGGTTGTGATAATTTCAAAGAGTAAAGTGCGGATGAAAAAATATTGCCTTCTTGGCCTGCTGGTCCCGGCGCTGGCCGGCCTTCTCCTCGCCGAAGATCAGCTCCCGCCGCGCCAGCGGGAATGGCTCGAGGACGTCTCTCCCATCATCACCAAGGCGGAGCGCGAGATCTTCGCCCGGCTCAGGACCGAGTCCGACCGGGACAAATTCATCCGGTTCTTCTGGCGCCAGCGCGACCCGCTTCCCGATACCACCGAGAACGAGTTTTACAAGGAGTACATGGACCGGGTCCGTTCGGCCGACCAGGCCTTCGGCCATGGAACCTCTAAGCGCGGCAGCCAGACCGAGCGCGGGTTCTTTTATGTGCTGCTCGGACCTCCCCTGGAGCGGAGTCAGTACACGACCCAGTCCCAGCTCTGGCCCCTGGAGCTCTGGTTCTACAAGGGGGAGGTCGAGTTCGGCCTTCCGCCGTATTTCTATCTGATCTTCTTCCAGCCGCAGGGATCGGGAGAGTTCCGCCTCTATTCCCCCGGGGTGGACGGTCCGGAAAAACTTGTTGTCCCCACCATGGCCGCCCGCACCCTCGGCCGCTCGACTGCCTACCAGATCATCAAGCAGATCAATGCGGAGCTGGCCGGCGCGGCCTTAAATTATATCCCCGGCGAACAGACCCTGGATTCCAGCGGCATTGCCTCGAACACCGTCCTCGCCTCCGTCCGCTCCCTGCCGGAAAAGAAATTCTCCGATACCTATGCCCGGAATTACCTGAGCTATAAAGACTACGTCGAGACCGAATACTCGGACAATTTCATCGATTCGAGCTTCACGGCAAAAATCTTCCGGCACGGCGGCCAGGCGTTCATCCATTGGACCCTGGAGCCGCGGAAAATCAATTTCGCCGGCCGCGGCGACCGCTACCAGGCCGCTTTTGAACTCGTGTTGAGGCTGGAGCGCCCGGACGGCGGCCTCGTGCTCGAGAAAACGGAAGAAATCCCGCTGAGTGTCACCCCGGAACAGTACAAGGCCCATGAGCGGCGGGTTTTCGCTTTTCAGGATGTTCTCCCCGTGATTCCGGGCCGGTTCAGGCTCCTCGGCCTGCTTAAAAATAAAACCGCCCGGGACTTCACGTCGTTCAATGCGATGATCACAGTTCCCGCGGCCCCCTCCGACCTCGGGCCGAGCGAGCTTCTCCTCTACCACAGCCGGGAAAAAATGAACGGGCAGGCGGGCCGCGGTCTGCGCCCCTTTTCCTTCGGCGGGTATCATTACCTAGTCAACGCCCGCAGCGAGTTTCCCTCTGGCGCGGAGCCTGGCGCATTCCTCCAGCACCCCGGCTTTAAGGAGAAAAACCTCTCCCCACAGACACAGTTCGTCGTCGAGATTCGGGCGGCCGACTCCGAGACCGTCGCTCTCAGCCGGAGCGGAATTCTCTCCCAAGCCCTCGCGCCGGAGGGAGAGGGCCTGGACACCGGTCCGTTCGCCCTGGACGGGCTGAAGCCGGGATATTATTCCGCCGAGCTCTCCGTGGCCGATGATGAAGGCCGGAAGATCGTCTCGGCTAAAGCAAACTTCGTTCTTCTCTCTCAGCC
The DNA here is from genome assembly GCA_964651495.1 of uncultured Eubacteriales bacterium. Taxonomy (GTDB): domain Bacteria; phylum Acidobacteriota; class Aminicenantia; order Aminicenantales; family UBA8522; genus CAZNVB01. The sequence goes on along the minus strand of CAZYWP010000025.1, from coordinate 15,979 downwards.
TTTTCCGGTCGTGCCCTGGGTCTACGCCAGGGTCTACCCGCCCTTCCCCAGCGCCGAGCATCTGTCCCTCCTGGCATCGGAGCACTTTCTCAGCGGACAGTATGACCGGGCCCTTGACCTGGCCGAGCAGGCGGTCAAGCTCAAGGATGACCAGCCAACCCGCATCCTGCTGGCCAAGGCGCTCTTTGCCCTGGGCCGGAATCAGGAAGCGCTGGCTTCTGCCGTCCCGGTTTATGAGGCCACGAAATCCCGCGAGGCCGGAAAAGTGGCCGCGGCCGCCCATGCGTCCCTTAAGGACTGGCAGGCGGCCTTGGTCGTTCTCGAAGAGCTGCTGAGCGGCGCGACTGAAGTGAGCGTCCTGAACCTGGCCGGGGAGTGTCACCTCAATATGAAGCAGCCGGAACGGGCGCTCGTTCTCTTCGAGAAATCCCTCCAGCTCTCTCCCGACCAGCCGGCGATCAAGGTGCTTGTCGAAAAGTCCAGGAAGCTGACCGGTCGATAGCCCTCCAAAAAATTGGATGAAAATCCAAAAAATTGGACTTATCTATGGAAATATTCCAGCCTCCTGTATTTAAATTATTGATTTTAAATAAATTACATTTAAGCCACTTTGGCATAGATATTGCATATTAAAAATGTAAACAAATTTGGCCAATATTCGAAGATGAATAAAAAGGAGGTGAAGCGCGACTTTACGAGCGATCAACCTGTGGGTCTAAGTTGGAGTGAGGACATTCACTCCAGGGCAAGGTTTTAACTCCTGACCCCTGATGAATAAGGGGGGAAGGAAAGGAGGCAAGAGATTGCGTAAGAGCTTAGTCATCCTGTTTACGCTTTTACTTTCGGTTTCACTCGTTGCCCAGCAAAGAACCGGTAATATTTTCGGCAAGGTCTCGGACCCGGAAGGCAACCCGCTTCCCGGTGTGACCGTGACCCTGCTCAACCCCTTCGGCGCGCCGATGACTTCGGTTACCTCGGCCGAAGGCATGTTCCGGTTCCTGTCTCTCCCGCCGTCGCGAGCCTACGGCGTTAAGCTGGAGCTCACCGGGTTCAAGGCGAGGATTGAAGAGAACATCGTCGTTTCGGTCGCCAACAGCACCAACCTCACCCTGACGATGGATATGGGTGTTCTCGAAGAGGCGGTGACCGTTACGGCCGTGTCCCCGATGGTGGACCAGAAGAAGACGTCCGTCGGCACCAACGTCACCCAGGAAATCCTCCAGTCGCTGCCCACGGCCCGCGACCCCTGGGTCATCCTGCAGATGGCCCCCTCGGTCGTCATGGACCGTGAGAACGTCGGCGGCGCGGAGTCCGGGCAGCAGTCCACTTATGTCTCGCGCGGGTCGACGACCTACAACAACAACGTCTGGGCCATGGACGGGATCGTCATCACCGACCCGGCCGCCATCGGAGCGTCGCCCAGCTACTACGACTTCGACGCTTTCGAGGAGATGCAGATCACGGTCGGCGGCTCGGACGTCAGCGTCCAGACCGGCGGCGTCGCCCTCAACATGGTCACCAGGCGCGGCGGCAACCGCCTGACCTTCGGCGGCCGCTTCTACGCCATCGACGAGAAGTTCCAGGCCGACAACTTCAAGCCGGAGTTCCTCGCGCAGGGCGCCCTCGGGGTCAACAAGATCCGCAACAACAAGGACTTCGGGTTCAACATGGGCCTTCCCCTGATCAAGGACAAGGCCTGGATCTGGGCCTCATATGGCGTCGCCGACGTCAAGACGACGACCGTTTACAACAAGCCCGACGATACCTTGCTCCAGAACTACGTCGGCAAGCTCAACATCCAGATCATTCCGCAGAACCGGTTCGAGGCCTTTGCCCACATCGGCGGGAAGATCAAGTACGGCCGGTCCTCCTCGGTTTCGAACCCCGAAGGGCTTTACCAGCAGGGCCGCTACCATTTCGGAAGCCCGATCTTCAAGCTGCAGGACGAGCACATGTTCGGAGACAGCCTGTTCATCTCCCTCAAGTACGCTTACTCCGACGCCGGGTTCAGCCTGACCCCGATGACCGACCTGGATTTCAACAAGCAGATGGTCTGGGATGTCACCGACCAGAGATACTACGGCTCGCAGGCGACCCGCTACTATGTCGAGCGGCCGGTCGACCAGTACAATTTCCTGGCCAACTATTTCAACGACAGCCTGTTCGGCGTCAGCCACGACATCAAAGTCGGGTTTGAGTATGCCGGAAGGAAACAGTATGTCGAGTCGGTCTATAGCGGAAACTATTACATCAACCGGCGTTACAACACTCCCCAGATCGACTTCACGGGCGACGGCGCCCCGGATGTTCCGTCGAGCGATTGGAAATATTTTTATCTGAGGAGGGGCTACTTCCGCAACCAGTTCATCGACGCCTATTCCGGGTTCATTCAGGACACCGTCACCGTGGGCCGGTTCAACATCCTCCTCGGCCTGCGCTACGACTACCAGACTCCTTCGCTGAAGGCTCTCACCGTGTCGGCGGTTGACAAGGACAGCGGCGCCTGGGGGACAAACTATATCAGCGCCGATACGGCCACCAAGATCGATGCGCTTATGCCCGGGGTGCCGATTGATGAGACCAAAGCCACCAGTTTCCAGGGCAACACCTACGCGTTTAAGGTTTGGTCGCCCAGAATCGGACTGACCTGGGACGTCACCGGCGACGGCAAAACCCTGGCCAAGGCGGCCTTCGGTATGTACGGCGATTTCATGGGCACCGGTATGGCCGACAACTGGCTTCCCGGCGGTGCCGCCGGCACGATACGCTTCTGGTGGAAGGACAACGGCGACAATGTGATGGATTGGAAGGAACTCTACTGGCTGTACAGACGTGGTGCGGGAACCAACTATGCGCCTTATCGGGCCTTTGACGACGCCGGCAATTTCATCGGCAACTGGACGGACGCATCAGGCTATTACTATACGGGCTACGATCCTGCCAATCCCACCAAGACGACTAAGCCGTATACCCAGTACGAGGACGACGCCGGCTCCAACCGAACAACAGAGATCCTGGTCACCCTGGAGAGGGAGCTCTTCACCGATTTTGCCATTTCCCTCGTCGGGACGTACAGGAAATACGACCGCTTCAACTGGAGCCTCAAATGGTTTAAAGACACGACAGACGTCCTCGAGAACCAGGGCTGGTACACCGGCTCGGCCGGAAAGCCGCCCGCGACCCTGACCGGTCTTGGATCGACCAAGGAAGCGGCCAATCACGAGTGGTATTATGCCTCCACCGAAGCGACGGCGTATTCTCCCTATTATAGGGTTCAGAGAATGCCCTCCGACCGCTACAACGATTACTGGGGTGTCGACCTCGTCGTCAACAAGCGGCTGTCCAACAAGTGGATGTTCAACGGCAGCGTCACCTACCAGAACCAGAAGGCCCACTACGGCGATCAAGGCTACAATAGCAAAACCAATATCTGGGCGTATGAAGGGAGGGATTCCTCGGCCTTGATCGGCAGCGCCAGCGGCCTGCTCAACCAGTACACCAACGCCCGCTGGCTGGTTAAGCTCACCGGCCTTTACCAGCTTCCGTTCGATATCAACGCTTCCATGACCTTCATGGCCCGCGAAGGCTGGATCATCGACGAGTACTTCTCCTATTACGATTACACGCTTCCCAACCCCGCCAGCACCAGTTCTGATCTCAGAATGGTTCCGTTCGGAACCACCAGGTTGGACCCCCTGCTCAACCTCGGCCTCCGGTTGGAGAAGATGCTCAGGCTGGGCGACACCGGCCGGATTTACATCATGGCCGACATGTTCAACGTCATGAACGAAGACACCATCATCCGCAGACAGCAGCAGAACCACGGCTCTTACTATCACTATGCCGGCGGAGTCGGTGACAGGTGGGTTCCCTGGGCAAACTACTACAAGATCGACGGCACGCTCAACCCGCGAGTCACCCGGTTCGGAGTCCGGTTCACCTTCTAAGCGCGACCTGAAGCAGAAACTGAGAGAGTAGACGCAGCAGCACAAAGCCCCTTCCCCCGTCCGGGGGAAGGGGCTTTTTTTTGGGGACGGCTTGGCCGGCTTTCCTTGCCGGTCGCAAAATGATAAAATGTCAATGGCATAAGATGAAATAATTCGCCCCGAGATCCGTATCTAATAAATGGAGCGTCCTCTTCATGAGCGTTAATACATCAAGGCCGTCAGAGCGGAGGTCAGGCATGAGGAAAGCCATTCTATTCTTCATCCCCTTTCTTGTTTTTTCCCCGGCGCTGTTTTCCCAGGAATACAAAGGAAAAGGCCGCCAGATCGGCTATGTTTTCGACGAGCAGGGAGCGCCGCTCGAAGGCGTGACCATCAAGCTGTTCTCCTTGAAAGCCCAGCAGGGATTCCAGATCAGCACAGAGAAAGACGGCAAGTGGGTGGCCTTCGGGATCGCCGGCGGCGGCTGGAACGTCGATTTTGAGAAGTTCGGGTTCATGCCCAAAAAAATCTCCATCCAGGTCAACGAATGGCAGCGCAATCCTGAGATTAAGATCAACCTGATAAAGGCCGAAGGCCTGATCCTCACCGATGAGCTCAAGGAGATGTTGAATAAGGGGAACGCGCTTTTCGACGCCCGGAAATACGATGAAGCGGCGGTTGCGTACAAGGCTATTCTGGAGAAATTTCCCGGCGCCTACATCATCAATAAGAACATCGGCAATTGTCATTTCGCTCTGGAAAAGTATGACGAGGCCGAAGCGAACTATCTGAAAATCCTGGAGAAAGACCCGCGCAATTTCGACGCCATGCTCGTCATCGGCAACTGCTATGCCAACCGCGGCCAGACCGATAAGGCCTTGGAATGGTACGGCAAGATCGAGTTCGACAAGATCGACGACCCCATCGTCCTCTACAACGTCGGGACGAATTACTATAACAACTCCAAATTCGAAGAGGCCCTGAAATATTACAAGAAGGCGACCGAGCTGCAGAAAGATTTCACCGACGGGCTCTATCAGCTCGGCCTGACCTACCTGACCATGGGGAGCTATCCGGATTCCATCGCCACCTTCGAGAGCTACCTGAAGATCGACCCCGACTCCGAGCGGGCCTGCCAGGTCAAGGGCTTTCTCGAGTTCCTGAAAAAAAAATAGTGGCAGCGAATCTAATCGGCATGCTGATTCGTCAATGGATGTCTTACTTCATTTTCATTCTGCCGGGTCTTTTTCTGGTTACGAACTCGGCCTTGGCCGATAACGGCAGCCGGGCGACACCCCTAAATTTGCTGCTTGTCACCATTGATACCCTCCGGGCGGATCGACTGGGCTGCTACGGAGGATCCGACATCAAGACGCCAAATATCGACTTCCTGAGTTCTCAGGGCATTCTTTTTAGAAGGGCTTTTGCCCATACTCCCACGACTCTGCCCTCCCATACGAACATCCTTCTCGGCCTGACGCCCCCCGCTCATGGCGTCCATGATAACGCCAATTTTGTTGTTCCCCGGGAGGCCATGAGCTTGGCGGAATATCTCGCGGGACTTGGATATGCGACGGCCGCGGTCGTGGGCGCCTATCCACTCGATTCCAGGTTCGGCCTCGACCAGGGTTTTGACTTTTATGATGATCAATACGGTTGGCAAAATTTTAGCGAGCAGACCTTTGTCGAAAGGCGGGCAGAAGACGTCGTAAACCGCGGGCTTCAGTGGCTCAAAACTCAGCGCGGTCCGTGGTTTCTCTGGCTGCATTGTTTTGATCCTCATGTGCCCTACGACCCGCCGGCGCCCTTCCGCGATCAATACGCCCAAAGGCTCTATGACGGCGAAGTGGCTTATGTCGATTTCGCCCTCGCCCCGCTCATCAACTATCTCAGGGATACCGGCCTTTTCGCCACGACGTTGGTTGTACTGACTGCCGATCACGGGGAATCGCTGGGCGAGCACGGCGAGAAGACCCATGGCTACTTGGCCTATAATTCCGCCCTCTGGGTCCCCTTGATATTCTGCATCCCGGGCTTTAGACTGGCCAAGATCGATTCCAATGTGAGTCATATCGATATTTTTCCGACCGTGTGCGAGATCTTGAGGATGCCACGGCCTGTGGGCCTGCAGGGCATTTCTGTTCTTCCCGCGATGCGAGGAGACAGCCTTCCGAAAAGAATGATCTATTTTGAATCTCTCTATCCCTATTATAGCCGCGGCTGGGCTCCGCTGAGAGGATTCATCACTGGAAATACAAAATTCATGGACTCTCCGATTCCAGAGCTCTACGACCTCGGTGCGGACTTCGAGGAAAGTCGCAACCTGATCGACCCGACTTCTTTAAAAGAGCAGAGGGACCGGCTAGAGAAATTCATTCGAAGCCAGGCACAGACCGTGGCCGGAGCAGGATTCCCGGCTCCACCGGCCAGTCGGTCCTCCCTGGAAAAATTAAGAAGTCTGGGGTATGTAGGCGGCCAACAGAGCGGTCTAAAAGCGGCGTTTAGTCCCGAGGACGACATCAAGACGTTGCTTCCCTATAGCAATCGGGCGGAAGCAGCCATGGATCTCTTCCGGGAGGGCAGAATTCAGGAAGCCCGAGAAGAGCTGGAGCGGATGTTAAAGCAAAAGAAGGATGTCGATATCGCCTATACCAACTTGGCCGCGATCTACCGAGAGCGGGGGCTGCTCAACCAATCCATCGATGTCCTCAAAGAGGGTTTGACCCAACTTCCCGCCAATTATGGAATCTACCTAGCTTATATCAGCGTCTTACTAGATGCCGGCCGTTTCGATGAATTGATCGTCAGCATGGAGGGGCAAGGATACCCGCAGTCTGAACACGATCCTGAAATCTGGAATTCGCTGGGCGTGGCCTATTCCAGCACATCGGTTTTGGAAAAGGCCATCGCTGCCTATGAAAAGGCGCTCTCCATCGACAAAGACCACCTCTCTGCCTGGAATAACCTGGGGACTGTATGGCTCATTCTTTACGCCCGAACGAATGAGCTCCGGTGGTTCGAGAAATCTCGCCAATGTTTTGAAAGCGCCCTTCGGCTCGATCCAGGCTCGGCCCAGGCTTACAATGGACTGGGGGCCATTTTCCGGCAGGCTGAGGATTTGGAAAAGGCCATATTTTTTTGGGAAAAGGCCATCGAAATCAACCCGAACCTGGGTAACGCTCTCTATAACCTGGGAACGGCTTATCTCGATAAAGGCGAAAAATCCAAGAGCCTGACTAAACTACTGAAGTATAAGGAGCTCTTTTATACATCTCTCAAGCCTGAAGAGAGAGCAAAGCTGGATGAACTGATTTTAAAATGCCAGGAACAAGAACAAGGCAGTCCACGCGTTTGGTCAGACTCCGGAATCTTTCTTTAATCGAATGGAGATATTAAGATGCAATCCATCGTGAATAGGCTGCAGTCCGGCTTTCGGGATTCTCATTTTTAGAGGAATGGCCGCATGAAAAGAGAATTCATTGTCTTATTCCTTTTTATATCCGGATGGATGGCCGCCTGCGGCGGCGGGCCGAAGATCGCCCTCGACCCCGAAAGCGACAGCTTTTACGAGTATGCCCGTCTAATCATGACGGGCGAGGAAAACGACATCTTCACCCATCTTCCCGACGCCGCCACCTGTAAGGAGTTTATCGAGGAATTCTGGAGAAAACGGGACCCCGACCCCTACACTGAGAATAACGAGTACAAAACCGAGTTCTACAACCGAATCGAATACGCCAACAAGCGGTTCAAGGAAGGACCTCCCGGCTGGAAGACGGACCGCGGCCGGATCTATATTTACATGGGTCCCCCCGACAAGTTCGATGAATTTTTCACCCATGAAGACCCCACGGTCCGCGGCCCGATCCTGTGGTGGATCTATTATAACTATGAGCTCGGTATCGAGTTCGTCGACGAGCGGAACAACGGGACTTACAAAATGCGGGAGATCACCGGTGATTTCTTCGGCGCGCTGGACAGCTTCAAAAGTGGAGACGTCCCGACCGAGAAGGGAGACAAGCGCAAGTTCGCCAACTTCAAGCTGAGCTACGACCGGGCAAAAAAGGAGATCGTCATCGCCATCCCGGTGGACGTCTTCAATTTCCGGGACGCGGTCGGAAAGCTCCAGACGGAGCTGGAATTCCAGTTCTTCATTTACGCCAAGAATGGGACCAAGATCGAAGAGTTCAAGCGGGATCAAATCTTTTCCGCAACCCAGGACAAGGTTCTCGACATGAAGGAGGTCGTCTTCACGTTTCCCTACGCCCAGGAGGCGGCCCGTTTTTATCTCGACGTCATCATCATCGGAAAGGATGGGAGCCTGGGGAAGACGCGTAAAATGTTCGAGATCAAATCCTGACCGCCGATGAAAAAAGCGCATCTCCTCCTACCGGTCTTCGGCCTTCTCCTGCTCTCTCTTTTCCTCGGGGCGCAGACCCAGAAGGCCCGGAAAATCAGCGAAAAAGACCTCAGCGAAAAGTATCGGGAGTGGATCAAGCTCGTCAACTACATCATCCTACCGGTGGAAAAAGACGTCTTTCTCAAGCTGACCTCGGACCGGGACCGGGACATCTTCAGCGAGACTTTCTGGAAGCAGCGCGACCCGACGCCGGGCACCCAGGCCAACGAATACAAGGACGAGCACGTCAAACGGTTCATGTATGCCAATAAGTTCTTCGGCCGCAGCTCGACCCGGGAAGGCTGGCAGACCGACATGGGCCGCTTCCATATCCTCCTCGGGCCGCCGGTCAGCATCGAACGGTTCGAAGCCACGAGCCACATCGTCCCCTGCCAGGCCTGGTCCTATTACGGCGACCCGGAAAAGGACCTGCCAACGCATTTCGTGCTCCTGTTCTTCCAGCGGGGCGGCGCCGGCGACTACAGGCTTTACGATCCGGTGAGCGACGGCCCGGCCGCGCTGCTCCTGGACAAGCGGGATATCGACCCGACGAATTACTACGAGCTTTACGATAAAATCAGGGAGATCGCCCCGACCCTGGCCGACATCTCGATCTCCCTTGTCCCCGGTGAGTTCAACCCAGACTACTCTCCGTCCACTCAGAACAACATCATCATGGCCAGCATCTACGAGTCGCCGCGCAAGGACGTCAACCCCTCCTATGCCACCCATTTCCTCAATTACAAGGGCATCGTCAGCACCGAATACATGACCAACTACATCGAGTGCGAGACGAATGTCGCCCTCATCGAGGACCCGGCGACCGGCCTCGCGTTTGTCCACTTTTCCCTAGCTCCCAAGAGCATGTCGATCCATTATTACGAGCCCAAGGACCAGTACTACTGCAATTTCCGGCTGGACGTCAGCCTGCGCGATGGAGAAAAAATCATCTTCCAGTACAACCGGGATTTCCCGATTTATTTCAGCGAGAAAGACACCGGCCGGATCCAGGCCAACGGGATTTCGATCGAGGATAGCTTCCCGGCCGTGGCGGGAAAGCACCGCCTGATCATCCTCCTGCAGAACTCCGTGGACAAGGAGTTCAGCATTCATGAAGAGGACATCGTCGTGCCGGAAGCGGGGGGGCGGCCGCGGTTGAGCGGTCCGTTCCTGGGCTACAAGCTGGAGAATTACGGCGCTCAGGTCCACATCCCCTATAAAATCCTGGACCGCAAGCTGGTCGTCGACCCGAAAAACACCTTCGCTTCGGGCGAGGTCCTGGCCTTTCTCCTCAACGTCGTCGAATGCGACCGGGAGACCTGGGAGAAAGGGGAGGTGCGGGTCGAGATCAAGGGCATGAGGACAGCCGCCCCGCAGCAGAAATCGATCGCCTTGAAGCTCAGCGACAGCCTCTACGGCAGGATTGTCAGCCTGGCCTATTCCCTGGCGCTCAGCGAGCTGGCGCCGGATTACTACGAGCTGAAGCTCATTCTGGTGGACGGTGAGGGCCGGCCGCTCGACGAAGCCGCGGCGAAATTTATCATTTCGCCGGAACGAGCCCTGCCCCATCCGATCGCCAACGCCAAGGGTTTCCCTCTTTCTAGCCGCTTCCACTTCCACCACATCCTGGCCCGCCAGTATGACCTGCTCAACATCGATGACCGGGCCGAAGCGGAGTACGAGCGGGTTTTGGCCCAGGCTCCTCAGTCAGTGGACACGGCCGTGGACTATGCCAATTTCCTCCTCAAGATCAAGAAGTTCGACCGGGCCGCGGATATCAACGAGCGCGTCAAGGGAGACGAAAAATTTAAGTTCGAATACTTCCTCATCCGGGGACGGGCCCAGATGGGGCTGGGGAATTATGGCCAGGCGATCGAGTCCTTCCTCGAAGGAAATAGGATCTATAACAGCGATACCCGGCTGCTCAACTCGCTCGGGTTCTGCTACTACAGGACGGGCGAGAAACAGAGGGCGCTCGAGACGCTCGGCTCGTCGCTGCGCCTCAACCCCGAGCAGGAAGAGGTCAAAAAGCTCGTTAAAGAGATCGAGAAGAGCTGACCCGCCGGGGCCTCACTTCATCTCGAAGTCCACGGTCTTGACGCCCGTATTCCCGGAAATCTTGTCTGCAATCTTGACGACCAGGGTGTACTTTCCGGGAGGCAGGTCGCGCTGTTCCGTCCTCTCCCCTTTCTCGTCTTTGATCTTGACCGTCTGCTTCAGCGGGAGGGGCTGGCTGATGAGGGGGTTACCATAACTCTGCGGGGCCCAGCGGATGGCGATCTCCTCTCCCTTCTTGACCTCGAAACTGACCTCGATCTGGAACTGCTGTTGCTCATTCGGTTGGGCGCCGAAGATATAGAAGAAAATGTCGAGGTTGTCTCCGGGATTGAAGACCCTGTCAACGTTGGGACTGATCTTGAAGTTCGCATAGGTGAAGAAGTCCTTGTGGAGGAAGGTGCGCTGTTCGACGCCTTCCATCTGGTCCATCTGCTTGATGAAAAAGATGGTGGTCGTGTCCAGCTCCTTGGTGAACTTTCCCGGGTCGGGAAGGTCGATCTCGGTGTAAGCCACTCCGACCTTCTGCAGATCCGGTGAGGCGATGGCGACGGCCACGAGATACCGGCCGAACGGCATGGGATAGCCGATGGAGTAAACCTCCTCTTTTTCCGGATCAAAACCGGCCCCGGGAACCTGGATGGTGGTGGGAACATAGACTTCTTTGGCCGCCTGGGGCTCCGCCCCTTCCTCGATCTTGCTAAAATAAAGGAAGACGTTGAAGCTGGCCTGGAGCTCCGCGGCTTCCTGAGGGACGGCCTCCTGAGGGCCTTTCTTCGGAGCCGGCGCCGGTGGAGCGGCGGTAGCAGGGGCGAACCCAAGGCCGGAGTTCTTGATCTTCAGGAAGAAGATGTTGTGAAAATTGCCGACGTCGCGCGTCGGAAGATAAAGGCTGTAAAAAATGCTTACCGGGATATCCTGTTTTCCCTGCTTGGCGGCCAGGCCCTCCTCAATAACGGCTTTGACCTGAGGGGGGATGAAGACCTTTTCCTGGGCCTTTTCCTGCACCTGGGCTTTGTCCTTGGCTTTATCCTTCTGGCCGGCGGTCAGACCCATGACGAGGCTGAATCCGACGGCCGCGACAAGCGCGGGGACGATGATGCTTTTCACTCTCATGCTTCCTCCTCTAAGAGCACCGAAACCAACATTTTCAGCAAAAAACATGCCAATTTCCTCTCGATGGGAACCCCGATCGGGAAGAAAGAATATTTACTATAGCAGAATAAAGAATTTTTTCAAGGAGGCTCGGCCCTGGGGTCGTCAGCCCGCTCGTTTCCCCAGCGAGGAAACTCGCTCCGACCTCAGCCTTCGCTCTTCTCTCCTGCGGAGAGAAACCATGCCCGCTCAGGCTTCGACGGACTTCCTCTCCCCAGGGCCTCGCCTCAATCGGCATTTTAGGAGTTTCCTCCGGGTCTTTTCTGATAGAGGCGGACGGCGGCCTGGTGCTCGGCGAAAGTGCGGCTGAAGTGATGGCCTCCGTCATTGCGGGAGACGAAGAAGATGAACTCTTCTCCGGCCGGGAAGAGAGCCGCCCGGAGCGCCTCCCGGCCGGGATTGCAGATGGGGCCCGGGGGCAGGCCGGCGTAACGATAAGTATTGTATGGCGAGTCGAGGGCCATGTCTTTTTTGCCCAGCCGGCCGTCGTATGTTCCTCTCAACTTGAGGGCGTAGATGATAGTGGGGTCGCAGTCGAGCTTCATGCCCAGGCGCAGCCGGTTATGAAAGACGGCCGAAACGAGCCTTTTCTCCTCAGCGACAGACGTCTCTTTCTCGATCAGCGAAGCCAGGATGACGACCTCGCGGTTGCTCAGCCGGAGGCGCGGCGGCCGCGCCGCCCACAGGCCATCGAACACCGTCCGGAATTGCCCAACCATTGTCCCGACGGCCTCCCCGGCGGCCACCCCTTTGGCAAAAGAGTAGGTCTCCGGGAAAAGATAACCCTCCAGGTTGGCCGCCTTGGGGTCGAGGCCGGCAATGATCCCCGTCTCGTGGAAGACGGCCGCAAATCCCTCCGCTCCCTCCGCGAGAAGGGGGGCGATGAGCGGCCCGATCTCTTGCGCCGTCAGGCCTTCGGGGATGGTCACGGCATGAAGAAGGACCTTTCCCTTGACCAGCATGTCGAGGACCTCTTTAGCCCGCGCCGGCGAAGAAAGCGAGTACTCGCCCGCCTTGATTCTCCGGGGATAAAAAAACAGGCGGTAGCCGACGAGAAAGGCGGGCTCGCTCCGGATGAGACCTCTGTCGGCGAGTGATCCGGCCACCGCGCTCACGCCCGCCCCCCGTTCGACTTCAAAAATGACTTCCCCCGTCGGAAGGGTCTGAGGGGCGTAAAGCCCGACCGCCAGCCAGACCAAGCCAGCCAGGAGGACGACCGCCGCCAGGGCGATGCCGGTCCTAAGAATTCTGGGGAACATCTCGCTCCAGACGGCGGTGGTCGAGATAGCTCTGGAGGATGAGGGTGGCCGAGATCTGGTGCTCCAGGTGTTTCTTTTGTTTGTCCCTGATCTTTTGTTCTTGCATGATGCCGATCGCCTGCTGGGTTGTCAGCCGCTCGTCCCACAACGTCACCGTGAGTCCGACCGCGGCCTCAAGCCAGGCGGCGAACTGCCGCGTCTTCTGGGCCCGCGTCCCCGAGCTTCCGTCCATGCGCAGGGGGAACCCGACGACGATTTCTCCGACTTCATGCCGCTGGACTACTTGACTGAAATAGGCCCTGTTCTCCGGTTCGTCGGCGAGCCTGAACTGCCCCAGCGGCTGGGCCGTGAGGTGGAGAGGGTCGCTCAGGGCGAGTCCGATGTTGCGGTCGCCGAAGTCGATGCCCAGGATTCTCACCGCCCCAGCCTTTTCAGGCACCGCTTTTTCCGCCGGTGCCGCTCCAGCCCGAGCCGGAGGAGCTCCTCGACCAGGCGGCCAAAGGAAATTCCGCTCACTCCCCAGAGCTTCGGGTACATGCTGATCTCGGTGAACCCGGGAATGGTGTTGATCTCGTTGAGGTAGATTTTTCCGGTCGCGTCCTCAAGAAAGAAATCGACCCGGGCCAGGCCGGCGCAGTCCACGGCCTTATAGGCCTGCACGGCCAGCCGCTGCACTTCCCGGACCGTGGCTTCCGGGAGCTTGGCCGGGAGGCGAAACCGCGTCTTGCCCTCAAGGTACTTGTCCCGGTAATCGTAGAAATCGCGGTGGGGGATAACTTCGCCGGGCAGGGAAGCCCGGGGCTCGTCGTTCCCCAGCACGCTGCATTCGAACTCGCGCCCCTTGACCCCCTCTTCGACCAGGATCTTCCGGTCGTAGCGGAAGGCCCTGTTGAGCGCCTGGGCCGTTCCGGCGCGCTCGTTCACCTTGCTGATGCCGACGCTCGAGCCGAGGTTGGCCGGCTTGACGAAGAAGGGAAGGGCGAACTCTCTCTTGATGAGGGCCAGGATGGCCTCCCTGTTTTTTTTCCAATCGCTGTCGAGAAGGGTGGCGTACTTGACCAGCGGCAGCCGGTTCATGGCGAAGAGGGCTTTGGCCACGGCTTTGTCCATCCCGGCCGCCGAGGCCAGAACGCCGGCGCCGACATAAGGGACGTCGGCCATCTCGAGAACCCCCTGGATCGTCCCGTCTTCGCCGTAGGGACCGTGGAGCACGGGAAAATAGATATCGGCGCGGAGGCGCGGGTCCAGCGTGCGGATAGCACTCCTAGCCCGCCCGGGTGTATTGACCTCCCAGGGCAGGAAAGAGTAGGCCGGGCCTTCGGCCAGCTTTTCTGGCGGAAGCAGGGGCGAGGCAACCCTCTTCCATTTTCCATCCTTGCCGATATATAGGGACCTGACCCGATATTTTTTTCTGTTGATATTCTTGTAAACGGCGGCGGCCGAAACCAGAGAAACCTCGTGCTCGGCCGAACGGCCTCCGAAAAGCAGGGCAATCGTCAGTTTCTTTCGCGGCTTCAATGGTGTTCGAAGCGGCTATTGTAAAAAAACGAGCCGCCCTTGTCCAATCAAAAAAGCGCCGGCTTAGAGGGCGTTCTTGAGGCTCTTGCTCGGGTTGAACTTGACCCTCTTTTTCGGGGGGATGGGCACTTCCTCCCCGGTCTTGGGGTTCCGTCCTTTGCGGGCCTTCCGCTCCTTGACTTCAAAGCTTCCGAACCCGGAAAAGGTGACTTTTTCCCCCTTCTTGAGCGCGCCCGTAACCCCCTCCATCAGGGAGGCGAAGGCTTTGGCCGCCTGGAGGCCCGTGATCCCCGAGTCTCTGGCGATCCGGGCGATGGTTTCTTTTTTGTTCATTTCAAACCTCCTTTACCCTGTCGCGATTGAAATATTGAATCCGTCGGTTCTTCTTTCTATGTTAAAAGGAAGGAGGGAGGCTGTCAAGTCGGATTTGATTTATATTGACAGCCCGGAAACCGCTGTCTATAATGGAGAAAAGGTAATAACCTTGAGGTAAAGGAGCCGAAATGAAGACATTCCCCAAATTCCGCGCTCTCTGCTTTGTTTTGACTCTTTTGACGGCGCTGGCAGTGTCAGCCCCGGCGGCGGCCCAGACCAAGCTCGGCGAAGAACCGGCACAGCACCAGATCGAGCGGGCTAAGATCTTCCGCGAAGCCTATCCTTTGATTTCCGAGACCGACTTCTACTGCTCGATTTATGTCCATGAGGGAGAGCTGCCGGACATGAGGATCGCAGCGGCCGAGAAGGGCGATGAGAAAATACTCCTCAGCGATGCCGATCTTTTCTACATCAACAAAGGCGGGCGGGACGCCCTCGAAGTCGGCCAGGTTTTCCAGATCATCGAGGTCGGACAGGATGTCGGCGGTTTCGGCCGTCTGGTCATGAGGCGGGGACGCGCTCAGGTCATTTTCCTTGAGGACAGCCGGGCCGTGGCCAGAGTGGAAAAGTCCTGCGGCCAAGTGATGGTGGGGAATTTTCTCCTGCCGTTCGAGGAAAAAGAGAGCATGCTGGGGAAAGACCTGGGGTATGAAGCTTACGCCAAAGGGGACAGCGGGGCCAGCGGAAGCATCATTTATACTCAGGGGGAGTACAATCAGATCGGGTCGGGCGGCTGGGCCATCATCGACATCGGCGCGGAGGCCGGGATTATGGTCGGCCAGCAGATGACCATCTTCAAGAAACAGAAGGGAGACTTGCCGCAGGAAGTGGTCGGCAATCTCGTGGTCATCGACACGCAGCCGAAGACGGCGACGGTCAAGGTTCTCTCCTGCAACGACCCGGTGCAAAAAGGCCTGTTGGTCCAGGCCAAATAAGCGTTCTCCTAAGGATCGGGGTCAGGTCTCAACTTTTAACAAATTCTCTAGAAACGGCGGAGTTTATTCAAAAAAGGACCCGGCCCTTCAAGTTGACAGAGAGGCAGGTTTCTGTTAGTTTTAACCGAGAGATTGAGTGTAGGAGACGTGACGCGGGCGTAGTTCAGGGGTAGAACGTCTGCTTGCCATGCAGAAGGTCGTGGGTTCAAATCCCATCGCCCGCTCCAGATATTGTAAACACGGGGAGGGAAATCGGGGGCAAGCCCGAATCATTGTCTTCCCGCTATCAGGATGATCGAAACGGCGCGGTACCCAAGAGGCTAAGGGAGAGGTCTGCAAAACCTCGATTCGGCGGTT
>CAZYWP010000024.1:13191-28944 GCA_964651495.1 uncultured Eubacteriales bacterium | reverse complement strand
TTTGGAATATATTTGCACAATATATTAACATTTTTGGCCGACGACTGCAAGACTTTTCGGCTGGACAAAATTGGCGGGGACGGCCTTAAAGCAGGACCGTCCCCGATATTTTTCCCTGCCCGCCCGGCCCGGTTTACTCGCCCCGCGTGATCTGGTCGATGGTGATGTTCTTGTTCTTCAGGCCGGTGCCCATGGCCTTTTCCAGGCTGGCCACGGAAATCATGTAATCGACGATGGCCCGAAGCTCGTTGCTCCGGGCTGTGCTCAGGTCGCGCTGGTAGGTCAGGACGACGAAATTCGTGCTCAGCCCGACTCTGAGCTTTTCCTCTTCCGCCTGAAGTTTCTGCTCCGCCAGCTCGCGCGCCACCCGGTAGGACTGCACTCTCTTATAGTTCGTCTCCACGTTCCGGACGCCGTTTCGGATCTCCAGGTAGATGACCTGCTCCTGGTTCTTCAGGCGGAGCATCCCCTGCTCCAGGCTGAGCTTGGCCTGGGCATAGGAAGCGCGGGAGAAGATGTTGCTCAGAGGAATATCCAAGGTCAGGCCGAGAGACCAGTTCTTGTATTTGAAGTTCACGGCATCCTTCAGAGCGTTGGAAGACGGCCCGGGAATCATGTCGACGACGACTCCGGACAGGGGATTATTGTCGAGGTAGACGATCTGGTCTCCGGAGATTCCGGGGCTATAGTACGACGCCGTCAGGTTAAGGCTGGGCAGGAGCTGGTTTTTGGCATAGCTCAGGTCCAGATCAGAATTCCTTAAGTCGATCTTGATGGATTTGAGCTCGGGCCGGTTCTGCATGGCCGCAACCAGGGCTTCGTCGACATCGATCTGCTGTTCCACGAATTTGGCCGCGTCCACGGGCTTGATGGGGAGTGCCAGCCTCATCTCGGCCTCGGGCAGGTTGATGATCGTCCGCAACCTGTCTTCGTTATTTTTCACATCGGCTTCCGCCGAGAGGATATCCGCCTCCCGGGTGGCCACCTCGGCCTGGGCGCTCAGGATTTCGATCGGAGCCAGCGTCCCGACCTCCACTGCTCTCTGGTTCTTGGACAGGAGGTCGCGGGCTAGGTCGAGGGACTGCTGCTTGACCTTAAGGCTATCGATGCTGTAAGCCAGATTCCAGTAGGCCTGGGTCACGGTGTTGATGACATCAGCGACGGTCGCTTCTAAATCGTTCTCGGAAATCTCGTAATTATTCTGGCTGATGATGATGTCGCGGCGGGTCATCTTGAGCCCGAAATCCCGCAGTAGCGGCTGGCGGAACTCAAAACGGAGCGTGCTGCCGAAGCGGGGGTTGACCGTCTGGAACTTGCTGTTGCTTTCATTTTTATAATTGACCAGTGAGGCCGTCAGCGTCCCTCCCGTCGGAATCAGCTGGGAAATCGAGGCGTCGTAATCGTAGTAGTCGGTAATCGTCGTCCCGGCGGACTCGAGCCAGGAAAACGAAGCGCTTTGGTTACTCCGATTGGTCACGCCGAAGCCCAAGGTGGGCATGAATTTCTCATTGGCTTTGGCGATGGAGAAGCTGGCGATCTCCGGCCCCAGCACCTGAATCGCCACGCCGTAGTTGTTCTTCAGGGTCCTGAGCACGGCATCTTCCAGAGTCAGGGAGAGGGCATTCTCCTGTTTTTCCTGGCCATAGGAAAAGACCGGCCAGAGCAGGAGCGCGACAGCCAGTAATCCGAACGTTCTCTTATGCATGGTAAACCTCCCGAAATCGAGTTTCACTCTTTATATACGATTATTCGTAGCGCAAAGCTTCAATCGGGTCGAGCCGGGCCGCCTTGCGGGCGGGATAGAACCCGAAAAAGATCCCGACTGAGGCCGAAAAGACGAAAGCCAGGATGATGGCGTTCGGGGAGACGACCGATTTGAACTGGGAAAAAACCGCCACATACTTGAGGAGTTTGGAGAGACCAACCCCGAAAAAGACGCCGATCAGGCCTCCCATAACACTTAAGACAACGGCCTCGGTCAGAAACTGAAGCAGGATATCTTTCTGCTTGGCGCCGACGGCCATCCGGATTCCGATCTCCCGGATGCGCTCGGTCACGGAGACAAGCATGATGTTCATGATGCCGATGCCGCCGACGAGCAGCGAGATCGAGGCGATGCTGCCGAGCAGGATGGTCATGATCTTGGTGGCCTCGGCCGCTCCTTCGGCGATCTCGGCCATGTTCCGGACCTGGAAATCGTCCTCCGCCCCGGGCGCGATCTTGTGCCGGATCCGGAGCAACTCTTCGATCTGCTGCTGGGCCTCTTTGGTCCGGGACGCCGACACAGCCTGGATATCGACGGACGAAATGAACTCTGCGCCCGTGAGCCGCTTCATGACCGTCGTGTAGGGAACGGCGATCATGTCGTCCCGGTTGAACCAACCACCGGACTCACCCTTGGCTTTTAAGACGCCGATAACCCGGAAGGGGATGGCCTTGACCCGGATGACCTTGCCGACCGCGTCCTCGTCTTCGAAAAGACTCTTCTTGACTTCGCTTCCCAGGACGGCGACTTTGGCGGCACTCTTCACCTGTCCTTCTTCGAAATAGGTCCCCGCCTCGACTTCCCAATTCCGGACTTCAGGATAGCGGGCTCCTGTCCCCTGGATTGACGTGTTCCAGTTCTTGTTCCCGTAGACAACCTGCGTCCGGGTGCTGGAGGAAGGCGAGGTGTATTTCACCGCGTCGCATTGCTGCTCGATGGCCTCGGCATCCTCGGGCTTGAGGGTGTTCCAGCCTCCGGAGCCGGTATGGACACCGCCGCGGCTCCGGCTTCCCGGGGAGACAAACAGGAGGTTCGTACCCATGGAAGCAAACCGGTCTTCGACGCCCTTTTTGGCTCCTTCGCCGATACTGACCATGGAAATCACGGCGCCGACGCCGATGATAATCCCCAGGGCGGTCAGGAAGGACCGCATTTTATTCCGGGCGAGGGCCCGCAGGGAGACTTTGGCAGTACGCGCAATATTCATATTGAGGACTCCTTTACAGAAACTTCTTCGCACCCCTCCTGGTTCCGCTCTTCCTTGATGATTACCCCGTCTCTGATGTATATCCTTTTCCGGGCGTAGCAGGCGATATCCGGCTCGTGGGTGACCATGACAAGGGTGATCTTCTTCTCCCGGTTGAGATGGGTAAAGATGTTCATGATCTCTGCGCTGGTCTTGGTGTCCAGGTTCCCGGTCGGCTCATCCGCCAGGATGAGCGAGGGACTGTTCAGCAGGGCCCTGGCGATGGCAATCCTCTGCTGCTCACCGCCTGAAAGTTGATTGGTTTTGTGGTGGGCCCGGTCGCGCAGCCCGACCGATTCCAGCGCCTTCAGGGCCAATTCCGTCCTCTGCTTGGAGGTAATATGTGAGGTATACAGAAGGGGGAGTTCGACGTTTTCGAGCGCCGATGTCCGGGGAAGCAGGTTGAAGGTCTGGAAAACAAAACCGATTTTTTGATTCCGGATGCCGGCCAGCTTATCCCGGGAAAAAGTGGAGACTTCCTCGCCCCCGAAAAAGTAGCGGCCCGACGTCGGCCGGTCCAGGCAGCCGATGATGTTCATCAGGGTCGACTTGCCCGAGCCGGACGGCCCCATGATGGCCAGGAATTCTCCGGACTCGACATTATAGGAAACACCGCGAAGCGCCTGGACCTCGGTCTCTCCGATCTGATACGTTTTTCTCAGGTCCTCGAGCCGTATGAGTGGAGTGGACATTTGAGTTCCCCTCTTGGCGACTGAAGGAAAGCTCTTTACCGCCCCATGAACATCATGGGAGGCCGACCCTGCTGGGGATTGGAAGCCTGGGCCGTCTGGGTGGACGCCAAGGCGACGATAATTTCTTGCCCTTCCTTCAAGTCTCCACGCAGAATTTCGGTGTAGGAATTGTCCGTTACGCCGGGCCGGATGAAGGCCACGTTGAGCTTCCCCGCCGCGTCCATGTACCAGACCATGGAAGGACGGCGTCCGCTCCGCTGGCCGCTTCCTGCTCCCTGCGGCATCCCAGCGGCCTGCTGAAACATCGTCATCCGCTGGCCGCTTTCCTGCCCGCTCGCCTGGCCGGCCTGACCCTGCTGCTGCGGACGACCGGCGTCATGTCCCTGGGGACTCTCACCCTGTCCGCCTTCCGCCTTTCGCTGGGCCATCATCTTTTCGCCCGCTGCCTTCATGATTTGCTGTATTTCTTCGGCAGCCAGGGTGGGAGTAAACCTCAAAGCGGAGTTGGGAACGCGGAGGACTCCCTTCGCCTCGCCGGTGATAATGTTGACGGTAGCCGTCATGCCCGGCCGCAGCTTCATCCCGGGGTTTTCCACTTCCACGATGGTGGTATAGGTCACCACGTTCTGAGTGACCGTGGGCGAATAGCGGACCTGTTTCACTGTGCCGTTGAATGTGCTTTCCGTAAAAGCATCGACCGTGAACCGCACCTTTTGTCCTTCCTGGATCTTGCCGACATCCGCTTCGTCGACGTCGCATTCGACCTGCATCTTGCTCAAATCGTTGGCGATCTCAAAAATCTTGGGGGCCGAAAAACTGGCCTGGACGGTCTGGCCGACGTTCATGTTCCGGGTGATGATGACGCCGTCGATGGGCGAACGGATAATGGCATAGCTGAAGTCTAATTTGCTCGATTCGAGCTGCGACTTGGCCTGTTGGACGCTGGCTTCGGCCCTCTGGAGGTCGGTCTTGGCGCCGAGATAATTCGCCGCGGCGTCCTCTTTCTCCTCGAAGGAGATCAATTCCTTCTCGGACAGGCTCAGCGATCTTTCATATTTTCTCTTGAGATTGTCCAGAGTGACCTTCGCCTTTTCCAGCGATGCCTGAGCGCTCAGATAGTTCGCCTCATTCTGATTGACGCGGGACTGGAAAGTGGACAGGTCGAGCTCGGCGAGAATCTGGCCCTCCTTCACTTGAGAGTTGAAATCGACATAGAGCTTGGCGATCTTGCCCGAGACCTGGCTTCCGACTTCCACCTTGGTGATCGGGTTGACCGTGCCCGAAGTCGTGACCAGGGCTTCGATATCGCCCTTGGTGATTTTCTCAGTTCTGTACTTGACCTCGCCGTTCTTGTTGTTCCTGAAGAGCGTCCAGCCGAGGATGGCCCCGGCGAGGACAACCAAGACAACAATTCCAATGATGACTTTCTTTTTCATTTCACTTCTCCTTTGGGCTTATCCGGAGAGTCTTCTCTGCCCACATCTTTTCTCCGTTGTTCGGATTCCCTCTTTCCTTGTTCTCGATGTCTGTCGATGATGGATTCCAGTTTGCTCTTTTGTTCCGGCGTCAACACGGCATCCATCTGGCTCTGGATTTCGGCGCGGATGCCGGAAAGCCGGTTGTGCATCTCCGTGCGCAGCTCCTTGAGCCTGGTGTCGTTGCTCTCGAAGATCTTTTTGATCTGGTCCTGCTGCTCGGCGGAAAGCCCCAGGTCCCGGGCCATCTTCTCGAGGTGGGGGGGACGAGGAACGTTCCTCTGAGTCCTGGCCATGCTGGCGTGCCTCTTCCTGTGGAAATAATGCCGTTCGCTGAAGATCCCTCCCAACAAGCCCGCGGCAAAGGCCGCGAGAAGCGACAAGACGATCCATAATTTGTATTTGTTGATCATGGCCTGTATCTCCTGGACAGGTCCTTGGTATCAGAGGCCGCGAAGATCAGCATCATGTTCCTGTCCTCCGCCTTCTTCTGGTCCAGGATCGTGGCGGCCTCGCTGAACGGGTTTTCATTCTGCAGGAAAAGCGTTTCCACCTGGCTCAGCTCCACGGGCTCCTGGGGCTGGAACAGAAGCACGCCGGCGCCGAAAAGGAGGAAGGCCGCCAGCGAAAAAGCCGCCGCCCGATGGGCCCATCTGAGCCAAAGCTGAGCAGGAGCCGTTTTCTCCCGCTCTTTCAGCTTGGCCAGGAGGCGCTGCTCGAAATAGGGGAGAGGCTCCGGAGCGGCCTCCGGTTTGAGATGACCGAGGATCAACCGGTACTCTTCTTCTTTGTCCCGGCAACGGGGGCAGCCTTGGAGATGGCTCTTGAGGAGCCGGCTGCCATCCGCTCCCAGCCTCCCGTCAAAGGAGCGGAGGAGAAATTTTTCCGCCTGTTTACAGTTCATGCTCTCCTCCTTTCCACCCGCCTGCCCCGGCCAATTTTTCCCGCAGCTTCTTCCGCGCCCGGTGCAGGCGCGAATCCACCGTCCCCGGCGAGATGCCGAGGATGCGGGAGATCTCTTCGTAAGAAAGCCCCTGCATATCCCGTAGAGTCAGGATAACCTGGTGCTTCTCGGGCAGCCGCCGGAGGGCGGCCTGAACGAGCGCCCGGCGCCGCTCACTCGTCTGCTCTTCTTCATAGCTCCGGTCCTCCGTGGCGATCGCCTTCTCGCTGACCTCCTCGAGCGGGACTTCCCTGAGCCGGATTTTGTGCTTTCTCAGATAATCCTTAATATGATTGACGCCGACCCGGTAAATCCACGTCCCGAACTCCGACTGGAACTTGAACTTCGGCAGGGCGTAATAAGCCTTGATGAAGACTTCCTGGGCCAGGTCGTCCGCTGCCGCCCTGTCCCGAGTGATGCCGTAAGCCAGGCTGAACACTTTCGTCTTATACCTCTCGACTAATTGTCCGAAGGCCTCTCCGTTTCCTTCCCGGGAGAGCCGGATGAGCTCCTGATCGTCCATATTCGAGCATGTCTCCAATGCCTCCGTACATCCTTTAGACGGAGGCGAGGGTAAAATCTTCCCTGTTTTATTTATAAACGGCCATCGCAATGGATAGTTTCAACAAATAGACGAATCCCTCCGGGGAGGGATGCGATTATGATAGAGAGGGAAGGCTACTTTTTCGTCGCCTTCCACTCCATGGTTCCCATCTGGCCCATCTCGGCCGTTCCGCTCATGCTGGTCCCCTCAACCGTGCCCTTATAAGTTATTGTGAACTCATTCCCTTCCGGCCCGGTTCGGGTGATCGACCACTGAATATCTTTTCCTTTAACCGTCCCTTCGCCCGTCACCTCGTTGCCGCCCCTGAATCCGGGCATGGTGACCGTGATTTTTTCTCCTTCCTGGACGAACTTTACGACCATAGTCCGTTCGCCGCGCGGAGTCTGCATGGTGAAATCCCATTCACCCGTCACATTGGTCTCCTGGGCCAGGGCAAAAACCGCAAAGACAGCCAAAAGAGAGAGCCCAAACATGGGAAGCCAAATTTTACGCATTTGTTTTCTCCTCCTTAAGAGAAATAGTATTATACATCACTCTTATTAGACTACAAAACCGGCCGAAATCTTTCCCCCGGGCGAAGAAAAGAAATTCAGCGTTTTCCCTTGACCCTCAGCGCTTTCCGATAATCGATCGGCGTGTCGACGTCCAGCAAAACATTCGAACGCGGCACCCGGACCTCGAGAATTTCCTCAGCGTGTCTCTGCAGGAGCTCCCGCAGCCCGATCTCGGGGTCAAGAGCGGCGATTTCACTTCTGTACTTGAGGTCGATGAGCACGGGATGGCCGCGTTTTTTGCGGCAGACGGGGACGACAATCCCCTTCCCTTGCCGGCGGTAGGCTTCGACCAGGAGGTTGATCACTCCGGGCCGGATATCCGGCTGGTCCCCCAGGACGATCACGACGGCGCGGCATTTTCGGGGCAGAGCGGCGATTCCCCGCTGGATGGAGGAGAGCATGCCCAGTTTGAAGCGCGGATTGACTGCGGTGACGACAGGATGTTTCTTGATCAGCTCTTTCAGAGTCCGCCAATGAGAGCCGAGGACGACGAGAGACCGGTCGACCTTAGAGGAAGTGGCCCTCTTGATTACCGTTTCGATGATCGTCGTCCGGCCGTAGGGAAGGAGGAGCTTGGGCGCACCCATCCGTTTTGACTCCCCCGCCGCCAGGATGACTGCCCAGATCATCCGTCCCTCCCGGCTTTTTCCCCGGCGCTGCCGCTTCTCACCTGGACGAGCTCGGCGGCGATGCTGACGGCGATCTCCTCAACGGTCTTCGACCCGATCGGCAGGCCGATCGGCGCGTGAATGCGGTCGAATTCCCGGGCCGTCGCCCATCTTTTGGCCATGAATTCCTCCCTCATCAGAGCGATCTTCCGCCGGCTGCCGACCATGCCGATATAGGCGGCGGAAGACTTGATGCAGGCGCGCAGGGCTTCCGCGTCATTAAGATGCCCTCGGGTCACGATGACGATATAGGTGTCGGGCTCGACGGGAAAACCGGCGACGGCCCGGCCGATGTCGTCCACCATTATTGTGTCGGCCTCGGGCAATCTCTCCCGATTGGCATATTCGGCCCGGTCATCGATGACCGTGACCTCAAAGTCCAGGAGCTGGCCGAGGCGCGCCACGGCCCGTCCGATGTGTCCGGCGCCGGCGATCACCAGCCGGGGAAGGGGAGAGAGGGGTTCAAGGAAACAGAACGTATCTTTCCTGTCTTTTTTTGCCCTTCGCTCTTTTCCTTCTCTTTTCGTTTTTCCAGTTTTTCCCTCTTTGATTGGAAAGAGCCGCGGCCGACCCTCCCGCCGGGCTTTTCTGATCTCGGCCGGATCAACGGGAAATCGTCTCTGCGCTGGGCCGACTGGGTCCTTTGCCTCTTCCAGCCAGAAACGCCGGATCGCGGCGTCTCTACCCTGCCTGAATTCCATCTGGGTCACGAGCAGACCGGAGCGGCGGTCGCGAATCCCCGTTCTCAATCTTTCGAATGTGTCTAAATGATCCCCGGGCGAGCCGTCGATCAGGATTAAAGCTGAGCCGCCGCAAAGCGCTTCCTCTCCTGCCACCGCATCTCCCCGGAGTTTAAGCTCATAGATCAAAGACCGGCCTCGCTTGAGGCACCGAAGGACCCTTTCCTGGGCATCGGCTTCGAGAATCCCGCCGCCCAGGGTCCCCAGGAGGAGTCCCTGCTCCGAAAACAAGGCCGAGGCGCCCGGGATCTGCGGCGTCGAGCCGGTGGTCTCGATAATCGTCGCCAAGGCCAGCGGTTGCCCCTGCTCGAGCCAGGGGACCACATTAGGATAAATATTTTTCGTCCTGTCCATCAGCCTTTACTCTTCCGACTTTGCAGTGCCTCCTTTTTCCTACCACAATTCCCGGCAAAAAAGAAGTCGGATCTGCCACTCGGCGAAATGGTAGTGCTGGGGGAAACTCCCCCGGAGATTATCTTTTTTTATAGCTGACTGATAGGCTGCGGCTACCCTGGGGAAGGATCGTGCTCTCGAATTCGGGAAGGCTTTTCATATATTCAAAATATTCCCCTGTGCCGCCTCCGTATCCTCTCCGGCCCCAGCTCCGTTCATAGATATTGTGGGCGGTGATGCAGCCGCCGAGTTCGAGTTTCGAGATCACCGCCTTGGCGTAATTCGTGTACCATTCTTTATCGGCATCGATAAAGACAAACTCGAACGGGCCCGGGAGCTCTTCGACCAATTCATGGGCATCGGCCAGCCGGGCATCGATATAATCACTGAGGCCGGCCTCCTTGAAGTTCGCCACCGCTTCTTCGTACCGCCCTTCGTCGATTTCTATGGTGATGAGCTTTCCGCCCGTCTTGCTCAGGGCCCAGGCGATATAGATCCCCGACCGTCCGGTCGAAGTCCCGATCTCCAGCGCCTTCTTGTATTTATTCTCCAGAACGATTCGGTAAAGCGCCTCCGCGTCGGCTTCGGGGACGTTCATATCCCGCCAGCGGTAATCCATCTTGGCCAGGAAGGCCTGCACCCGTGCATCGAGTGTTCCGTCTTTTTCCGTGGCCCGGGAAACGCAGGGACGGAAAATAGTAAAAAAGGTCAGGGAAAAAACGAGCACGAAGAAGCCCGGATATTTTTTCATGGCGACTCCAGTTAGGTCATTCAATTCTTTTAGACATACCAGGGCAATATTTCCTTCCATTTTTTTGCTTATTTTATCCTGCCGTGCCAGTATTCGCTATTTTTTCATCTTGACACCGGACATCTGGGGACGATATTCTCTGGACGAATTCGAGAGGAGGGACAATGAAGAAATCAGCCCGGAGACCAAGGCGTGGCGGCGGGAAGAGATCTATTGGTCCGAGCTCTCTCGAAGAAACATAAACCCGACTATTGCGATAAATACGATAGATTTAGTAAAATATGAGCTCGTGTGATTGCGCCGGGAAAGCCCGGTGAAAAGGAGACCTCGATGAAGAACAATGCGCCCAACCTGAAGCGCCGCTCTTTCCTGAAGTGGGGGGCGGCGGGGCTGGCCGGGCTGGCCGTGAACCCGGCGGCCGAAAATCCGGCCAGGAAACAGCAGCCGGCTGAGCCGGCCAAAAAAAATAAATTCGTCCTCCGCCCCCTGGCAAAGACCGGGCTCAGGCTTCCCATCGTGAGCATGGGCGTCATGAACGCGGACAACCCGGAACTCGTCCGCGCCGCCCTGGACAGGGGCATCGTCCTCCTCGACACCGCCAACGGCTATCAGCGGGGCCGAAACGAGACGATGATCGGCGAGGTGATCAAGGGACGGCCGCGGGACTCCTTCGTTATCGCCACCAAAGTACCTGCCGAGTCCACGGCCGAAGAGTATATCCGGATCTTCGACATCAGCCTCCATCGGCTCGGGCTCGACTATGTCGATATCCTCCACGTCCACGACTGCTCCAGCAAGCAGGCGGTTTTAGACGAACCCGTCCTCAACGGCCTGGGCAAAATCAAGAAGGACGGGAAGGCCCGGTTTGTCGGCGTCTCCACCCACAGCAATGAGCCGGAGGTCATCCGGGCCGTCGTCGAGGGAAAATTCCATGACGTCGTCCTGACTGCTTACAATTTCAGGCAGCGCAACCGGGAGGACATCCAGAAGGCTATCGCCGAGGCCGCCGCGGCTGGGGTGGGGATCATCGCCATGAAAACCCAGGCGGGACGGTTTTGGGACAAGGCCCGGCAGCAGCCGATCAACATGAAGGCCGCCCTGAAGTGGGTCCTTAACGACCCCAACGTGACCACGGCCATTCCCGGGATGACGACGTTCGACCAGCTCGACCTCGACCTTTCGGTGATGGAGGAACTGGCCCTCACCGAGACGGAGAAAAGGGAACTCCAGCTGGAGGTTTCGAGCGCCGGACTGTACTGCCAGCAGTGCGGCCGGTGCCGTCCGGGCTGCCCGGAGAACCTGCCCCTGCCCTCCCTCATGCGGAGCTATATGTACGCCTATGGCTACAGAAATCTGGGAGCTGCCTACGACCTGCTCCAGGAGCTCGACCTGCCTACCAATCCCTGCGGAAGCTGCATCTCCTGCACCGTCCGCTGTGTCCAGGGGTTTGATGTGGCCGACCGGGTCAAGGACATCGTCCGGCTAAAGGATATCCCCGCCGATTTCTTCGCCTGACCTTTTCTCTGTGCAAGGCAGAGGCCGGTCGACTGACGCGACCATAGAAGGTTTAGCCTTCCCGAGACGCTCTTCACCAACGCCAGAGGTAGGAGACCTTGAAGAAGAACCCCCGCTGCGTCTCCAGGAAGCGGCGGCTGGCGACATAGTCGGAACCGTCCCAGGCCAGCTTTTCATAGGCCGATCCGTAGCCAATGTGGACGACCGTCCCCGGAATATAGGTGAAAGAGACCAGCGCGTCAGTGGTCAGCCGGTCGTAGAAGGTGTTGTATTCGAGGATGGCCCGGAGGAATAAATATTTGTTGACCTGGAACGTGCTCCGGCCGCGGATGATGACGTAATCGTAGATCTTTTCATCGTCCGATTGGCGGTAAAAATCGGTATAGGTGTAGCTCAGCCCGAAATCGAGCTTCTCCAGCGGTTGGTACTGGAGATAAAGTGCTATCCGGTTTCCATAGCCCTGATAGGGGTCGTCGGGGTCATAGAATATCGAACCCATGCGCCGATACATCGCTTCGATGTTGATTTGCTTGGTCGTCTGGCTCTCCAGCCTGAAACCGTAGCCGGTGCGGTCGAACTTCCGGCCGACATAGACTTCATTCCCCAGGTAGCTGTCGATGCGGAACATGGTCCGGCGGGGAAGCCAGAAGCGCAGGACGAAAACGTTCATCGTCTCGGCCATGTCGTAAGATTGGTCATAGATGTGCTCGCCCCAGTAAAAGGGCTCGATCCTCTGGAAGAATTTGGATTTTGGATAGAAGCGGAACAAGAACAAGGGAGCGAGCCGGGTGATGCCGGTCCGGGTGACGAACCCGGTATCCACCTGAAAATTCTTCGAAAGATCCTGGATTCCCAGGTCCATGGTGAGCTTCCTGGAGTCGTACATGTACCTCAGGCCGAGGGCGTGGCCGTTGGCCGTCTCTGCGGAGCCGGGCGCCCGGGTGAACGAACCGAAGAGGTGGAATTCGGCGATCGAAGTCTGGGAAAGGCGCAGACGGCCGTCGGCCCCCCCGAGCTGGTTATAAGAGCCGTCCTGGAGCCTGCCGGTATAAAACCCGCCGATGAACGAGTCGTCTTTCAGGGAGTGCTTGAACCGGACGATCCCGAAATCGGGGTAGCGGTCAATCTCGTCGCCGGGAAGGTCGTCCCGGGCATAAATCGTGGCAATGGTGTTTTTGGCGCCCAGCTTGCCCGTGCCCTTCAGGCCAAAGATGGGATCGATGATATTCCGGGTGTAAACGATGGCCACGAGAGGGGCATCCTCCGTGTTCCCGGCGAACTGGAAATATTCCAGCCCCTCCAGGAAGAACGGCCTCTTCTCCGGATAATATAGTGCATAACGGATGTTGAAATCGACCTGTCCGGCGTCCGACTCCACCTGGCTGAAATCCGGATTAACGGTGGCGTCCGCGGTCAGGTCGGAGGTGATCCCGACTTTCGCGGTCAGGCTGAAATCGGTCGTTCGCAGGTCCCGGCGCAGCCGTCCTTCATTCGCCGTCAAGCGGTTGGTGTGGGTGAAGGCGGGCAGAATTTCGACCACCCGGTGATACTTAAGGCCGGTGATCGAGACCGGCTGGGCCTGGGTGAGAAGTCCGCCCTTGTCGGGATAGAAAGCCGGCACGCTGGCCATTTCGGAAGTGCGGACAATCTGCCGGAAAAAGAACATGCCCATCACTACCGTCTCTTTATTGGGGAATCGAATGCTCTGCAGGGGAATCCGGAGTTCCACCGTGAAGCCCTGATCGTCAACTTGTCCTTTGCTGTACCAGATCAGGTCCAGCGTCGACTCCATGTTCCCCTGGGAATTGAGCAGCCCGTCTCCCTGGATTCCCAGGGGGTTGACCATAAAGCAGTAGGCGTTCTGGTGATCTTGGAAGGTATCGACGAAGAATCCGATATAGTCATCCTGGAACATCGTGTCCCGCTTGCAGATGGCCGCCTTGACCCTGCCCGGTTCTGTGTCGAACCCGCGGAAGGCGACATAAAAATTCTCCGGGTCAAAGAGGAAAAGAGCCTCGGTCTTCTGGCTGGGGTCTTTTCCATAGTCGGGCTGCCAGGTCTTGAACTCGGTCAGCCGCAGGGCCGAATTCCAGGCGGGATCGTCGAGCTTCCCGTCGATGACGGGAGGGGCTACGGTTCGGGGCGCCTCCAGGGGGTCGAGCGCCGAGGCCAGGGCCTGCCCGGCCAGCAGGATCACGGCCGCCAAAACTAGAGGATGTTTCACAATACTTCTCATATTCTTCTTTTCAGGCCTCTCCGGCCGATGTCACCTTATTTTCTCCATTTACAATGGTAAATACGAATCGGAGCGGCGAAAAGTTCACCGCTTTACCTCCGCTTATGAGAGAATCTCTTATGATGGTTTATGGGAAGGGGTGGCATGGCGCCAGTCCCCGAGCGCCCGGAGCGGATAAGAGTATCTCCAGAGCCGCTCCCAATATCTGTTCTTATTAATATTTACCTCCCCAGCCCCTCCTATGGAAAATAGGAGGGGATAGTGGTCAGCGGCTCTGGCAAGGTCGGAGTGATCCGTCAGTCCCCGAACCTTGAAGCGTAGACGGCGGCGGCGCGCTCGAGATCGTCCTGGCCGCTGGGAACGGGAAGCCCCAGCATGACGAACACCGCTTCATCGCCGGTCCGGCCGAGCTCCCGCAGGTCGGCCCCGCTCTCGCTGCAGATCCAGAGCCTCGGCTGGCCGGTGGCGGGTCTCTCGCTGAAAACGAGATAGATCTTGCTCTTGATTTTGACGGGCGTCACATACCGGAAATCACGCAGGCTGTCGGTGATGATGGCAAAACGGGCGGACTGGAAGTCCCGCGTATAAATACGCCCCTTCTTGGGCATGAAGATGTGGCCGGTGATCCTGGTGTTGGAAAAAATCCAGGTCGGGTTGTCATCGGTGTAGGGAGTGAAATACTCGGGCGGAAGAACGCTGACGAACGTGCCTGTCTGGAGGTACTTGAGAAAACTGTTCTTTTTCCCCCTGACCCAGGTGTTGAACAGCAGCATGGTCCCGTCGGGAGAATAGACGGGATCGAATTGCGGCCAGCCCCATTCGGGAAGGACCGGGGCGACGCTGTTCAAGTTTTTGAGGTTCACCTCGACGATCTTGCCGTCGTGGACCCAGGCGATGGTCTCATCGTCCCTCCATTCGGCATCGGCGTTCAGCCCGCCGTACTTCCCGTTGATCGGGGTCAACTGATGCACCGCGCGGTCCGCCAGGTTCATGTAGCCGATTTCCGAGTTATCGGGGTTGTTGTTCCGGCCGTCCGGGTCCATCATCCAGGCGATCCAGTTCCTGTTGCTGAGGGAGGGCGCATAGTCATCGGCAATGGGCGAGGTCAGGGCTTCAATTTTCCTGAGGACGAAATCGTACTGGGAGAGGTCGACCTCGCCGAGAGGGAAGGTGGCGTTCACCACCAGCCCCTCCTTGACCGCGCCGTCGATTTCGGCATTCTCCGGCTTCGTTATTCCTCTTGCCCCGGCCACCCGCCTCCCCTCGATCCCGGGAAACTGAACGAATATTTCGTAGCCCGTCGTGGCCGTGGCTTTGGGGACGATGTACAGGTCAGCCATAAAAATATCGTATTGATCCCCCGCGGCAAGATCGTGATAATACACCTTTCCCACCAGCCGCTCAACCGGCGCTCTGTCCAGATCCGTTGCCGTGGGCAGCGTGATCTCCCGGTCACAGCCGGACAAGAAGAGCAGCGCCGCCGGGATCAGCCACGTTTTCTTCATTTTTCGTCCTTCCCTGAGCTCCAGGTAGACCATATCTTAGCATGAACCCGACCCGAAAAGAAGAACGCCAGGAGGCTGGATTTTATCTCTGACCGCTCCGCCGGGGTCTGATTTTGCAGGTGCAGGAGGCCCATCCGGAGGCGCTAATCTCCCCTATTCCGATAGAAATTATAAATAAAGTAGGAATTTGACCGAATAATTGAATTTCGAGGGAACCTTTTGCCGGGCTGTTACGTCTAATGTATGGACGAAGGATGAAAGACATGTTAGGGAGGCTAAAATGAACTTCAAAGCTAAAATCGCCATTCTGCTGGCGGCCGTGCTGATCTCGCTGATCGGGTTCAACCTCATCGCCTCTTCGCCCGCTCTCGACATCATGAAAGTGGGGAAGAAGGCCGGTTACCAGATCATCGCCAACGTACTGGCCGAAGCTAAAGCTCACTCGACCCGGTCCTGAGGCATGGGACATCAGCCCATGAGGATAAGCGCCAGGATCCGGGAATTGCGGGGGAAAATTAGGCTCGAGTTGGACCTCATCTGCGGTCGATTCGACCTCTCTGCCCGGACGATTCCCGGCTTTTAACTAGGTCGCTGTTCTCCCCGCCAGGGCGAACCGCGGCCTTTTTTTATGCCTTTTTTCCCCTCTTTTCCCCGACCAGGACGACAGCCCAGCAGGCCACGGCTTTTTTCTCTCCCACCGGGCCC
>CAZYWP010000024.1:0-13091 GCA_964651495.1 uncultured Eubacteriales bacterium | reverse complement strand
CCCGACCAGGACGACAGCCCAGCAGGCCACGGCTTTTTTCTCTCCCACCGGGCCCAGTCCCTCATTGGTCTTGGCTTTGATCCCGAGATGATCTCTCGGAAGCCCCAGGATCGGACAGAGCGCCTCCTTCATCCTCTCGATATGAGGAGCAAGCCGCGGCGTCTCGGCGACAATGACCGAGTCGACGTGCAAGACCTCGAGCCGACTCCGTTTCAGCCGGGTCATCACTCTCTCAAGGAGCACAGTGCTGCGGATTCCTTTGAATTCCGCCCCGGTGTCGGGGAACAGGCGGCCGATATCGCCGTCTCCCGCAGCCCCCAGCAGGGCGTCGATCAGGGCATGGATCAGAGCGTCCCCGTCGGAGTGGCCGGCCAGCCCCGCCGGATGGGGGATCTCGACCCCGCCCAGGTAAAGCGTCCGGCCTCTGGCCAGACGATGGATGTCGTAACCGAACCCGATTCTATTTTTCAAACAGCGCCTCCGCGATCTTCAAATCGGCGGGCGTGGTGACCTTTATATTTCTAAGCTCGCCCTCGACCACCGCCACGGGATAACCGATCCTCTCCACCAGCGCGGCCT
This sequence comes from uncultured Eubacteriales bacterium, assembly GCA_964651495.1. Taxonomy (GTDB): domain Bacteria; phylum Acidobacteriota; class Aminicenantia; order Aminicenantales; family UBA8522; genus CAZNVB01. The sequence continues at coordinate 12,512 of CAZYWP010000024.1, read as the reverse complement.
CGTCCGTCCCGTAGTAGCCCTCCTTTTGGGCCTGCCGCAGGGCCTTCTCGAGGACCTCATAGGAGAATCCCTGCGGTGTCTGGACGCGGACGAGCTTTTTCCGGTCGAGCGTGCGCACCACCTTACCCTCCCCGGTCTCTTTGATGGTATCATCCTCGGGGATCGCGGGAATTGCCGCGCCGCTCCGCTGGGCTTCCTCGATAACCCGGGTGATGACCTCCCGGCTGACCAGCGGCCTGACCCCGTCGTGGACCAGGACGATCCTCGTCTCCTCCGCCTTCACGCTCTCGAACCCGTGGACAACGGAGTCCTGGCGCCTCCGGCCGCCTTTCACTACGGCCGAGACTTTATCGAACCGGCTGAGGTATTTCTCCCGTTCCTTTTCGTCCGGCAGGACGAGAATGATCTCATCCACCCTGGCGTGCAGCTCGAAGGCCTCGATCGCCCAGTCCAGGATGAGCTTTTCCCGGAACGGAGCGAACTGCTTGGCCGAGCCAAAGCGCTTGCCCCGGCCGGCGGCGACGATGATGGCCGTGACTTTCCTCATCGGGAGTCCTCGTTATAGCGGCCGAAAATCATCTTGCCCACCGTGGTCTGGAGAACAGAGGTCACGGTGATGTCGATGTTCTGGCCGATCATCCGCCGGGAGTTATCGACCACGACCATCGTCCCGTCATCCAGATAGCCCACCCCCTGGTCCTTCTCCTTGCCCTCCTTGAGGATGAAAATCTTCATGCTCTCCCCGGGGAGGACGACCGGCCGCAGGGCGTTGGCCAGCTCGTTGATGTTGAGGACGGCTATCCCGTGCAGCTTGGCGACTTTGTTGAGGTTGACGTCGTTGGTGACGAGCTTGGCGTCCAGCTGCTTGGCCAGCTCGATGAGCTTGGAATCGACGTCCCGGATCTCCGGAAAGTCCGTCTCCCAGATGACGACGGAGACCTGGGAAGATTTCTGCAGGTGGTTCAGGACATCGAGGCCTCGCCGCCCCCGCTGCCGCTTCAGGCCGTCAGGCGAATCCGCCACCAGCTGCAGCTCTTTCAGGACGAACTGGGGGATGACCAGCGAGCCCTCGATGAACCCGGTGTCGCAGAGGTCGGTGATGCGGCCGTCGATGATGACACTGGTGTCCAGGATTTTATAGCTCCGCCCGAGGCTCTTTTCCTTGAAAAAGCGGAAGAGATGGGCGGGGTCCAGCCATTCCGATTTCTGCGTCCCCACCAGGAAGCCGATGTAAGGCATGATGATGAGAAAGAAGATCTTGATGAAGAGCGTGGTCGTTGAGTCCGGGCTGATGTTCTGGTAGATGGCCCCGAGCGACCAGCCCAGGAAGACGCCGGCGTAGGTGCCGATCGTCGAGCTCCAGATAATCTTGAACTGGGTCCGCCGGATCCGCGTCTCCAGATACATGATAATGGCGGCGACGGCAAAGGCGATCGCCGCGCTGACCGGACGGGGCAGGTGGAAGAGGGGGAGAAAATATCCCGCCGCAGTGATGCAGCCGATGATGACAAAGCGAAAAATCAGGATGCCCATTGGATAAATCCTTACCTATTTAAAATATAAAAGATAATACGTCCCTAATGTTTTGCACGCCAAACAGGCGCGTCCCCGACAAATCTTCCTTCTCGACCATGGCCAGGTTTCCCTTGGGCAGGACGACCGTCCCATAGCCCAGCGAGACGGCTTCCTTGATCCGGGCCAGGGGGCTGCCCACGGACCGGACTTCGCCGCTCAGCCCGACTTCGCCGAAGACGACGACGTCGCGCGGCACGGCCTTGTTTTTCAGGCAGGAGACGACGGCCAGCACCGCTCCCAGGTCGGCCGCCGGCTCCTCGATGGTCAGCCCGCCGGCGACGTTGAGATAGATGTCCTCGCCGCCGAAATGATAGCCCAGCTTTCTCTCCATGATGGCCAGCAGCATGGAGGTGCGGAAGTGGTCGAGGCCGATGGTCATTCGCCGGGGGTTGCCCACGAACAGAGTCGGAGAGACGAGCGCCTGGATCTCGGCCAGCAGCGGCCGGGTCCCTTTGATGGTGGAGACGACGACACTCCCCGCTTCGTCGGCCGGCCGCTCCTTCAGGAAAAAGGCCGAGGGGTTGGGGATGGCCTGCAGCCCGCCGGCGCCCATCTCGAAAATGGCCAGCTCGGAGACGGGGCCGAACCGGTTCTTGAGCGCCCGCAGTACCCGGTAGCTGTGATCGCGCTCGCCCTCGAAGTACAGGACGACATCGACCATGTGCTCGAGCGACTTGGGCCCGGCCAGCGACCCCTCCTTGGTGATGTGGCCGATGAGGAACGAGGAGACGTTGTTCTTCTTAGCGAAGCGGAAGATCACGTTGGCGACTTCCCGGACCTGGCTGATGGTGCCGGGACTCGAGGAGAGCTTGGAGGAAAAGACCGTCTGGACGGAATCGACGACGAACACCCGGGGCTGGAGCTTGCCCGCCTGGGCGATGATTCGCTCCAGGTTGGTCTCGGCAAGAAGATACAGTTCACCGTCCTTGACCCCCAGCCGGTCGCCCCGGATCTTGATCTGCTCCAGGGATTCCTCTCCGGAGACATAGAGGACCTTCTCCCCGGCCGCGGCGAAATCGCGGCAGACTTGGAGAAGAAGCGTGGACTTGCCGATCCCGGGCTCTCCGCCGATGAGCACAAGTGAGCCGAGCACGACTCCCCCGCCCAGCACTTTGTTGAATTCCTCGGTTTGAATCTGGATCCGCTGCTTCTTGAACTCCTTGATGTCCCGGTAGAGGAGCGCCTCGGAAGGGGGAAAGGCGTACTCGGCCGGGGGAGCGACTTCCTCGACTTCTTCGACCAGGGAGTTCCATTCGCCGCAGGTCGGACAGCGGCCCAGCCATTTGGGCGAGCGGAACCCGCAGGTCTGACAGATGAAAACGGTCTTGGCCCTATCTTTCATCGAGTCCCCAGCCCGAGACCGAAAAAGAACTCCCGTTTCGATGTCAGAGCGAAATCCTCGACGCCCAGCAGAAGATGGAGATACCGCAGCAGCGCGTACTGGGTGGTGAAACGCAGGCGGGGTCCGCCGTCCCGCCGGAAATCATACCCCTCGAGGCTGAAAACCAGCCGGTCGTTGAGGGCGAGATAATCGACACCCGCCCCGAACTCCGACTCGATGATCCCTGCCCGCGGCGCCAGCGGCCCGAAGCGCAGCCCCGCCTGGGCGGAGTACCTGAACCCGTCTAGCCGCGGGTCTTCGACGATCTGCCCCAGCAGGAAACTTTGCGGAGTCAGGTAGAAACCGGCGCTGAGATAGCTCTTCACCTTGCCGGTTTCGCCCAGATAATCCGCCCGGTAGTTTCCCACCGCCCGCATCCGGCTGAAGGGCGCCATCGTCTTTTTGACGTTGCCGAGCGTTTCCCGGGCCTCGTCATAGAGCCCCGGGTCCTGAACAAGCCGGCCCACTGTCCCTTCTCCCCGGTTGATTTTTTCCAGCGCCTCCCGGAGCAGGCGAACGGATTCTTCCATCTCGGACAGGACTTCCTGGATCTTCTCCAGGTTGCCTTTGATGCTGTCCCGGTTCTCCCGGGCGATGTCCCTGAGCAGAGTGGAGGTCTCTTCGAGATTCTTGGCCACCGCGCCGACTTTCTCGTCCATCTCCCCGGCCGCTGCGGAAGCGGCGCGGATCCCCCTCCGCAGGTCGTCCTTGTTGTCGGCCAGGAATTGGTTCAATTCCCGGGAAAAAGAGCTCATATTCTGAAGAGCTTCCTGGAGGTCCTGCCGGGCTTCTTCCCCCGTGATCTCCCGCAGAGACCGGCTGACTCCCTTGATCTCCTCGCCGATGGAGAGGGCCAGGTCGCCGAGTTGCTCAAACCCGACCGACGCCCTGGCCTCGAGCGTGTCGCCGGGCTGGCAATAGGCCGCTTCCTCGCCGGGCGTGATCTCGATGAATTTCTCGCCTACCAGCCCGAGCGTGGCCATGCCCGCCTTGGAGCCTTTGGGGACTTTGTACTGGGGAGAGATGCTCAGAATCAGCCGGGCCCGACTTTCGGCCAGGCGGATCTCTTTGACGTAGCCGATCTTGACGCCGGCCAGCCGCACCGCCGCCCGGTTCTCCAGCCCGATCACGGTCGGGAAGGACACCGAAAGGGGATACCCCGGCTTCTTGAACCAGGTGGACAGGTCGCCCACGATAAAGATGAACACGGCCATGATGAGGATCGTCCCCGCCACGAAAATCCCGATCTTCACTTCACGGCTCATTTCTCACTCCTCTTTTCCTACCGGTCCTTGATGGGTCCGTCCGACTCCCCGTGGATGAACTGCTGGATGAAGGGGTTCGCCGAATTGCGGATCTCCTCCGGCGTCCCGACCTCGATGATCCGGCCCTCGTAGAGCATGGCGATCCGGTCGGCGATCTTGTATGAGCTGACCATGTCATGAGTGATGGCCACGGCGGTCACTCCCATCTCAGTCCTGAACATGTTGATGAGTTCGTTGATCGAGTCGGCCCGGATGGGGTCGAGCCCGGTAGAAGGCTCATCGTAAAGCATGATCTCCGGCCGGTAGGCGAAGGCGCGGGCCAGTCCGACCCGCTTTTTCATCCCGCCGCTGAGCTGATACGGCATCAGGTCATCGACGCCGCGCAGGCCGACCAGGGCCAGGCTCTCGGAGACCCGCTCCCGGATTTCCTCAGGACTGCTGCGGGTGTAGCGCTCCAGGCCGAAGGCGACGTTCTCGGCCACCGTCATCGAGTCGAACAGGGCCGCGCCCTGGAAGAGAAGCCCGAACTTCCTGGTCACCCGCTGCAGATCGTCCTCCCGGAGGCGGGTGATCTCCACGCCGTCGATATAGATATCGCCCGCGTCCGGACGGAGCAGGCCGATGAGGTGCTTGATCAGGACGCTCTTGCCCGAGCCGCTCTGCCCGATGACCACCATCGTCTCTCCTTTCTCGACGGTCAGGCTGACGCCGCGCAGCACTCTCTTGGCGCCGAAGGCTTTGTGCAGGTTGACGATTCGGATCATGCGCGTAAAGTGGCCGGGAGCATCGTGCTCAGGAAAAAATTGAGGATCAGGATCGAAATGCTGGCCAGGACGACGGTGCGCGTGGTGGCCCGGCCGACCCCTTCCGCGCCGCCTTCGGTTTTGAGCCCCTGCCAGCAGCCGATGATGGCAATCACGACTCCAAAGACGGAAGCCTTGATCAGCCCGCTGGCCACATCCCAAAGCTCCAGGTAGCGAAGGGTGTTCTGGAGATAGACCACCCGGTTCACCCCCATGATGGCGACGTTATAGAAAAAACCGCAGGCGATGCCGATGATGTCCCCATACAGGGTCAGGCAGGGGAGCATGAAGAACGCCGCCAAGGTGCGGGGGACGACAAGATAGCGGACCGGGTTGGCTCCCAGGCTGTGGAGGGCGTCGATTTGCTCGGTGATTTTCATCGTGCCGATCTCCGCCGCCATGGACGACCCCACCCGTCCGGAAACCATCAGCCCGACCAGGATCGGGATCAGTTCTTTGGACAGCCCGAGGGAGATGATCGGCCCGCCGTAGCTTTCCGACCCGGGACCGATGTAGCGGTGGAACCCGATGTACGTTTGAAGCCCGAAGACCAGGCCCCCGAACGCCGCCGTAAGGGAGACGACCGGAAGGGAACGCACCCCGATCTCCTCGAGCTGCTGGAGCAGGATTCCGTGCTCTCTCGGCCGCCGGAAGAGGTTCTTCAGCGTCTTGAAAAAGAGGAGGCTGACTTCGCCCAGCTCCTCGAAGACGGCGAGCACATGAATATTCTTGAGAAGGCCGACCATGTCAGGCTTCCGGATGATGAAAATCCATCTCGGCGTTGGCGAAGCGGGCGAACTTGTTGATGAAGGCAAGCTTGAAGACATCCGTCGGACCGTTCCTCTGCTTGGCCACGTTGATCTCGGCAATCCCCCGCAGGCTCTCGTCATTCGGCTGGTAGACCTCGGGGCGATAAATGAAAACGACTACGTCGGCATCCTGTTCGATGGCGCCCGATTCCCGCAGGTCCGAGAGCTGCGGCCGCGGCTCGCGCCTTCCTTTTTCCGGCGCCCGGCTGAGCTGGGAGATGCCGACGACCGGAATCTGGAGCTCCTTGGCCAACTCCTTCAGGGAACGAGAAATGTAGGCCATCTCCTGGTTCCGGTTCTCGAAACGCCCCCCCGGCCGCATGAGCTGGATATAGTCGATGAAGACGATGTCCAGGTTGCGCTCCATCTTCAGGCGGCGGGTCTTGGCCTTCATCTCCATCACCGTCAGACCGGGCGTCTCGTCGAGGAAAATCCGGGCCCGGGCCAGGGCCTCGGCGCTGAGCTTGAGCTTCTCGAATTCTCTTTCGCTGATGAAACCCGTCCGCACCCGGCGGATATCGAGCTGGCTGTCGGCGGAGAGCAGGCGGACGACGATCTGTTCCTTGGCCATCTCCATGGAGAAGAACCCGACGGCGTAATCGGTGTTCATGCCGACATACTGGGAGATATTCAGACAGAGAGCGGTCTTGCCCATCGAGGGCCGGGCGGCGACGATGATGAGCTCCGACTTCTGCAGCCCCGAGGTCAGGTTGTCCAGCAGGCGGAACCCGGTCGGGACGCCGATGACCGCCTCCCGCCGCTCGGCGAACCGGGCGATCATGTCCAGCGTCGGCCTGGTCAGCTGGTTGACCGGGACGAACCCCGGCTTGACCCGCTGTTCGGCCACATCGATGATGGCTGCCTGGGCCTCGTTGAGCAGCTCGTCCGCGTCTTCTTTCTGCTCATAACTTGAGGAGATGATCTTAGCCGAGGAGATGATCAGCTTGCGCAGGAGCGCTTTCTCCTTGATCACCTGGGCGTAATACTCGACGTTCAGGCTCCTGGGGACCCCGTCCATCAAGGATGAGAGATAGGAAGCCCCCCCGACTTCGTCCAGGGCTCCCTCTTTCTTCAGCTCCTCGCTCAGCGACAGCAGGTCGACGGGAAGGCCCTTGTCCACCAGCGCGACGATTTTTTCGATGATCTTGCGGTTGGAATCCTTGTAGAAATCTTCTGGTGAAATGACGGACAGCACCGTGTTGAGGGTTTCATTATTGACCAGGATGCCCCCCAGGACCGTCCTCTCCGCCTCGGCGCTGTGCGGCGGCGTCTTTTTCAAAAACATGAGGTCGAGTTCCATGGCCAACCTCCCTCGGAAGGCGAGCCTTGCCCCGCCCGCCGTTCCCTCCGCCTCGCGGTTTTATTCTCCGGTGACTGGCTTGTTTTCCGCCTCTTCCGTCGTCGTCTCTTCTTTTTGGACTTCGACCTTCAACGAGGCCTTGTCGTCATGAAAGACCTTGACCGTGATGGTGTAATTCCCCAGCCTCCGGAGCGGCTCGTCGAGGATGATCTTCTTTTTTTCGATTTCAAACCCCAGCCGGTCCAGCTCGTCCTTGATATCGGCCGCGCTGACCGACCCGAAGATCATGTCCTTTTCCCCGGACTTGCGCTTGAAGACGAGGACAACCTGGCTGAGCCGCTGAATCAAGTCCTGATAGGAAAGACGCTCGTTCTCCAGCTTTTTTTTCAGGAATTGGCGCTCGATCTCGATCATCTTCAGGTTGGACGGGGTGACTTCGAGGGCCAGCTTTTTGGGGAGCAGATAGTTCCTTCCGTACCCGGCCGAGACGCTCACGAGATCGCCCTTCCGGCCGACATTCTCCACATCCTGTTTCAAAATGACCCGCATGTTGCCTCCTGCATCCGGCCTTGTGATCAGTCTTCCACGTAGGGGAGAAGCGCCATCAGCCGCGCCCGTTTGATCGCTGTCGCCAGCTTGCGCTGATGAAAGGCGCAGGTCCCGGTGATCCTTCGCGGAGAGATCTTCGCCCGTTCGGGAGCGTACTTGCGCAGAATATCCACGTTCTTATAATCGATCTCCCGGATGTTGCGCTGGCAGAAGCGGCAGAATTTTCTCTTCGGCGGGAAGAATTTCCGGTAGGACGGTCGGTCCATTCTTTCTTCTCTGGCCATCTCACTTCACTCCTTCGTCCGGTTCCGCTGAGGGCTGGCTCTCCCCCGCGCTTTTTTCCTCGGCCGGGGGAGCGGCTTCCCTGGCTTCAGACGCCGCTTCCTTCTTTTTTTTGCGGCGGACGGTGACCTGGGCATCTCTCTTCAACGTCAGGTAGCGCAACACGGCGTCGGTCTGCTTGAACCGCCTCTGCAGCTCGAGAGGGATCTCCGCCCCCCCCTGATAATGGAAAAAGATGTAAGAGGCTTCGTTGAACCTTTTGACAGAATAAGCCAGCCTCCTCTTTCCCCACCGCTCCTGCCGGACGAGCTTTCCCTCTCTCTGGGAAATGACGTCCAGCATCTGGGTGATGATTTTTTCGCTCTCCTCATCGGACAGGTTGGGGGCGAGGAGAAAGCCCGTTTCGTAGAGTTGCATATGGCCTCCTTATGGATCTTAAAGCTCCCTCTTCTCGAAAGAAGGAACAAGGAGCGTTTGTTCTCGTTTACATCATACTCTTTTTATTGAACTTGTTCATGGCCGCTTCGATGCGTCCGTCGAGAAGGAAGTCGAGGGCCTCCTCGGCGCTGGCCAGGCCGGCCTCCAGCAGGGGACGCTCCCGGGCGGTGAAAGGCGCCAGCACATAGTCGGTCGCCTCCTCGCCCTCGGGCAGGGGGCCGATCCCGACCCGGAGGCGGAGAAAGGACGCCGTCCCGGTCGCGCCGATGACCGAGCGCAGGCCCTTGTGCGTGCCGGCGCTGCCCACCTTGCGCACCCGGATCTGTCCGAGCGGGATGTCCAGGTCGTCGTAAACGACGACGATGTTTTCCGGCCCGATCCGATATCCGTCCATAATCTGTTTCACCGCCAAACCGCTCAGGTTCATGTACGTCTGGGGCTGGGCCAGGATCAAGCTCCCCTCATCCCTCCTGACCTCGGCGATCCTGGCCGAGAATTTCTTCTTCCCCAGCCTGGACGCCCAGCGGCGGGCCAGCCTGTGGATAAAAGCGAACCCGGCGTTGTGCCTCGTCCCGGCGTAGCGACGGCCGGGGTTTCCCAGCCCGATCACGGCCCACAACGGTTACTCCTTCTCTTTCTTCTCTTTCTTTTCCTTGACCTCTTCCTCTTCCTTCTCGGCTCGTTCTTTCTTGATCACCTCCGGCTCGGTCGGCTCCGCGGCGACCACTTCCTCGACCGGCTTGACCACTTCCTCTTCCTTGTGCGGCACGTCGACGAGCGCGATCACGGACGAGAGATCGCTCATGAACTTCACCCCTTCCGGAGGGGTGAGGTCGGCGATTTTCAGGGATTGATGGAGATGAAGCCCGCTGATATCGACCTTGATGTGCTCGGGGATGTCCTTGGGCAGGCACTCGATGTCCACTTCCCGGGTCATGAAATCAACGAACCCGCCCTCCGTCTTGACACCGACCGGCTCTCCCTGGAGCAGGAGGGGCACGGCCACGCGGATGGCCTTGTCCATCGAGATCTGGATGAGGTCGGCATGGAGGAGCTCGTCGTCGCTCGGGTCGACCTGGATCTCTTTGATCATTGCATCCTGCATCTTCGAATCAAAGGCAATCTTGAAAATGGTGTTCTCCCCGGACTCCGACTTGAGGACGGCGATAATGTCCTTTTTATTCAGCGTGAGGGGGAAATTGAACTTCCCTTCACCGTAAAGGACAGCCGGGAGGCGGCCCTCCATCCTCAGCCTCCGGGAGGCATTCTTCCCGAAAACATCTCTTTTTTCCGCTTTGATGGTAAAGCTCATCTTGACCTCCTTAATCGAACAGCGAACTGACGGAGCTGCCTTCGTTGATCCGCCGGATCGCTTCTCCGAGCAGCCCGGCCACGGACAGGACCTGGATTTTGGCGCAGGCCCGGGCTTTCGGGTTGAGCGGGATGGTATCGGTGACGATCAGCCGCTCGAGGGGGGACTTCTCTATCTTTTCGATCGCCTTCCCGGAGAGGACAGGATGGGTGCAGGCGGCAAAAATCCTCCGGGCTCCCTCTGCCTGCAGGGCCTCGGCGCTAAGGACGAGGGTTCCCGCCGTGTCCACCATGTCATCGAAGATGACAACGTCGCGGTCCTTGACCTCGCCGATGACATGAAGGACCTGGGCCACGTTCGGGCCGGGCCGCCGCTTGTCGATAATGGCCAACGGCGCTCCCAGCCTCCGGGCGAAGACCCGGGCCCGGCCGACGCCACCCGCATCGGGAGAGACGACGGTCGGGTTATTCAGGCTGAGGCCTTCCGCATAGCCGGCCAGCACGGGGTTGGCGATCAAATTGTCCACCGGAATGGAAAAGAACCCCTGGATCTGGGGCGAGTGAAGGTCCATGGTCAGGACCCGGTCGGCGCCCGAAGTCTCCAGAAGGTCGGCCACAAGCCGGGCCGAGATGGGCACCCGCGGCCGGTCTTTCCAGTCCTGCCGGGCATAGCAGTAGTACGGCATGACGGCGGTGACGCGCTCGGCCGAGGCCCGCTTGGCCGCGTCGAGCATCAGGAATAATTCCATGAGATGGAAGTTGGCGTCGGCGGACCCGCTCTGGACGATGAAGATATCCTCGCCGCGCACGTTCTCGTCGATATAGATGTGGATCTCTCCATCGCTGAACCGGCTCAAGACGCAGTTCCCCAGATCGACCTTCAAATAACCGGCGATCTCCTTGGCCAGGGCCAAGTTCGAAGAACCCGCAAATAGTTTCATCGACCCTTCCTTCTCCGGTCAATTTCAAGCATTAAACTGGGGCGGGAGGATTCGAACCTCCGGATGACGGATCCAAAGTCCGTTGCCTTACCGCTTGGCTACACCCCAGCCGTCACTCTCTTCCAATAGCGCTCCCGGGACAACGTCTCCACGAGCAGCGTCATCTCTGTCCCCCTCCAGTCGGCGACGGCTTTGGCGGCCGCGGCGCGCTCCCCGAACAGCCCGAAGACGGCTGACCCGGAACCGCTCACCAGAGATAGGACAGCATCTCTCTCGAGAAAAAAACCCTTGATCGCTTGGAGTCGAGGGTACAGGCTCAGGATTGTGTTTTCGAGCTGATTCTCTAATCGCCCGAATTCTCTTCGCGCTAAAAACTCGCTCATTTTACTGTCTTTACCCGTTGAAGTCAAGGGAAGGCGGGCGTAGATGTCGGCCGTCCAAACGGGGAAAGAGGGGAGGACCAGGACACAATAAAGAGGGGGGAGGTCAGGGAGAGCCGTGACCACGTCCCCCCGTCCCTCGCCAAGACAGAGACCCCCCTCCAGGAAGTAGGGGACGTCGGCCCCGAGCCGGGCGGCATAGGCCTGGAGTTCGGGCCGGCTGAGGCCCAGCTCCCAGAGCTGGTTCAGGGCATAGAGGGTCATGGCGGCGTTGCCGCTCCCCCCGCCCAGTCCCCTTCCCGGGGGCACATTCTTGACCACGCTGATCTCGACTCCGCCGGCCTGCGGGAAGGATTCTTTGAGGAGTGCCGCGGCGCGGAAAACGAGGTTGGTTTCATCCCAGGGGACGGCCGGGTCGCTTCCCCTCAGGGCCATCCCGCCGGAGGGGGAGTGGCGGAATTCGAGGCTGTCGGAAAAGTCGACCGACTGGAACAGGGTTCGGATCTCATGGTAGCGATCGGGCCGGCGGCCGAGGACCTCGATGCCCAGGTTGATCTTGGCGCAGGAGCGGACCGTCAGCGCTCGTTTTGCAGCCATTTTTCGATCTCTTCCCAGGTCGTAGCCGCATACGTTGCGTCCTCTAAGAAGGCAAGCTTGAAGGCCTCGGCTTTGAGGGGCTGGTTGAAGTTCAGGCGCAAGATTTTGAGGCTCCCCCGGTCCGCCGCGCTGAAGAGGAAAATGAGCTGGGGGAGGGAGCTCTGTCCGTAGAACTGGCGGATTTCGAACTGGAGATCGTCCCGCCGGCCGCGGACCACCCGGCCCCGGCCGTCTTCTTCCATGACCCAGCCCTTCATCTGCCCCGGTTTTCCGCTCAGCAGGCTGGTCATCTCCTCCGGACTCAGGGTGAAGCCCAACAGCTTGGACAGAACCTCCTCCCGGGACGCTTTCCAGTAGGCGCGTTTGCGGGGAAGGACAAAAAAGGCTTCCTCCTTCTCGAGAAAAAGAAGAGAGACGGTTCGGCCAAGGGGGTCGGAGACTTCGATCCGGCCCCGGTCGGGGAGGAGAAAAATAAAGGAGAAGCGGGACTTGACCGCGGCGCCTTCCCGGGTCAGCCGGAAGGAGGCGTATCCCTCGATCGAGTTGACCTGGGGAGGCAGCGGGGAGAAGACCGGACGGACGGGCCGGCAGGACCACAGAAACGCGGCCGCGGCGACAACCAGGGCCGGGCTGGCGAAACGCATTAATAGAGGCAGCTTCTTCCGGTGCATGTTCTATTCCCCTTTGCGTGCTTTGGCCTTTCCCCCTACCCGGTCCGGTTTGTCAGTCCAGACGGAAGCCGTGATCGTCGGTCTTTTTTACGGGCTTCTTTTTCGGCTCGTCTTGCCTGCCGGCCTCGGCGCTCTCCTTGTCCACGAGATGAAACCCGTAATCCTGGGCCTGCGGGGCCGCTTTCTTCTTCTCTTTGCCCTTGCCCTTGC
>CAZYWP010000023.1:0-29819 GCA_964651495.1 uncultured Eubacteriales bacterium | reverse complement strand
ACCCGCTGGGGATTCGACCGGGAACGCGGCGCCTGGCCCGACCTCGTCGAGACCAAAACCCCTCACCGCCCAGTCGCCGACCCGACCGTCTGGTGGTGGGTGCAGATTTACGGCTCATTTTTGCAGCTTCAGCTCTACCGCGTGACGGGCGATCCGCTCTATCTCGAGAACTTCCGGAAGAGCGAGGAGTTTTTTGAGCGCAACATCCGGGATCATAAGATGGGGGGCGTATATGGCAGCGTCGGACTCGACGGCCGGGTCAAGGGAGAAGGCCGCAAAGCTTCGGACTCCGAATGGCACACCTCCTACCACGAGATGGAGCACGCCCTTTTGAACTATCTCTATCTCAACCTCTATGTCCACCGCAAGCCGGCAGTTCTCCACTTCAAGCTGGACGGGCCGGGGAATCACTTTGTCTCTCTCGTGGATGACCCGACGGTGAAGATTGCCTCCGTCAAGATTGACGGCCGGCCATGGACAAAGTTTGACGCGGGCGAGCGCTCCGTGTCCGTGCCCTCCGGAAAGGGCCATTCCGTTGAGGTGACGCTGACGCCAGGCCCTCTCGCTCCGCGCCCGCCGAGGCTTTGATTTAGAGCCGGGCTCGGAGCTCCCCACATCTTCTTTTTAATTTCTTCATCAAGTCTGACGACGGCTCTTGAATAGTCCGGGGGATTTGGAGTAATTTGGAGAGCGGCCATGGAAATCATCGAGCGTATTCCTTTTAAACTTGATCCCGCTGACATCGCCCGGCGGCTGCGCCTCAACCCCGCCAGGGCCGGGTTCTCCAGCCTGGAAGAGCTGATCGAGCTCGCCGGCACCCTGGCTGGTCTGCGGGCCGTCTATAACGTCTCCTATGTCGGCGCGAAGGACGGCGATGCGGTCGAGGTTGCCGGTGTCGTCTTCCGCAGCCTGGTCCTCCGGCATAACCTGGACCGGGCCCAGAAAATATTCCCCTACATCATGACCGTGGGGCCAGAGCTCGAGAGAGCGGCCGCCTCATCCGGCGATTTGCTCAAACAGTATTATCTCGAGGAGATGGCGAACATCATCCTGGAGACCGGCGCTTCCTGGCTGGCCGAAAAACTCAAGGACCGCTGGGGGTTTCCCGGCCTTTCCAACATGAGCCCCGGTTCTCTCGAGGACTGGCCGATCACCGAGCAGCCCAAGCTCTTTTCCCTCTTCGGCGACACGGAAAGGGTCATCGGCGTGAAGCTGACGGAAAGCCTGCTCATGGTTCCCCGGAAATCAATTTCGGGAATTTTCTTCCCTTCGGAGGAGGGCTTCATCTCCTGCCGGCTCTGCCCCCGCGAGGTCTGTCCCTCACGCCAAGCCGCGTATGATGAAGGCCTGGCCGCTGAGTACAAGGGACGGAGTTCCGTTTTTCATTAAGAAATATTCAGAAGGAGGTTCTGCACTCATGAAAAGAATCACTCTCGTCATCCTGACCGCAGCCTGCGTCCTGGCCTTCACGGCCGGGCCTCTCCCCGGCCGGGACTCCGAGTTGAAGATGGCCGTGCGCGGCGTGTGGGCCCATCCGGGCACCTTCGGCCCGGACCAGGCGAAGGCCGTCCCCTTGATGCGCAAGACGCTGGACGAGTACGTCCGGGCCGGCATCGACACCGTCATCATGCTGATCAAAGGGACGGACGGGCATGTTTACTACAAGAGCGCGATCGGAGTGGGCGACCCGGCGTACACCTGGGATTTCCTGGACGTCTTCCTCAAAGAGGCGAAGGCACGGAACATCAGTGTCCATCCCTGGTTCTGCGTTTTCCCCGAGACCGGGATCTTCGGACAGGTCCGCCAGAACCCCGAATGGCTGATCCGGAGCCGCCGTAGCGAAATGGTCGGAGCCGCCAACCCGGCCCTCCCCGAAGTCCGACAATACGAGTTGAGCCTGATGATGGAAGTCGCCAAAAATTACCCCGTGGACTGGATCCACCTGGACTACATCCGTTTTCCCTGCGAACCCACCGAGCCCTACTTCAGCTTTGACCCCAGGACCCGGGCCCTGTTCAAGGAGTTCTCGGGCTGGGACCCGCTGGAGATCAAAGCTCAGGACTCGGGAAACATGATCTGGAATGAGTGGCTGGAGTGGAACAGGGACCAGGTCACGCGGTTTGTCGGCGAACTGAGGGACGCCCTCAAGACGACGGGCCGGCCGGTGAAGATCTCGGCGGCCGTCTTCCTCGATCCCGACAACGCCAGGGTCCTCATCGGCCAGGACTGGGCCAGTTGGGCCGAGATGGGACTGGTGGACATGCTCTGCCCGATGCTCTATACCAACCACGAGACTTTCTTCGAGAAGTACGTGAAACGGGCGGTCGCCGTAGCAAAGGGCCGTTGCCAGGTCTGCGCCGGGATCGGGATCTCAAGCTCGCACAATCAGAACACGCCCGAAGGCATGATCCGGCAGATGAAGATCACCAAAGACTGCGGGGCGGACGGCGTGATTTACTTCTCGTCGGGAAGCCTCACCGCGCCCTTCCTGGAGAAATTGAAGGCGTCCGACTGATTCCCCAAGCCATTCCCGTCAAGATTCGTCCTTGAGGGCAATTATTTCGAATAAGTTCCTTGTTTTGTCGTCCTGGCCCGTTCCTCTTGCGACATGTTGGCCAGGATGACGACTTCCTTGACGTTCAGGTTCAGCCCCTGGGCCACGCGCCGGCCGTAATCCGGATCAGACTTATAAAAGACAGCGCACTGGCGATACTGGATGCGCTTCTGGGCCCCGGCCAAATGGTCGGCGATGTTGCCCACCAGATGCTCGCGGTCGGTATCGGTCATGACTTTGCTGAAGAGGACTCCGGCCTGGACAAAATCATCATTGGGATGGATGTACCTCTGGCGAGCCCCCTTGCCCGAGACCTCAAAGGGGGGCTCGGCGACCTCCGGCCTCGGTTCGGGGCCGGCAAAGCTGTTGGGATAGTAGTTCGGAGCGCCGCCGAAATTGCCGTCAACGCGCATGAACCCGTCACGCTGGTAGTTGTCGACCTTGCCTGCCTTGGGGGCGTTCACCGGCAAAAGGTGAAAATTGGGTCCAAGCCGGTGGCGGTGCGTGTCGTGGTAGCTGAAGAGCCGTCCCTGGAGCATCTTGTCGGGAGATGCTGCGATGCCGGGGACGAAATTGGCGGGGGAGAAAGCCGCTTGCTCAACCTCGGCGAAGTAATTTTCCGGGTTTCTGTCGAGGACCAGCCGGCCGATGACCAGGGGAGGGAAATCCGCGTGAGGCCAGACCTTGGTGACATCGAACGGATCAAACCGGTATTTTGATGCCTGCTCGGGCGTCATGATCTGCATCTCCAGCCTCCAGGACGGATGTTCCCCCCGCTGGATGGCTGTGTAGAGGTCGCGGGTGGCATGATCGGGGTCTTTGCCCTTCATGACCTCCGCTTCCTGCCGGGTTAAGTTCTGGATCCCCTGCTCGGTCTTGAAGTGGTATTTCACCCAGAAATATTCGCCTTTGTCGTTATACCACTTGAAGGTATGGCTGCTGAAGCCGTTCATGTGACGGTAGGTCCTGGGGGTGCCGCGGTCGGAAAACAGGACGGTCACTTGATGGACGGACTCCGGCGTCAAAGAGAGGAAATCCCAGAACATGTCCGGGTCCTTGAGGTTGGTGGCCGGATTTTTCTTTTGGGTGTGGATGAAATCGGGGAATTTGAGAGGATCGCGGATGAAAAAAACCGGGGTGTTGTTCCCCACCAGGTCATAGTTGCCTTCCTCGGTGTAGAACTTCATGGCAAATCCCCGAGGGTCGCGTTCGGCGTCGGCCGACCCCCTTTCCCCCCCTACGGTCGAGAACCGGAGAAAGACCTCGGTGCGTTTTCCGACCTGGGAGAGAAACTTGGCCCGCGTATATTTGGTCACGTCCGCGGTGACTTCAAAATACCCGTGGGCCCCGGCCCCTTTGGCGTGGACGACGCGCTCGGGGATCCGCTCCCGGTCGAAATGGGACAGTTTCTCCAGTAAGTGGACGTCCTGAACCAGGACGGGTCCGGGATTGCCGGCGGTGAGAGAATTCAGGTCATCATCCACCGGCGCGCCGAAATTGTTGGTCAGCGCTTTTTTGGTGTCGCTCATGGTAACCTCCACATGTTTTTTATTAAATAGGAATCATTCCTATCTGGAAGACGAAAAAATTAACGCGCCTTCATCGCCCGGCATTTCCGGCAATAGCCATAATATTCAAGGCGCACTCCGTCAACCTTGAAACCGGTCCTTTTTTCCACGCTTTCCGGAGGCACGGGCGAGGCCGCCTGGAAATCTTCGATCTTGCCGCACCCTTTGCAGACCAGGTTGAGGTGGTCGGAGACATCTCCTTCATACCGGTTATCCAGGTCGTCAAATTCCAGTTCCCTGATCAAACCTTCCCTCTTCAGGATGTCCAGCGTGTAATAGACCGTCGACAGGCTGATCCTGGGGACCTTCTTTCGCGCTTGGGCAAAGACATCGGCAGCGCTCGGGTGGCTCTTCGTCCCGGCGACGATGTCGACAATCACCAGCCGCTGGGATGTCAACTTGAGGCCTTTTTCTTTCATCCCCTCGATGATTCGTCTCCGGACTTCTTCTGATTTCATGGTCTCTAATTCGGAATCATTCCTAATTATAAGGGCGCCGCGCCCATTTGTCAAGTCAAGGCAGGCGATAGTGCCCGTCCTGGACGAGCCGGAAAAAACACCGGGCGCAGGCCTGGAGATCGCTCGCGGCGTCATGCGGCCTCTCATAGGAGCCCCCGAACAGGTGGAGATGGAGTTCGTCGAGCGTCGGCCACTTGAACCCGGGCCCGTACGGTCTCGGCAGGCGGCACACCTCGGCGGTGGTCTTCATCGTGCAGACTGCCGGAACCTCGAGCAGACGGAAACTCTTCTTCAAACGGATGAACTCGGCGCCGACCACGCCGCAATCGAAGTCGATGTTATGGGCCACGAGAGTGATTGAGGGGGACTCGATCGCCTCCCCGAATTCATCCAGGACTCGATCCAGATCCTCCCCTTCCGCAACGGCCCGGGAATGAGAAATTCCATGGATCGTCGTCGCCTCGGCGGGGATGGTGAACCCGTCCGGCCGGATGATATGAGAGCGGATGTCGACCAAATTCCCCAGGGGATCGTACGTTCCCCAGGCCAGCTGGACCAGGCGAGGCCATCCCTCAACATCCCAGGGAGAGAGATCCCGGCTGAGTGGCAACCCCGTCGATTCGCAATCAAAAAACAGGAGCTCCTTTCCCGTTTTCCTCATGACCATAAATCGATTCTAGCATAAATTCAGGCTTCCACAACACCAGGCAGCCTGGAAGCGAATCGAGCATTGCGCTCCTGGCGGTAGCGGGACTGGCGCCATGCCACCCGTTCCCATATTCCCCATGAGATTGCAGGCGGATTATCACTTTATTTAGCGTATGCATAATAGTATTCTTTATTGGAAGAAAAAGTAAAAACCCAATCATTCGGATGAGTCGATAGGTCGAGAGTGGAGATGAGAAAAAGCATAAAAATCTCGCTTGTGCTCGGCCTGATCACAGCGGTCGCCATTACCGTGCTTCCGGCGCCGGGCGCGCGGCCGGCGACAAAAAACACGGAGGTGACGGCTGCCAAGGGTATGGTGGCGTCCGCCCATCCGCTGGCCTCGCAGGCGGGCGTGGAAATCCTCAAGGCGGGCGGCAACGCGGTCGACGCGGCGGTGGCGGCGGCGTTCGCCGTCGGCGTCGTCGAGCCCAACTCCAACGGGATCGGCGGGGAAGGGATGATGGTCTTGTATCTCGCCAAGAACCGGAAGGCCATTGCGGTCGATTACCGCTCCGCCGCCCCGGCTGCCGTGGACTTTCCCGAGGGGATCCCCTCCTCCGGCCCCGCCGCCGCGGCGACTCCGGGAACCGTCGCCGGACTGAGCCTGGCGCTGGAGAAGTATGGAACCATGCCTCTCGCGCGGGTGCTGGAGCCGGCGATCAAGCTCGCCTCCGACGGGTTCGCCGTCAGCCCGACGCTCGCCCTGATCATTCTCGACCACTTCGAGATGCTTTCGCAGGAGGAATCTCTGGCCAAAGTTTTCTGCCCCGACGGACTGCCGCTCGAAGCCGGCGATACTCTCAGGAACCCCGACCTCGCCGAGAGCCTGCGCAAGATCGCGGCGGGCGGAAGGGATGTCTTCTACCGCGGCGAACTGGCGGAGACGATTGCCGCCGAAATGCAGGCCCGAGGCGGGCTGATCACCAAAGACGATCTCGCCGCGTACCGGGCGATCGAGCGCGAGACGGTCAGGGGAGTTTACCGAGGCTACGGGCTGATCTCGGCGCCGCCGCCGGTCGGAGGCCTGGCGGTGGTGGAGATCATGCAGATCCTGGAGCACTTCAAGTTGCGGCGGCACGCCCCCCTGTCTCCGCAGCGCATCCACCTGATGAGCGAAGCCATGAAGCGCGGCATGGCCGACTGGCGCGCCTTCGTGGCCGACCCGGATTTCGTCGCTGTCCCAGCCTCCGGACTTCTCTCCAAACGGTATGCCAAAGCCCGGGCGGCCGAGATCGACCCGGAGCGGATCAGCGAAAATACCGCTCCCGGCGATCCGGCGGGAGATCGAAGTCCAAGCACGACTTCACTTTCTGTTGTGGACAAGGACGGCAATATGGTCGCCTTGACCCAGACGATCTCCGACTTTTTCGGGGCCAAGATCATGATTGCGGGCACGGGGATCATCCTCAACAACGAGATGGACAACTTTTCCGCTCTGGGTGTCAATGCCTTGGCCCCCGGCAAGCGAATGCGTACGACGATCGCGCCGACCATCATCGTCAAAGGAAAGAGTCCCTTCGCCGCGATCGGCACTCCCGGCGCGGCCCGCATCCTGACTACGATGCCTCTCCTGATTTCGAACCTGATCGACTACAGGCTGGGCATCCAGGAGGCCATCGAGATGCCCCGGTTTTTCCCCTCCGGCAAGGACCTGACGATTGAGCCCCGGCTGCCCGCGGAGGCGGTCGCGGCGCTCGAGAAAATGGGATACGCGCTGAAATCGCTCAGCGAGTTCGACCTTTTCTTCGGCGGCGCCCAGGGCATCATCATCGACCCGAAAACGAAAAAGCGGATCGGCGGCGCCGACCCCCGGCGCGACGGGGCGGTGCTGGGGTACTAAATGAGAGGGAAGGAAATCTATGGCCAACGAATTCGACGAAATGAATTCCCCCTTCGATTCTCCCCCTTCCCTCTTGAAGCGAAGGTTGAAGGGAAGAGTGGTTTGGATAATCCCCTCTCAGCGGGTGGAAATGAGGTGAGTTTTCCGCCTCCTAAAAATAAAAACAAGAGCGGGAAGGGAATCCTCCTCCCCCGGAGGGAGGAGGTTGGGAGGAGGGGGCATTCAGTGTTCGCAGGTGGCCGGCAGGATGATGAAAAAGTCACTACAATATAGTGCGCTCACTTTAGTATTATGAAAAACATTGGGCGGGCTGGCCGGCTTTACGCTGTATGTTGCGCGGTCGTCACCGCAACGGGGACACAGATCCGAATTCCTGCCACCCCCGCGGCAGTCCACGATGTGCGCCCGGGGCCTGGAGTCAAAATTAAAGCGCTGTCCGACTACTTTCCTGGCGTCGCCCACACGCCGGGTGATACAGCGGTCTACATTCTCGAAGGTTCGGAGCCAGGGGGGACCGTCTTCGTGGCCGGTGGTACCCATGCCGGCGAGATCGCCGGCAGCCTGGCGGCCATTGGGCTCATTGAGCGGGCGAAAGTCCGGCGGGGACGGCTGATCGTCATTCCATACGCGAACAATTCCGCGATCACCTATCCGGACCCGAAGAGGCCCGGCAGTCCAAAGACATTCGAGATCAAGACGGCAAGCGGAACCCGGACGTTCAAGATCGGCGCGCGGCTGACCAAGCCCGAGCACCAGGGAGAGCCCGACCCGCCCGGCGAGGAGGCTCCGTCCCCGGAGTATGCGGCGGACAACCTCTCCCGCAACCTCGACCGGCAGTATCCGGGCAAGGCGGACGGGAACCTGACGCAGAGGATCGCCTTTGCGATCGTCACGCTCATCAAGAAGGAGAACGTCGACCTGGCGTTCGACCTTCACGAAGCGCCGCCCGGAAGCCGGCTGGCGATGATGATTGTCGCCAACCCGAAGAACAGCGAACTTGCGGCCGAGGCCGTGCTTGCTCTCGAGGCGAAAGGCCTGGCCATGAAGCTCGAAGAATCGTCCCGCGATTTCAGGGGGCTGTCGCACCGGGAATGGGGAGACGCCACATCAGCTAAGGCGTTCCTGTTCGAAACGCCGAACCCGGCCTTCCTCAAGGAGGCGCCCGGCGATCCGGTCAATGATCGCGAATGGCCGCTGGCCAGGCGGGTCGGGATCCACATCGAAACCCTGCTGGCGATCATCGACGCCTACAACGGCGGCGCAACATCGACGCGGCAGGTGGAGATTTCGGACCTGCCGGGACTGGGAGAACTCATGAAATCAGGCCTCGGCGCTATACTACGTTAGAAGGGAGGCAAGGATGACGTTCAAACAGATGGCCCTTTTGTATCTGATCACGCTGGCAGTCTTTTTCCTGATCGATATGGTCTGGCTGGGTGTCGTGGCCAAAGGATTCTACCGGAAGCACCTCGGGCCGATGCTCAGCCCCAAGGTGAACTGGCTGTCGGCCGTGCTTTTTTACCTGCTCTTCATCGTCGGCCTGCTCATCTTCGCTGTCAGGCCGGCTCTTCTGCGGGGCAGGCCGGTCCAGGCTCTTTTCCTGGGCGCCCTGCTCGGGCTGATCAGCTACGCGACCTATGATCTCACCAACCTGGCGACGTTGAAGGACTGGCCCTTTATCGTTACGGTTGTCGACCTCGTCTGGGGCACGGTCCTCGGCGGTTCGGTTTCGTTCGTCAGCGCGCTCATCGGAAAAGGCCTGCTCAAACTTTAGGGACGCGGTCGGGCCGGCTGACTATGAGGAATGAGGTCAAACCTCCTCGGCCGCTGTCGGCCAGGCGGACTCTCTCCTTGGTGCGTTCGGCGCTAATCCGGGAGGTCCTCCCGCCCGGTTTTGACCTAGAGGCGCTCACCGGCGGCCACAATTCGCTGATCCGGAGCCTTCCCGCATGGGTCACGCGATTCGGCCTCCTGGCCGCAGGGGGACAATATTGCCTATGGTGTGAGCCCCGGCGGGAGCCGTACCAGACCTTCCCCAGCCAGATGGTCATCGAGATTCCGCGCGGACGCTACATGGTTGATATTCTCGACACCGCGGCCCGGACATGGGTGTCGCGGGAATCGGCAGAAGGCGGACCGCTGGTTGCCGGCCTACCCTGCACAGGAAACCCGCTTTTAGCCTGGATCCGGGTTTGTAAATCTTAGCCAGCACCACAATGATTGTCAGTTGTTCGCTTCCGGGATAAAAATTGAAAGGGCAGACTTCATCTCGGCTGAAATCTGCCCTCCAGGAAAGGAGGCGCTATTTATCCTCTAATCTCCTCACCGGGACTCCGGAGCCCTGGATATTCTAGTTATGCCGGCGCCGGCTGGCCTCGGCCATGATCATGAAAACGACGGCGAGCAGCGCTTCGCTGCCTCTGTCCTGACGGTGGAAGATTTCTTCTTCCTCGTATCCGTCCGGGCTGATAATTCTGTACTTAAAATAGTCTTTCCCCTCCAGACTTAGCTTTTCGCGGGTATTGCGGACGATGATTTCGTTCACCTTGCCCGAACCGTTCCTCACTCGCACAACCACATCCTCAAGATCCCAAGCGTCTTTTGCCAGATTCATTGACCCGATCTCCTCTCTTAGGCAGGAGGCATCCGCCAGCGGGGTTTCTCGAACATCCAACCTTTGATCTTCTTATATTTTTCCTTTTGTTCGGAGCTCAGGATTTTTTCGATCTCCTTGACCTTCTTCTCCTCCGCCTGCCTCAATGAATCGAAATTGTCGGGAGGAATTTCCTTTTCGGACAGGGATTGCCTTTGGGCAATGAACTGATCCAGGATGGCTTTAATCTTGGTGGCCTGGTCCTCGGATAAATTGAGCTCGGTCTTGAGCATGGCCAGCTCGAATTCCGCGGAAAAAGCAGTCCTCTCCATGCGAAACTCCCCCATGCGCAGGCCGGGAGGTCCGGATGGCCTGCCCGGGGCACCGGGTGCCCCGCCGGGGACTCCGGGTTCTTGACCGGGAAAGCCGGGTTGTCCGCCGGGGGCGCCGGGTGGACCACCCGGGAAGCGGCGCGGCCGGCCGAACGTAGGCGGCCGGCCTGGGATCATTTTCTCGAACGCCGCTTTCTGCTCCGGCGTCAGGATGGGATCGATTTCATCCTTGAGGGACTTGAAGGTGGCCTCGATTTCGCTGTTGAAGCGCTGGTGGATTTCCGAAAATTGCTGGGCGTGTTTGTCCAGGACCGCCTGGATTTTGGCTTCCTGCTCGGCGTCCGCGGGTTTGAGAATTCTTTCCGGACGCGGCACCCGCAAACCGGCGCCCCTCATCGCCACCATATCTCTCAGCCTCTTCTGGACCAGAGCCCTGTTCAGCAGGGCGCCGATGACGATTCCGATGATCAAGACGACCGCCACATGAAGCACGATTTTCCATTTGACACTCATGGCTTTATCCTCCGCTTTAGAAAACCGGCACCTGGAGAATCTTGCCCATGGTCAGGTCGGACACATAAAAAATAGCGTCCTGCGGCAGCAGATCCTTGTTCGCAATGTTATAGGAAACGAGCGCCACAATGAGAACGAGCCCGGCGACGGCGGCCCGCCTGAACACCGTCCGGTAAGCCCCGAAAAGCACGTCTTCGTAGGCAGCCGAGTCTCCGCCGGATTGAATTCTGTTCATGGCGCGTTCGACGAACTGCGGCCTGAAGGAGCGCACGGCGCCGTCGGCAATGACCTGACGCATGGCGAGGAGGTCAGCTTGGTGCTGCCGGAGTTCCACGGACTCCTCCAGCGCCCTGTCCAAGCGCCTCTGGTCTTTCTCCTTTAAAGTCAAATCCAGGGACCGGTACAGAAGCTTCAAGATCTTTCTATCCATCTCTCTCCTCATTATTTAGGATTCCTTATTGGTCATATCTTTAATAACATGTCTGAGTTTGGCCTGTCCTCGAGCCAGTCGCGAAAGCACGGTCCCCTGGGCCAAGCTGAGAATCCTGGCCGTTTCCCGGGTTGAGTAGCCGTTGATCAGACGCAGAACGATGACCGCCTTGAACTCCGGGGGAAGCAGTTGAAGCCCGTCCCAGATCATCCTCTTGGTGTCAGCGGCGCTCTCCTGGTCTCTTTGGCTGTGGATGAGACTTGTGTTCCCGGTGCAGTCCTCAGCCACAAACTTGACGTATCTCTTGCGCCTCTTGAGCTCGTTCAAGGACAGGTTGATGGCAATCCGAGTCAGGTAGGTGGCGACCTGGGAATCGCCGCGAAAGCGGGGCAACGACCGGAAAAACTGGACAAACGTTTCCTGGCCGATATCGTCGACCTCCGGGCCGTTGCCCAAAATGCCGATCACGGTCGCCGCCACCTGATGCTCGTGGCTTTCGATGATCTCTCTTAGGGCGTCTTCCCGGCCCCCTCTGGCCCGCATGAGTATATCCTGCTCGGTCTCGTCCATCGTCTTGACTCTGCTCTTTCCTGAGAGATTTATAACGATCTCCATGTCAATTCCGATTCGCAGCTGATCGTACGTTTCTGGGGACAAACATTAGACGAATAGGGAACGAGCTATATTCCCCTGGACAAAAAAATATTCTTGGCCTGGACCAGTCATGAATCATAAATAGAAAGAGCCCCCTCCCCTGGCGGGAGGGGATAAAGGGGAGGGGGCTCTTTCTATGGTCACCCTCACCCCCACCCTCTCCCCTCGCGAGGGAGAGGCATTAAATCGGTTTCATCTTAATGAATAAAACAGGTTGGATGTGTTTTGCTCTTGGCGGGAATCGATCGGGAAGACGCATTGTCTAATTACAGACTCAATTCCAATGAGGTCGCAGATGAAGAGAAGCAAGAATTGGAGAAATCGGAAGAATTTCAGGGCCGCCTTCGGCCTGCCCGTCTTAGCGGCGGTTCTCATCCTGTTTTTCGCCGGTTGTGAGAGCCTTTTTGGCCCCAAAACAGAAGAATCGACCGACGAGGAGGAGAACGAAGCCAGAATCATCGTCTACAATACCTACGGAGAGACGCTGGACATTTATATGGACGGAAAGTTCCAGTTCACGGTCGAGGAAGATGACGACAAAAAAATCCGCGACGTCGAACTCGACGAGCACGACCTGGAGGCCAAATTAGCCGGCACGGGCACCGTTGTGGATGATGAGACAATGGATGTCACTTCGTACACCGATTACTCGTGGACCATCGATGATGCGCCGGACATTGTCATCACCAATAATTATGGAACCGCCCTCAAAATCTATATGGATGGGGACTATCAGTTTAATCTCGCGTATAAGGAAAGCCGCTGGATCATGGACCTTACAAAGACCGAACATTTCCTGAAAGCGCGCCGGGTGGATAACGACAAGGAAGTGGCTTCCGTCACCATTGATGTCGACGAGAATAAAGATTACGCATGGACAATCGACTGATCGATCGCCAGCCGACGCGCCCTAAAAAACTCCTGATCTGCCTTTTGATCATTTTTCCAGCGCTGGGGTTGGGAACGGCCCGCGCCGGGTTCATCAGCAAAATGGGTATCGGCCTGAATCCGGCCATGCTGTTTTCTCTCAGAGGCAACTACAACAGCCACGCGCGCCTGTCAAAGACGGTCCTCCCGGGACCCGGTCTTGGCTTGAGTCTCCGCTACAAGCTTGGCAAAAATATTTTCCTGGACGGGAGTTTCAGCTATAACTGGATGTATTTCCGGAAAGAAACGCGTCCTTCGAATTACGCCGATACCAAACCCGCCTTCGTCGCGCCCATGTACACATTGAATGGGTCGTTTTATCCGCGTCCGGATGGAGTGATCAAGCCCTACATCACCATCGGCGGCGGGATTTGCCCTTGGTGGTTCAGCTCTCAGCCCACGGGAGGCGAACTGTGGAAAGTCCCGACGAACTCGGATGAAACATTCACCAAAGTCAGCCGCTTCATCGACGGCGGTCTGGGAATCGAGGTCAAGCTGGGCTCAAAGATTTCCCTCCTGGGCGAGGCCAAGTATTATCATATTTTCGCCAAGGACGCGGCCAAGTTCGGGGCAGACGGATTTACCGACCAGAACCTGCTGGGAATCAGCCTGGGAATCTCCTTTTATTTTAGCGGCCGGGACACTGAGAAAATCGTCGAGGACGACACGTTATGAAAGCCGGTCGGAACCGCCAACGCTCCGTTCGTGCCGGCCAAATGATGATTTGGCTGGGAATGGTGATTCTTTTTCTAGCTCACTGCAAGAGTCCCACCAGCCCTGACAACGAAGGGGAAGCAGATATCATCGTGACCAATGATTGCAGCAAGATCGTCGATATTTATATGGACGGAGAGATCCAGTTCACCCTCAGACATAAGTGGACGATCGAGATTGACGATGTCTCGCTGGAGGACCACGATCTAGAGGCGAGAGAGACGGGCAGCGGAACGATTATCGCATCGGAGACGATTGAAGTCGAGGACGAGACAGATTACACCTGGACGGTTGACGACACGCCCGACATCCTGGTGTACAACTATTTTAAAAAAACCCTGGGCATTTACATGGACGGAGATTTTCAATTCAATTTGAGGTACGAAGAAAGCCGCTGGATTTTGGATGTCGATTTTGGAGAGAGATATCTCAAAGCCCTGGATGCCGGTGATGGAAGTGAAGTGGCTTCCACCTCCATCAAAATCGATGAAAACACGGATTATACCTGGACGATACAAAAAATCACTTAGCCTGGATCATTCATCAAATGAAAAAAACAGTCATTGGCTTGGCGGCAGGGCTGATTTTAGCCACGGGAGCCGGGGCCTCCGGCCTCCTCGATCGATGGAGTTTGAGGTTCAGTCCGGGGGGAACGCTTGCCCTGGGCGGATGGTACAACGATAGTGTGAAGCTGAACAAGGTCGTCAATATGGGAATCGGCTTCGGCGGAGGCGTGCGCTATAAAATCAACGATTATGTGTTCCTCGATGCCGATTACGCCTTCAACTGGATGTCGGTCAAAAAAAGCTACCAGCCGTTCGAATACAAAGAAGAACACCCGGCCCTGAACTTGCAGATGATCACGGTCAAAGGGACTTTATTTCTCAGCACGGGCTACGTGTTTAAGCCGTACGTGACTTTTGGGGCGGGGATTTATCCCTGGGAATTCAGCCAGACGCCCCTCTGGGGGGATCCCTGGCCGGCGCCCGGCGATCCGACACTGACATTTTCCAAGGTCAGCTCCGGGTTGAATGCGGGGCTGGGGCTGGAAATGCATTTATTTTCCTCCTGCTCTGTATTTACCGAGGCCAGATACCATTATGTTTTTGCCCGTGATCCGGGTCGGTTAGGCACTGACGATTTCACCGAGCACGATTTTTTGGGATTCCAAATCGGCCTGGTTTATTCTTTCAGCAAAAAGTGAAAAATAACAATGGGGCATGGAGAAGTCTGGCCCTGGCTTTCTCTTTTTGCCTCCTGTGGTCTCCGCTCTTCGGGCAGGAGATTGTGGAGAAGATTGAAATCTCGGGCAATGAGAGAGTAACGCGAGAGACCATCCTCTATTACCTGACGGTCAAAGAAGGCGACTACTATAACGAAGAGGCGCTGAGACAGGATTTCCGGGTCCTCTGGTCCACGGGTTTCTTTTCCAACATCAAGTTCGAAGCCGATGAAGGCGAAAAAGGCAAAATCGTCCTGATTACCGTCGAAGAGAATCCTGTAATCAAGAACATCGACTACCGGACCGGCAAGCGACTGAAGGAAAACGATATCGTCAATAAGCTCAAGGAGAAGGACGCCTACCTTCTCCCCTACTCCTATTACAGTCCCTCCAAAGTGCAGAAGGTCAAGGAGACGATCGAGACCATGCTGACGGAAAAGGGCCTTTCCGGGGGATCTGTCAGCGCCGATTTCGCCAGAACGGGCAAAAACGAGGTCGGAATCGTCTTCCGCATCAGAGAAGGATCGCGGATGCGCGTGGGAGAGATCACCTTCGAAGGCAGCCCCGGACTGCACAAGGATCTGCTCATGGGGGCGATGAAAGATAACAAGAAGCACGACCTCCTCACCTGGATTGCCGGAAAGGACACCTTCAAAGCGGACAAGCTGAATGACAACCTGGCCGCCCTCAAGAAAACCCTCCAGAATAACGGCTACATGGAAGCTTCCGTCGGCGAGCCCAAGATCAGCGATAGGAGCAAAAGATCGATCTTCCTGAAGCGCCAGACAATGAAAACGATCGCCGTCCCTATTTCGGCGGGCGAGCGTTATGTGCTCGGAGAAGTGCAGATCGAAGGAAACAAGCTGATCTCGGCAGCGAACTTGCGCTCTCTCACAAAATTTAAGCAAGGAGCCTATTACAGCGCCAAAACGAGAGATAAGGCCGTGGAAAAAATCGGCGAGGTTTACCACAACTTCGGCCATCTGTATGCCCAGGTCATTCCGGTAGAAAGCCTCGATCCCAGGGGAAAACGGGTCAATATATCGTTGACTATTGTAGAGGGAGAGCCGGCTTATCTTCATCGGCTCGAATTCAGAGGCAACACTTTTACCAAAGACAAGGTCATCCGGCGGGAATTCCTGCTCAGAGAAGGAGACCGGTTCAGCCTCGCATTATTCAAAGACAGCCTGCTGAGACTCAGGCAACTCGGAATTGTCGATATAGAAAAAGAGCCGGAGATCAAGCCGGAGGCCGAGGACCCATCCAAGATCAATGCCAATGTCAACCTCAAAGAGCTGCAAAAAAACAACGTCCAGTTTTCGGCAGGCTACAGCGGCTATGAGGGAACGTTTATCATGTTGAGCTACTCGACCGTCAACATGTTGGGAGCGGGCGAGAGCCTGGAGGTGATGGCTCAATACGGCAAGAGAATCCGGAACTATTCACTGGGTTTCACGGAACCCTACGTCTTCGATTTACCTCTCAGCGCCGGGTTCACCGTCTATAACCGGGATATCTATTATCCCTATATGTACAGCCAGAAAGCCAGGGGGATCAACCTTAGTCTGGGGATGAGAGTCAGGGGATTCTGGAGGACCAGCGTCACCTACGGATTCGAGTACCTGGACATCGGGCCGCCGGACAGCGATGATGATGAAACGGACGCGTCCTATAATCCCTACTATTATGGGGGAACATACGGATACGGGAATTACAACGTCAGCAGCGTCTCTGCCTTCATCTACCGCAACACGGTCGACAGCCCGCTGACGCCGTCGAAGGGGACTCTTTATTCGATCGGCTGCAAATTCGCCGGCGGTCCGCTGGGAGGAGAGATCAATCTGGTCAAGCCGACAGTGGAGTGGACTTTCTATCGTCCCATCGTCGGCCGCAGCTCGCTCGGACTGCACCTGGAATACCAGTTCTTGAAGTCGTTTGGGGGCAGCTCAGTGCCGTTCTGGGAGAGATTTTATCTCGGCGGCGAGAGGTCCCTCCGCGGCTACGAGATCTACTCCGTTGGACCGCTAACCAGCGAAGGGGTCAATAAGGGCGGCGAAAAATCGCTTGTTTTCAATGCGGAATATATCATTCCGCTCGGAGGGCCCGTCTATACGATCTTCTTCTGCGACGCCGGCAATGCCTTTGCCCGACGGGAAAGAATCCGCCTGACCGACCTGTATACTTCAGCTGGGTTAGAGATGAGGATTTTCGTCCCCGCCCTGCGCGTGCCTTTCCGGCTCATCTTCGCCTACAACAATCGAAAAATCAGCGGCAACGATTCTCATTTTGCTTTTCGCTTTGCCATCGGGACGACTTTTTAACGGACTGGAGACGGGTTCATCCTCAGGCCAGCGGGCGGCCGACCAGGGGCCGCCCAATCCCGCGATGTTCGGAGCTCCCCCTCCGCCCGGTCCTCCTCCCCCACCGCCGCCGGGCAAATAAAAACTCAATTTTGCTTTCCCCGGGAGGAGATGTCTGGGGTATCCCTGGGGCTGTCGGGTTTCCCCTCGGCTTCCTGGCTCCTCCCCAGCTATCTTGAGCTCAAATGACATCCCTGAGTATCACGTTTTATCATTTCTCTCGATGGGATGAAGCAAAACTAGTTCCCCCTGAATATCTAGCCTGGTTAGTGATTTGAGCCCTAGTGTTGTCAATCCGTCCGGATTTCCTTAGAATAGGCGAGGAGGTAAGCATGAAAAAAACTTGGTTGTGGATCGCGATTCTGGGTTTCGCCCTGTGCGTTCCGGCGAAATCCCTTCCGGCCGAGGATCTGGAGCCCGGGAAGGCGGCCTTTTTCTTGCAGGGAGGCGAAATGGTCATCGGGGAGCTCGCAGATCTCTCCCGGACCCGCCTCGTCTTCACGCTCAGGGACGGGAGGGAGTTCGCTCTTAACGGCATCTGGATGATCAATTTCATCAACACGGACTGGAATTTTCCTGAAGAGAGGGCGAAGATGGATAAAGACCAGCACTACCTCATCTCAAGGACTGAACGGATGATCTCCGGCAAGATCCTCGATTTCAGTCATAACATGGGCTTCGAGTTCGACAACGGGGATAGGGTGCGTTTAGCGGAGGTGCAGCGCATCTATTTCACCAACGTCTTTCCGTCGGCTTATCAAGATCGATTGGCCCAAGAAGGGGGACAGCAGGCTGGCTTCGTCGGCACGTTCAGTGGAGATATCTCTTCAGGTGCCAGCGTCTGGAAGAAGGTGACGCTGACCTTGAACGCGGACGGCACTGCCCTCCTAACCCAGATGTTTCCCCAGGGCCAGACGCCCATCGCACAGCAAGGGACCTGGTCGCAGAACCCGGACGGGACGATCACGGTCAGCACCACCAGCCGGTCGCGGATCCGACGCGCTCAAACGTCGCCTCTCGTTTTTCGGCTGGAGAACGATGAGCTGGTGGCTGAGCAGTTCGACCCGAAGGTTTGGGGCGGCGGAGGATTGAGGCTGAAAAGAACCTGATCATAAAATATAAGTATCTCTTTTTTATTTTAGCTGTGCTGGGAGAGCGAGGCTTCTTGTAGCAATTTGCCCCTCAGTCGTTCTCGAAGGGTATAAATTACCGCTCATGCGCGGCGTGCTTGCGAGCGCCATCCTTTATTTTGTTACAAAATCCTGCGTTATTTGCCTTTGTATCAATACAGAAAAATACGATTATTCTCTCGACTATATGAGGAACCAGGGCATGATCGCCAAGCGGCCATCTTGACTTTTACATTTTTTATGTTAACTTATTCTTACTATGTTAACATATGTTAATCATCATAAACTTTGTTAAGGGGAGAAAAACATGGAAAAACAAGAATATATGACGATCCCTGAGCTTGCTAAGATCTTAGGCATTTCAAGGATTGCCGTCTATAAAAAAGTCAGAAAAGGCGAAATAAGGGCCACGAGAATAGGGCGGAACTACGCCATCCCAAAGAAGCTCTTAGGGTCAATAATGGGGAGAACTCTAAGTGAGGAGGGCAAGCAGGAGATCGATAAAGCCGTACGGAAGACTGTCCAAGAATACGGGGAAGTCCTTAGACTATTAGGCAGAGAATGATGGCGATCATCACCGTCAGAGAAGTCGAATACATCGCCTTCCGGCTGGCTCAAGAATTGCTCTCCTTCGATGAGCCGATCCCTGATTTTGCCTCCCGCTTTCCTAATCTCCTGGAGAGCAGTCTGGCAACTCCGTTTCAAAGCTTCGCCAAGAGATCTCTCTATCCAACGCTCATTTCCAAAGCGAGTATATTCTTTTATCTCATGATCAAGAATCACCCTTTCCAGAATGGGAATAAGAGAATCGCCATGACTTCTCTCCTTGTCTTCCTCTACAAAAACAGAAAATGGATCAGGGTCGACACACAGGAGTTTTATAATTTTACCGTTTGGATAGCTCAGAGCCCGCCGGCATTTAAAGATGAAGCCGTTAAAGCGATCGAGAAATTCCTAAAGGTTCACATCGTCGATCTGACAGATTAGAATTCGCTCCCCAAGGAAAAGGAGCTCCCCTCTACAACCGCCCGGGGTTGAGCACGACATGCCTGATCCGCAGGCGCTTCCAGGTGTAGGTGATGTGAACCAGCCCGTCGGCAGACTGGATGACCGCCGGATAGGAGAATTCCTGTCCCTTTTCGTTTTCCAAGTCGAGAACCGTCTTCCAGACGCGGCCGTCCTTAGACAGGGCGACAGAGAGGGGCGAGCGGGACGATGTCGAGGGATTAAAGACAAGCAGGTGCCGGCCATCGCGGAGGGTTACAGCATCGATCCCGGAGTTTGGATTTGGGAGTTCAAGGGGCACCGGCCGGGACCAGGTCCGGCCGCCGTCCGCTGTCCGGGCCTCGTATATCCGGCCGGCGTTGCTTCTCATCAGGGCGATAGCTCCCATCTCCCCGGTCTGAAGGAGCGCCGGCTGGATCAGGCCGAATGACCGGCCGTCGTTGAGATCGCCCGTCTTGGCCCAGGTGCGTCCGGCGTCCCGCGTCCATTCGAAATGCACCCGCCAGCCATCCTGCTCCGTGGAGCTTCCGCAGAGGATGGTGCCGTCCGGGAATTCGATGGGGTGATTCTTGACCGGGCCGAGCATGCCGTCGGGAAGGCGCCGGGGTTCCCCCCATGTCCGGCCGGAATCTCCGGACGTGCGCATCATTCCCCACCAGCTTGAAGGACTGCGGCCGACTTTATAGAAAAGCAGAAGAGGTCCTTTCCTCGGCTGAAAAAGCACCGGATTCCAGCATGGGAGGCTTTCGCCGCCGGGGCCCGTGCCTGCGGCCGCTTCTTCGGGGGCCAACCAGGAGCCACCGTCGTTCCTGGACAACCAAATTTTGACGTCGGGACTCCCCTCTTTTGTTCCGCCGAACCATGCCGCCACCAAGCCGGCCGGCGTTTCTGCGATGGTTGAAGCGTGGCAATTGGCGAACGGAGCGCGCTCAAAAATATCCTCGCGGAGGACGATGGCCGCAGCTCGGTCCACCGCGGCAGAATGGGAATCGGCAGGCCGAACTCCCGAGAGTGAACAAACGGCACTCAGCAGTCCAGCCGCGCCGAAGGCTGTCCGCAGGCTGATCGCAAACGTTATATCCGCAGGAGCAAATCCCAGGAACATCGCCTTTCTAATATATCAAATTTGCTGCCATAATGAGCGCAATGATTTGAGTTCCATTGTCATTACGAGGAACCTTTGGTATCGAAGTCATCTCATCTTAAGAGTCATTGCGAGCGACCATAGGGAGCGAAGCAATCTGACCTGAAAGGTCGTCGTGAGCGCAGCGTGGCGATCTAACCCTGGGGTCATCACGAGGCTCTGAAAGAAGCCGTGGTGATCTCATCGACTTCTATGGGATCGCCACGCTGCGCTCGCGATGACACTCTGCAATCAGCTATCTTGGGACCAATCGCCCTTGCGCTGGGGCGGTCCGCCGCTTAGAATAAGGGCCAGGGAGAAAAATCCATGCGTAAGGTGATTCCAATTTTCGGTCTGGTTATCTTGGTCGCGGCGTTCACCGCCTGCGAACGCGAAGATGATGCCGGTGAGGGCGAGGAAGTGACACCCGCAAGTCGAATCACGAGCGCCCCCGCCTGGGCGGACGCACTCGCCGCTTACCTCCCTGCTTTGGGCCACCGCAACTGGATTGTCGTGGCCGATTCAGCCTTCCCGCCGCAAATCAGCCCCGGGATCGAGACAATCGTCTCCAACGAGGACCATTTTGTCGTCCTGGAGAAGGTTCTCAAGGCGGTCGATGCAGCGAAACATATCCGGCCAAAGATCTATCTCGACAAGGAACTGGCCTTTGTCCCCGAAGCTCTCGCGCCGGGGGCGGACAACACCCGCCGGCAGCTGGAGGAAATGCTCAAGGGGCGATCCGCCATGCCCGTGCTCCACGAAGAGCTTATTGCCCGCCTCGACCAGGCCGGAAAAACCTTCAAGGTCGTGATGGTCAAGACGAATCTCGCCGTTCCGTACACCTCGATTTTCCTGGAGCTCGACTGCGGCTATTGGGGCCCGGAAGCCGAGGCCAAAATGCGCCAATCGATGAAATGAGGCAATTGGGGTTTTCCTATTGTAAACGCAATAATTGATGGTACCCCCCCACCTTCATCCTCCCCCTCGAGGGGGGAGGGTTAGGGCGGGGGTGACGTATACTCATTTAATGCGTTTAGATGATCTTAGTGCGCGAACGCGGTCTGGACGAAGCCATCGCAGGACACGCTGAAAACAGTCTACTTGCCGGGGTTTTCCGGCAGCAGGCGCCCCGCGTTTGCGGCCCGGATTGCCAGCAGATCTTCATCGCGGAACGGCGACTCCTGCAGTTTCAGGAGTGCCGCTTCGAAATAGAACAGCGGCGCGTAGGAACCGAACAACACGCGGCTCGACGGCACTTTAGACAGCAGATTGGCCACTCCGGCAAACCCGTCCAGCATGGCGATATCCACATAGACTTCACCGGCCGCGACAAGATCAGCCAGCGGCTGGTCCCGCAGCGCGTTTAAAAGCACAAGCCTCAGGCCGGGCGTATGCTTAACCAGGTTGACGAGCGGCCCGGGGTCCGTCGGCTCGACGCGAAGAAGCGGGTGCATCATACGCACGTCTTCCATGATCAGCGCCAGCTCGACGAGCAAGCCGCGCTCGGCCGCCATCCTAAAGAGGCGCGCAAAATCCGGGTCGTCGAGCTTGTAGCCGTGATAGTTCGGATGCAGCCGGATGCCGGGCATGCGGTGTTCCTCGGCGCAGCGGCGCAATTCGTCTTCCCAGTCGGGAAGCTTCGGGTTCACCGAGCCGAAGGGCACGAGCAGGCCTCCCCCAAAACGCCTGCACTCGCCGGCGAGCCGGGCGTTCACCGCGGCCATGTCCTTGTGGAGGAGGCTCTCGAAGCTTCCGGCCCAGGCCTGGGTGACGCCCTGGCGGCGAAGCATGGACACCAGGCCGGGGGTATCATCGAAGCGAACTCGCCTCAGAGGCCAGCGCCCGAGGTTGACGTTGACATCGATGAGATGGGCTGACACAGATTTCACAGCGGGAGACGAGCAAGACCGACCCAGCACAGCGGCTCCCGCCGCAGCCAGAGCCGCTTTCAGGAAGTCGCGCCGGCCAAGAGAATTCACTGACTTATCGTTCACGACAGCTTGATCCCTTTCTCACTCAGAATAGGTTGCAGCAGGCGCTTGAGATTTTCGCTCAGGATGAGCCGTTTGGCCGAGTCCGGGATGTCCGCGCCGAAAATTTTGCCCAACTGCGAGGCGAACCCGCGGCCGCCGACATCGCTGCCGAAAAGGACGCGCTCGGCGCCCAGCTCGCGCACCGCCATCTCCGTGAAACCCGCCGTCGGGTCACCCCCGCAGAGATCGGCATAGACGTGCGGGTGGGGACGGATGGCGCGCAAACCGTGTTCCCAATCGCCTCCGCTGTGACCGCAAATGAGGGTGGCGCGCGGATGCCGCGCCGCCAGCTCCGCCAGTTCCATAGGCGTGGATTCACCGGGAAGGTTGCCGGTGATCTTCAGCCATGTATGTTGCAGCACCGGAGCCTTCAGCTCCGTGGCGAGCTCGATAATCGGGTCCAGCGTCGGCTGGTTGCAGTGCTCGGCCGCCAGCAGCTTCACTCCAACCATAGGCCCGTCCCGGACGCAGCGGTTGAGCTCATCGAGGCTGGCCTGGGTGTGCTTGGGATTGAGATAGACGAAACCAAAGGCACGGCCGGGGAAGTGTCGAAGAGCCCGCAGGGCTTCGTCATTGTCCTGGCGAAACTCTTCCGGTGAGGGATCGAAGCCTTTCTCGGCCATGCCCATGAACAAACAGACGCGCGAGATCCCCATGCGCTCGGCGCACTCGAGCAGGTTTCCGAGCCGCGCTTCCGGAGTGTCGCCGGGAATGCCGATGAGATGAGTGTGGCAATCCCAGATTTCGAATTTCATTTTTGGCTCAGCGGGCCGCACAGGCGTTTCCGACTCGATTTCCACATGGTGGGGAATAGTAAATCGCGCCTGCCAAGAATGTCAAGGAACACTGTTTAATTGACATCGATCGGTGTTCAGGGATATGATTTTTTCGCCCTGGACGGCCTGGATCCCGAGCATGGCAGGAGGACAAATCGTCGGCCGGGTTTAATAAGACTCCTATCCCCAACGTGGCCTTAAATAACATCTCAAGCTCAATGAAAAAGGGTCTCGCGGCGTTTCTTGCGCTAGGGGCATTCCTTCTTTCTCCGGACTCTCTTGCCTCTCTCCCAAGCCGATACCTTCGCTTCGAACACTTGCTCCCCGAGACCGGCGGAGCCTCCGTGACCGGCATTTCCAGCATACTGCAAGACAAGGAAGGCTTCCTCTGGTTCGGCACCATCGCCGGATTGGCCAGGTACGATGGGTATCGATTTCTCTTTTTCTCTCCCGCGCCCGGTCAGGACTCGGCTGAAACGACGCCATCAACCGTTGTTTATCCGGCGATCGAAGACAGCCGGGGAGACATCTGGATCGGCACGGACGGTCGGGGGCTCTTCAGGTTCGAAAAAGCCAAGGAGGCGTTCGTCCAATACCAGCACGACCCGGCCGACCCGGCAAGCCTCAGCGGCAACATCGTTATGGCGATCCAGGAGGACAAAAACGGAAATCTATGGGTCGGCACGCGCCTCGATGGATTAAACCGGTTCGAACGGGAGACGGAATCCTTCAGCCGGATTCAGCTGGACCCGGACGCCGGCGCTATCTGGGACCTGCTCGTGGACCGCCGGGGATTCCTCTGGATCGGAACTCAGGAGGGAGGGCTGTACAGGCGGAATCCGGCAAGTGGAGAAATCGACAATTTCCGCTTCGCCCTCAATAATCCTCGAAGCCTCGGCAGCAACACGGTCTGGTCGATTTACCAGGACAGTCAGGGAACGATCTGGGCGGGAACGAGAGGCGGAGGGCTGAATCAATTTGTTCCTGACGAGGAGGGATTCATCCGTTTCAGCGGTGATGAGGCTCATCCTCAAGACCTCATATCCCCCGCGATCACGGCCATTGCCGAGGATGAAGAAGGCCGGCTCTGGATCGGCACGTCCTGGAGCGGACTGAGGATTTGGGACAGGAAAACCGGCGATTACTCCATAGCAATGCACGACTCTCAGGATGCAGACTCTCTCAACGATGACAACATTACATCCATCATTAAAGACGCTTCCGGAGTCATGTGGGTGGGGACGGCCCGAGGAGGACTCGGCAAGTGCCTGGCCGACCAGGTTAAGTTCCCTCACTACAAGCACAATCGATCCGACCTCCGGAGCATCAGCCGGAACGAGGTCCGTTCTCTGTGGAAGAGCAGTTCCGGAAGACTATGGGTAGGATTCGACGAGGGTTTGGACGAGATCGACGAGGAAACAGGGCTAGTGCGCCGGCACCGCAACCAGCCGTCCGATGGCGGCAGCCTATCTCCCGGCGCCGTGACTGCCCTCTGCGAAGACGGAGAGGGCCGGATTTGGGCGGGAATCGACGGCGGCGGCCTCGACTGTTTCAATCCCAGGACCGGCTATTTCGATCATTATCTGAGTGATCCCGGGAATGCGGCGGCCCTTTCCAACAACAGGATCCATGCGCTTTGGGCTGAACGGGCCAATCCCTGGGTGCTGTGGATCGGAACCCATCAGGGGCTGAATCGGTTGGATACACAGACGCGTCAGTTTGCCCGCTATCTCTATGATTCCGCGGACGCGGCCAGCCTGAGCGGAAACATCGTCACGGCGATTTTCGAGGGCAGCGATGGCTCAATCTGGGTGGGAACCCGATCGGGGCTCAACCGTCTGGACAGGTTAACGGGGAAATTCGAAAGGCACACGAGCAGGCTCGGCGCGCCATCCGGAACGGGCCCCAATGACAATATCATCAACTCCATCCACGAGGACCGCACGGGAATCCTGTGGCTGGGCACGGACAGCGGGCTCAACCGGTTCGACTCAAAACAAAATAAGTGGAACTGCTACACGACGCAGGAGGGTCTGCCCGGAGCGGTCGTCTGCGGAATTCTGGAGGACGAATCGGGTTTGTTATGGCTGAGCACCAACCGCGGGCTGGCCAGGTTCGATCCCCGATCCGGAGCGTTTACGTCCTACGGCCTCCATGACGGGGTCCAGGCCGATCAATTCTACGCCGGGGCCTGCTTCAGGAGCGCCGACGGGCGGATGTATTTCGGCGGAGTCAACGGGTTCAACGCCTTCCGTCCGGATGAGGTCAGGGAGAATCTCTTCATTCCTCCCCTCGTCTGGACGGCTTTTTATCGGAACGGTCAGGAAGTCAAGCTTCAGGATCCCCGTTTGCGCTCTAAACCGTTGGAGCTTTCCAGTCAGTTCGACTTATATGAATTCGAATTCGCCTCCCTGTGTTATGTCATGCCGGCGTTCAACCGGTTCGCCTACAAGCTTGAGCCGCGAGACCGGGAATGGATCCCCCTCGGTCACTCCAACTCCGTTTCCATCTCCCGTCTCAAGCCGGGAGACTATAAGCTCTGCGTCAAAGGCTCCAACCCGGACGGAGTCTGGAACGAGAGCGCGATCGAGATCGGGATTGAACTCGTTCCGCCGTTCTGGAGGACGACCTGGTTCGTTGCGCTGGCTCTGTTGTTCGTTGCCAGCGGGGTTGCCATCGTGGTCCGGATGTGGCTGAAGCTCAGGTCCGCTTTTACGGTTGTCGGGGAGAGAGCGGATGGCATAATCGAAAGCTACGACCTGACAGCCAGGGAACAGGAGATCCTTCGCCTGGTCCTTCAAGGCGCGAGCAACAAAGACATCGAACGCAAGCTCTTCATCTCCGCCAGCACGGTCCGCAATCACCTCTACAACATCTACCAGAAACTCGGCGTCAAGAACAGGCTCGAGTTGATCAACCTGGTCGGCCGGAACGCGCAAAAAAAGCCATATTTTATCGATTCACGGAGGGGATGATATAGTCCGACACGATCGAGAAGGGAGAGATTTTCTCGGCATCAAACCAATTTCCCGCCGTGGTGACGATCACCAGACTCAGGTCCGGAATGATCATGATCATCTGTCCGCCCCAGCCGAAGGCAAAATAGGCGGCCTGATTTCCGGCAGGGCGGACAAACGTCTTTCGCCACCAGTGATACCCATATCCATCCGCCCATGGAAATTCAGCGGTGTAGTTATTGGGATTGAGAAAAGCCGCCGTCGAGAGATCACACCATGCGGAAGAAATGATCCGTTCCCCGTTCCACTCACCCCTGTTCAGGAAAAGCTGACCGAACTTGGCCATGTCCCTGGGCCGCAGATGCAAATCGCCCGAACAGAGCAGGACGTCATTCCGGACCGGTTGCCATTCTTGTCGAGTGACACCGATTTTATCAAACAGGGATTCCTTGGCGAACACGTCCAGCCTTTTATTCGCCGCCTTGCGGATGATTTGACCGAAGATATTGGTGTTGCAGTTGTCGTAATCGAAGACGGTTCCCGGCTCGGCGAATAGCGGCTTGGCCAGCAAAAATCTGATCGGGTCGTCGGCCGTAAAAAACCTGTGCATGTCGTTGTCCGGGTTGGTATACGGAAGCGACTCGTCATCATAGGTCAATCCTGACATCATCGTCAGAAGGTGCTTGATCGTGAGGTTGCCTTTGGCCGGCTCCTGAAGGAGCAAGTCGGCATGTTCCGGGAAAAAATCGTAAACCTTCTGTTCGATCGATTGGATATAATCCTTATCTAGGGCGATCCCCAGGAGGGCCGAGGAGACGCTCTTCGTGGCCGAACACAGCACGTGCAAATCATCCCGGCCGTACCCGGTTTCTCCGGTGTATTGACCCAGGTTGAATTTGGGGCCGGGATAGTATTTCTCAAAGACAAGTTTATTGTCTTTGACGACGAGGATGCCGTGGATCCGA
The DNA here is from genome assembly GCA_964651495.1 of uncultured Eubacteriales bacterium. Lineage (GTDB taxonomy): Bacteria > Acidobacteriota > Aminicenantia > Aminicenantales > UBA8522 > CAZNVB01. Next base: position 2,957 of record CAZYWP010000023.1, on the reverse strand, counting down.
TGCTCGCCGATCCGATCCAGCCGATCCATTAATCGATTGAAGTCTTCCGGATTCATTCCGACACTGTTGAGCGAAGCCACATCCCAGCCGTCATCCGTTTTTTCCGGGACGGGAATTTGCCGACCGTTTCCGTTCACGTCCCGGGATGTGATGTCGCAGGTTGAAACGCTCAGGGCGAGGAGCACGGACAACAATCTGGAGATCATTGCATTTCATCCTCCCTTATTTTCGCTTTATGCTCAGAAAACCTACGGGCAGTCCGCCCTATGATCATACGAAGATCTCGAGGCTGAGTTTAATCATCGTAGCCGATGTTCTTCTCGCTGATGCCGGAGGAGGTCAGGGAGAATCCCTTCATCCCTCCCCTTGTCTGGACGGCTTTCTACCGGAACGGCGCGGGATCTCTTCATCTCGGCCAGCATGGTCCGCAATCACCTCTGCAACATCTACCAGAAGCTTGGGGTTAAAAACAGACTCGAACTAATTACCCCGGTCGGCCGGGATGCGCAGCAGAAAAACGAATTTTTTAAGTGGTCGCGTTCGATGCACGGCAAATCCAGTTTGTCGCCAAAATTGACTTCTGATTTCTAACAATCAATATGTGGTAAAACAGCCGCCATGACAGTATTTAGAACATTAAGAGCACGGCGAGAGGCAAAATATACTTTTGCCGCCTTTATGGGGGAAAAAACAAGGATCCTTGATAGACCAAACGCAAGAATTTCTCCATTGCTATTCATTGCCCGGTTGAAATCAGGCATATCGCGATCCAAAGAATCCGAAATCACTCGAATGACAACTGCCGGTATATTGGCTTGATGGGCGGCTTTAAGAATTTCGTAACTTTCCATATCCACAATGTCGGCACCATAAGAAGCCAAGGCCAGTTTCTCCTTTTTGCTAATGGCTATGCGATTTGAGGTCACTCCTATCAGTTGCGTGGCATGAATTCCTTTTTCTTCTAATAATTTTTTGACTTTTTCTAAAATTCGGGTGGGACATGCGATCCCAGGACGATCCTTTGCGACAGATACGCATTGAGAATATAAAATCACATCGCCTTCTGACGTCTGATGATTCAGACTCGCGCATGAGCCAATGATCATTACAGCATCTATGTTTAGCTTGGCCTGCGATGATCTGTCTTTGAGATTCAATAAAACGCGCTCTGAACATTCTCTCGCGCGTAATGGCCCAATTCCCGTAATCTGTAGAACAATCTTGTTCCGACCGACCTGACCGGTCGCTTTATATTCCGTGTTGCTTTTCTTGTGGATGAGTCGGCTAACAGAATTGGCTTCCGTCTTAAGAGGTGCGAAAATAACTATGCGCCCCATCACGCCTCATTCTTATTTCGTTATTGACCGTATTATTACAATTTTGGTCAATGAGCATATTATTATAGCTGCCCGGCGGGAATAGCAAGAGAGGGATAGAGAAGCTGTATTTATGCCAACAGAAGATCCCGAAGAAGTGCGTAATGAAGCTGATCGGTTTGTCTGGCTTGACAATCGGCAGGAGGGGGTCAGGTCTTAACAATTCATGCCAACGTATCAAGCAAATTGTCATGGCCAGGAACGCCGCGGATGCGAGGCAAAGCCGAAGCGGATCCGGAGACTCCTTGCTTCGCTCGGAGCAGGCTCCGCGCTCCACCCGGTAAACCAAAATTGTCCGCTTGCGTCTATATGAGAGAGGAAGATATCCCTGCCGGCTTTCCCCGACCTGGCCAAGGAGGAGCGCTTGACCGAGATGGCCCGCTATCTGAGAGAGCGCGGTAAACAGGAAGAGGCCATCGCGCTCCGGCAACTCGGCTGGAAAATAGGGAAACGGGTATTACGATCCCCATCTCCCCGAAGTGTAAAATTTCTAGCGATATGTCCTCAAGAGAGGACAAAAGAATATGTGTGGCTGTCCATTTAAAACCTTCTTGCCCATCGCAGGGAATGATACATTGAGCGTTGTCGGATTTCAAATTCGTTTTACCAGCCTGATCTCGCCAATCAGAAGGTTCGGCCGGCTGCCGATATCGGCGAATAAAATTGCCTCACTCTACTCAAAACTCCACACCACTTTGACATCTCTTTGAGCCGCGATTTATACTCTGTGAGGATGACCGGAGGGGAAGAGGTCAGTTTGTCAAAGCATGGGGTAAAATGGGGATTGGCCCCGGCGAGTTCAGCTATGTTGGCGATATCAAAGGACGGCGGGCCCAAAAACTGGTGCGGCAGAAGTGACGAAGAAGAGGAAGGTCCGTTTGACATTCAATTTGACATCCGACGACGCCCCGATTGATCATTCCCTGCGATGGGGTGAGGGGAAACTGGTGCTTGGACACTCCTTTAGTCAGCGCAGCAGAAAAACGAATTTCCTATCGCTGATTAAATCACCAACACCTTTATATCAGGGTAGCCCATCAGCCTGAGAATAAAATAGTTGACTGCCGCTTCACCGGGATCATCGGAGAAGCAAACGAGCTCCGCATATCTCGGGACCCCGGCCTTGGCCAGGATGTTCCAGATATCTTTCGCGGCTTTGGGCGTGCCGTCGGCATTCAGGAGATCAGTGTACGGGACATGAACAACTTTGCCGTCCTGAGCTTTAGCAGGCACATTCTTGCCCGAGGCAATGAACACCTTGGGATAAGATCCCTGGGTGCTCTTCGGATCCGCAATGATCACGTCCTTACGGAAATTCCCGGGATAAGTGGTGGGCGGTATGGATACGTCGCGGGGGGCCTTTTTGGGGCCCACAACGGTTGCATCCTTTGTCATGGCGAAACCAAGTTGTGCCCATTTATCCATGGAGTCCATGAAGACAGATACTTTTTTCTGTCCCAGTTTCTCCAGCATGACGAACGCCAGGGCCGAGTCTGTGGTCAACCCTGCGCCTGAAATGACAACCGCTTCGTGAGACGCATTGACGCCGGCCGGACCCAGAATTTCAGCCAGCTTGTCGGG
>CAZYWP010000022.1:17201-29978 GCA_964651495.1 uncultured Eubacteriales bacterium | reverse complement strand
GCCTAACAGAGAATCCAAAACGCTGATTTCCCGGAGGACTCCATTCATTTCCTTGAATTCTCCCTATTTCTCTGTTAGTCTTAATTATTCAGCCCTGCTTCAATGATTATCCAGGTGAAGTTCGGATGACCCAAAAAGACAACCTGGCCCCGTTCAAAAAAATCCGCAGCAAAGCGGCGTTGTTTGTGCTTCTGCTCCTGATCGTAACCTCTCTCGGGTTTTACGCGATCACCGTCCGGATCATGAACAGGCATATCTTGAACGAAGTCCTGACCCGGGCCGAATCCCTGGGGAGGAGCGTGGCCTCGCCCGCCGGCTACAGCCTGATTTCCGGGGACCTCCCCGGCCTGGACACCCTGGCTTTTAAAATCAAGGAAACCAACGCCGACATCGAATACATCGCCATTACCGACACCGCGGGCAAGATTCTCGTCCACAGCGATGTCCAAAAAATGGGCGAACTGTTCGAGGCCGCAGAGGGACGGGTCGTCCGGGCTCATGAGGATGGGACGGTTATTAGCGAAATGCCGGTGGGAACGGCCGGCCTCTTCGAGATCTCGAGTCCCATCGCCTTCATGGACAAAGCCCTCGGCTCGGTCGTCCTGGGAATCAACAAATCCCACTTGGCCGCCGCCAAGAAGGATGCGCGGCAGAAAATAATCGCCGTCTTTGCCGTCATTCTCTGCCTGGGCATCGCCACGAGTATCCTTCTTTCTACATTCCTGACCAGGCCCATCCAGGAGCTCTCTGCCGGTGTCGCCGAGCTCAAGGAGGGGAAACGAAGCCGGCCTCTCCGGGTTTACTCCGGGGATGAGCTGGGCCGATTGACCGAGAGCTTCAACGATATGACGGCTCTAATAACGGCCCAGCGGGACAGATTGAATCAGTACGCTCAAGACCTCGAAGGGGCGTATGTGTCCACGGTCAAAGTCCTGGCGGCGGCGATCGATGCCCGGGACAACTACACTCTCGGCCATTCCACCCGCGTGGCCCAGCTGGCCCTCGAGCTCGGCCGGGACGTGGGACTCGGCCGGGAGGAGATCGAGGACCTCGAAGTCGCCTGCCTGTTCCACGACGTCGGAAAGATCAAGATCCCCGATTCCATCCTGCACAAGCAGGGCCGGCTCGACCCTTCGGAGCAGCGCGAGATGCAGCGGCATCCCGAGTACGGCGCCGAAATCCTGGCTAAAGCTCCCTCGCTGCTGAAATACATCCCCGCCGTCAGGTCCCACCACGAATGGCATGACGGGACGGGATATCCGGACGGGCTGAAAGGAGACAGGATTCCGATTCTGGCGGGCATTATCTCCCTGGCCGACGTTTTCGACGCTATGACCTCGGACCGCCCCTACCGTGACGCGCTCAGTGAAGAGGAAGCCCGGAAAAAAATCGCCGAACTGGCCGGCGTTCAATTCGACCCGGGCTTGACAGCACGTTACATCCGTCTCCTGGAAAAGCGGGCGGCCGATTTTTCCCAGAGGCCGAGAGAATGAAGCGGGCTTTTCTCCGGACTGTAGAGAATTTCTTCCTCCTCGCCGCTCTTGGCCTTCTCGCAACCTGCGCCGTCAAGAAGGCACCGGCCTTTGAGCCCAGCCTGAGTGTGGCCCGACAATTCCTGGCCGCGGGAAATTTCCAGAGGGCGATCGATTCTTTTCAGTCTGCATACCTCAGGTATCCCCAAGAAGCGCCGGTCCGGAACGAGTACATCAGGGCCCTTGAGCAGATGAAAGGGGACGCCGATCGGGCCTTCCAGGGTGGCGGTTTTCTTGCGGCCGAAAAGACGTATTCAATCCTTCTTAAGAACTATCCCCGGTTCAAGGAGCTCGAACAGCATCTCTCCTTCCGGCCGCCGTTCCTGGACCGGAGAATTCAGGAGTGCCGAACGGTCCTGGCAGAGAAACGGGCCCGGCAATCGCTCCAGGCCGGCGATTTCCAGAAAACGCTCGAGGCCTACAAAATTCCCGGCGCAGAGGGGATCAAAGACCCGGACCTCAGGGCGGGTTACCAACATGCTCTGGAGGAGGTCAAGCGGCTGGCCGATGCCGCCATGGCCGGAAACGACTTCAAAACGGCGGGGAAGGGCTATGCCGCCCTTCTCAAAGAATATGCCTTTGCTCAGAAGATCGGACAACCGCCGTCATTTTCCCTGAAATCCCTGGAGGAAGGTCTGGCTAACTGCCGCACTCAGATCACCCGGAAGGGCTTGGAGGAGTACCGCAAGGGCAATCTCAGCGCGGCCATCGCTCTCTGGCAGGGCCTGCTCGAATTCGACCCCGGCAATCCCGAGATCAAGAAGGCTGTTGAGACCGCCGCAGAACAGCTCAAGAAGCTGAAAAAGGAGGTCCCGGCGGGTTGAGGTCCTGTATTTTCGACATCCTTTGTGCTATGTTTGCGGATCCCTGACATGCCCCGGCGAAAAAATAAATTCCTGGTTACCGCTGCCGTCCTCGCGCTGGCCTGGAGCCTCCTTCTCTCCTCGTGTCAAAAGGCCGATCGCGCCGCGGGGGGACGGGCCAAAGAGCTGCGCCTGGCGGTCATCCCGATGGGCACCACCCACGAATTCTGGAAGGCCATCCATGCCGGAGCACAGACAGCCGCGGGGGAGCTGGGCGTCAGGATCGTCTGGAAAGGCCCGCTCAAGGAGGATGACCGGAACGAACAGGTCCAGATCGTCGAGACGATGATCGCCGCCGGCGTCGACGCCATCGTCCTGACGCCCCTGGACGACCGCGCCCTTGTCCCGCCCGTGGTCGAAGCGAAAAAGGCGGGGATTCCGACGGTGATCTTCAATTCGGCCCTGGCCGGAGACCACCACATCGCCTATATTTCCACCGACAACCGCCGGGGCGGACGACTGGCGGCTGAGCACATCGGGAAGCTCATGAACGGCCGGGGCAAGCTCATTCTCATCCGGGTCATGGAGAGCGTCGAAGGCGGCCGGCAGAGGGAGGAAGGATTCCTCGAAGTCATCCGGGAGAAGTTCCCTGCTATGAGCATCCTTTCAGACAACCAGTATGCCGGCATCACCACGGAGACCGCCTATCAGACGACGGAGAACCTTCTCTCCCGGTTTCACGACGTCGAGGCCATCTTCACCCCGAACGAATCCTCGACCTTCGGCTGCCTCCGGGCCCTCCAGGACCACGACCTGGCGGGGAAGGTGATTCATGTCGGTTTTGACACCTCGGCCAAGCTCATCGAGGCCCTGGAGAAAGGAGCGCTCGCCGGCCTGGTCGTCCAGGACCCCTTCCGCATGGGCTACGAAAGCGTGAAAGCAGCCGTAGCCCACCTGAGGGGCCAGCCCTACGAAAAATACCTCGACACGGGAGTCTTCATGGCCACGCCCGAGAACATGAACCGGCCGGAGATCCGCCGCCTGCTCGTCCCCGACGTCTCGATCCTGGATCGATGACCAAGCGCGCCGGCCAGAGACCGCCACTGAGGAGGCGACATGCCGAAAAGATGCGGGCCTGTTATCCCCATTCTCCTGATTTTGAGCCTGGGCCTGACGGCGGGGCAAAACGAAAAACAGCGGCCGACGACCGGCCCCGGCTCGGACAAAGGCCAGGGAGCGCGACTCCACATCATCTCATCGAGCCACCAGGACATTGCCTGGATGAACAGCCCCGAAGCCTGCATCGAGTACCGCGACACCCACTGCATCACGCCCGCCCTGGAGATGATGAGGAAATCGCCCGATTACTGCTTCGTCATGGAAAACATGCTCAACCTGATGGAATATCTGGAGCGGCATCCCGACAGTCGCGACGAAATCCTTCGCCTCACCCGGGAGGGAAGGCTCGAGTGGGGGGCTACGTTCAACCAGCCTTACGAATCGCTGCTCAGCGGCGAACAGCTTGTCCGCCAGACCTATTTCGGCCGGAAATGGCTGAAGGCGAATTTCCCCGGCTGCGATGCCAGGGTCTATTTCAACCCCGATGTCCCGGGACGGGCCCTCCAGATGCAGCAGATCCTGAGCAAGGCGGGGATTCCGTTCATGGTGATCAGCCGGTACCATGAGGGATTTTATCGCTGGTCGAGCCCGGACGGGTCGTCGGTCCTCGCCTACTCGCCCGGCCACTACACCAACGCCTCCTCGATCCTGGGCGCGGTTCCTGCCGAGGGCGCCAAAGTCCTTGAGGAGAAGCTGGCCAAATGGAGCGCTGACTACGCAGCCCGGCAGGTCGCGCCGGAATTTCCCCTCCTCCATTCGGTGGATTTCTCCCAGCCGACCGATTTCGGCCCCCTGATCAAGCTCTGGAATGCCGGGCATCGGACGGCCGGCGGCTCAGGTGCCTCAACGATGCAGTATTCATCGGCCCGCCGGTTCTTCGAAGCCCTAACCAAGACCGCCCCGAACTTCGACCCCATCAGCGGAGAACGGCCGAACCTCTGGCTGTACATTCACGGCCCCACCCATCACTGGGCCATCGCCGCCCAGCGCGAAGCCGGGATTCTGCTGCCCGCCGCCGAAATTTTCAGCACGATCGCATCCTTGCTGGGCGGCGATTTCGAGAATTATCCCGCCGGTCCGCTCTCGGACGCCTGGCGGGCCGCCATCTATCCCGACCACGGCTGGGGCGGCAAAGAAGGCCAGGTCACCGACCGGCTGTTCCGGAAAAAGTATGAATTCGCCCGGGACCAAGGAAAACAGATGCTGGCGGCTGCCGTTCAGACTATCGCAGCGAGGGTGAAAACAGCGTCGGCGGAAGGAATTCCCGTCGTCGTTTTCAACAGCCTCTCCTGGGAGCGCTCGGCCTCGGTCGAAATCATCGTCGACTCCGCCCTTCGCCAATGGCGGGTCCTGGATGCGGGGCGACAGGTGATGCCGTCTCAAGTGCTGCTTCCTCAACCCGGGCAAAAGCTGGGGACGACCCGGCTCGAGTTCATCGCCAAGAATGTTCCTCCCCTGGGATACAAGACATACTACGTCGTCGAAGACCGGGACGCCCCTCCCTTTCCGGTCCGGACGATTCTGCCGGCCGACCGCTATGAAAACACGTACTACAGGCTGGAATTGGCCCCCGGCGGGGTCAAACGGGTCTTTGACAAAGAACTCGGCTGCGACCTCCTGAACACGGATAAATTCCTGGGGTTTGAGGTTTTCACTATGCAGTCAGTGGGAAACGGCGCGGGAGAGTTCGGCCGTGTTCAGCAGCCCACCATGGAGGGTTTCGATAAGCTCAGCCTTCACGAAACGCGCTGGGAATTTGATCTCCTGGAATCCGGTCCGCTGCGGGCTGTCTTCCGGCTGGAGCAAAAACTGGAGTCCTGCACCATCGAGGAACAGATAGCTATCTATAATCATCTCAAGAGGATCGACTGCCAGGTCGCCATCTTGAACTGGGACGGGGCGCCCTACCGTGAGTTCCGCTTGGCTCTGCCCGTCGGCGTCCCCGGCGGCGAGGTCGCCTACGAAGTCCCGATGGGCGTCATCGAGGTCGGCAGGAGCGAAATCCCAGGCACGGGCGGCCCGGCCTACGGAAACCTGAACTACGACGAGCCGTGTTCCGAGATCCGGCCCCGCGAAGTCCAGAATTTCCTGAGCGCCGGCGGATGGCATTTCGGCGTAACTCTCAGCACCAGCGTGGCGGTCAACGACTATCAGGACCCGACTCCCGGCCCGGCCGCCTATCCGGTCCTCCAGCCGGTCCTGCTGGCGTCCCGGCGGAGCTGCCATGGCGAAGGGAACTGGTATCTCCAGGAGGGCGACCACCGCTATCGATTCTCGCTCTATTCTCACCCCGCGGGATGGCGGAACGGATACCGGGCGGGGATCGAGGCCAACTGCCCGCTGTTTCCCGTGGTAGCTCCCAAGGCAGAGGTCGATGCCGGGCTGCCTGAGGAGATGAGCTTTTTCTCCGTTTCCGCTCCGAATGTCCTCGTGAGCACGGTCAAAAAATGCGAGGACGACGACTCGGTGATCGTCAGGCTCGTCGAGATCGAGGGGAAGGACTCTGAGGTCGGGCTGAGGTTCTCCTTTCTGCTGACCAAAGCGGAGATAGTCAACATGATTGAGGAAGAGGGGAAGCCGGTTGAGAGTGAGGCCCGCGGCCTCAGGCTCAAAGTCGGCCATCAGGCCATCGAAACCCTGAAGCTCCGGCTGAAGCCGGTTATATCACCCGAGTAGAGAGCCGAGTTTCTCCGGAACTGGGCGAATGGAATAAGGCATGTCGAAGAGAAAAGCCGGTTTATCGCCTGTCTCCAGAATGCATTGGTCCGCCAAGGGCTCCCCCCCAGTGCTCCGGATTCCAAGCTTCTTTTTAATAACGCTGATTGGCCTGGGCTGGCTTTCCGCGCTCATATTTTCTCCCGCTTGTGGCCGGGGTCCCAAAGGCCGGGAGGAGCCCGCCTTCCCGGAGAAGCACAACTATGCCCTGATCGTTCCGGGGGAATCCGCCGCAGGAATCGTCCTGAAGGCGGCGAACATCGTGCCGACGCCGAACCAGCTCGCCTGGCAGGGGCTGGAGTTCATCGCCTTCGCCCATTTCGGAATGAACACGTTCACCGACCGGGAATGGGGAGAAGGCACGGAAGACCCCGCCCTTTTCAACCCGGTCGATTTCGACGCCGGCCAGTGGGCCCGGGTAGTCAAGGAAGCCGGGATGAAGATGATTATCGTCACGGCCAAGCATCACGACGGCTTCTGTCTCTGGCCGAGCAAACTGACTGAGCACAGCGTTAAGCGAAGTCCCTGGCGTGACGGCCGTGGGGACGTCGTCAGGGATGTGGCTGAGGCTTGCCGCGAGGCCGGGCTCAAGTTTGGCGTCTATCTCTCACCCTGGGACAGGCACGAGCCGACCTACGGCGACTCCCCGGTCTACAACGAATTCTTCCGCCGCCAGCTCGGCGAACTCCTGACCGGCTACGGCGAGGTCACCGAGGTCTGGTTTGACGGCGCCTGCGGAGAGGGGCCGAACGGAAAGCGGCAGGTGTATAATTGGCCGTCCTACTATCGCGTCGTGCGCGAGCTTCAGCCGAAAACCGTCATCTTCGGCATGGGGCCCGATGTCCGCTGGGTGGGGACGGAATCGGGCTACGGCCGGGAGACCGAGTGGAGCGTCGTCCCTATGCAGGTCAGCGAGACAGTCGGCGTGACTAAGGGAAGCGGGGAACTCCCTTCTCTTGATGAGCTGTTCATCCCCGGCGACATGACCGCCGACGACCTGGGGAGCCGCAAAAAGCTCGAGTCGGCTAGAGCACTCGCCTGGTACCCGGCAGAGACCGATGTCTCCATCCGGCCCGGCTGGTTCTACCACGCCGGCCAGGACGCCGAGGTCAAAACACCGGAGAAGCTGGTCGATATCTATTTCAGCTCGGTTGGACGGAACGGTGTTCTTCTCCTCAATATCCCGCCGGACCGGCGCGGCCGGGTCCACGACAGCGACGTTAAAAGCCTGATGGGAATGCGCCGGATCCTGGACGAGACGTTCAAGACGGATTTCGCCTCCGGCGCGAAAATCAAGGCCAGCAGCGAGAGAAAAGGCTGTCGTGCGGCCTTTCTAGTCGATGGGGACAATGCGACATTCTGGACTACGGACGAAGGAATTGAACAAGCGAAACTGGAATTGGAGCTCCGGCAGGAACAGACGTTCAACGTGGCCATGCTCCAGGAGTACATTCGAGCGGGTCATAGGGTCGAGGAGTTCGCGCTCGAAGCGTGGGACGGCAGGGAGTGGCGCGCTTTCGCCAAAGGGACGACCATCGGCTATAAGCGCCTGCTGCGTTTTCCCGAAGTCACGGCTCGAAAGGTCCGTCTCGTCGTCGCCAAATCCCGCAGCAGCCCCTCCCTCTCCTCTTTCGACCTGTTCAAGATGCCCGCGACGGAATAGCCCGGCCGTTCTTCATTGGCTCCCAACCCAAGTTGAGCCGCGGAAGCATTTCCAATTCCGTGATAGTCCTAGGCTAATAGAAGGGGAGGGTGGCGTGGTTCGGGGGCCTTCAGGGGGGAAGAGGCGAGGGCCCCAGAGACGCTCTTCGGATCCATTCTTAGTGATATTAACTACCCCTACCCCTCCTAGCCAATTAGGAAGGGCCCTAAACAGGTGAGCGTCTCTGGCATGGTCGGAGGAAGCCCGTCGAAGACTGAGCGGGCAGGGTTTCTCTCCGGAGGAGAGAAGAGCGAAGGATGAGTTCGGAGCTGATTCTCCTCGCTGGGGAGAATCAGCGGGCTGACGACCCCAACCCCGAGCCTCGCCGGGGGTGAACCGCGACAGGGCCCGCCCCCATCAAAGAAGTAGAGATGCAATCTTCAGCCCGCGAATTTTTGACACCTGAAGAGGCCTGTGCTATAAGCCACTCTTGAGTGTGCCGAGCACGACACGAACATTGGCAAAGGAGTCATTTCAATGAAGATAATCACAGCCGGCTTATTTGTTTTATCCATTTCCGTACTGGCCATTCCCGCCCTGGCCTCCAGCGGCCAGGAAACCGAAGCCCAACGTGAAGCCCGGATGAAGTGGTGGACCGAATCCCGCTTTGGGATGTTCATCCACTGGGGCCTTTACGCCCTCCCCGCCCGCCACGAATGGGTCAAGCAGCACGAGGCCGTTAGCGAAGAGGACTATCAAAAATATTTCGAGCATTTCAACCCCGACCTCTACGACCCCAGGGAATGGGCCCGCCTGGCCAAGGCCGCCGGGATGAAATATTTCGTCGTCACGACCAAACATCACGAGGGATTCTGCCTCTGGGATTCGAAATACACCGACTTCAAAGCCACCAAGACGCCCTACGGCAAGGATTTGATTAAGCCCATGGTCGAGGCTTTCCGGGCCGAAGGGCTGGGCGTCGGGTTTTATCACTCGCTCCTCGACTGGCATCATCCGGACTATCCCGTCGACCGCCACCATCCGATGTTCAATAACACACAGTTCCGGGAGAAGGCCAAAAACCGCGACGTGCGCAAGTACGCCGAATATCTGCACAACCAGGTTCGCGAGATTCTGACTGAGTACGGCCGGATCGACTGTCTGTTCATGGATTTCTCCTTTCCGGAAGAAAACGGCAAAGGCCGGAATGACTGGCAGTCGGAGAAGCTTCTCAAGTTGATCCGGGAGCTTCAGCCCAACATCGTCCTCAACGATCGGCTCGACCTGCTCGATATACCAGGAGGCTGGGATTACAGGACGCCGGAGCAGTTTATGCCCCGGGAGTGGGTCGCCATGAACGGAAAACGCGTGCCCTGGGAAACTTGTCAGACGTTCTCGGGATCGTGGGGTTATCACCGCGAGGAAGCGACCTGGAAGAGCGTCAGGCAGCTCGTGGTGATGCTGATTGAAACCGTCAGCAAGGGCGGAAATCTCCTTCTGAACGTCGGGCCGACAGCCCGCGGCACGTTCGACGACCGGGCCAAAGAGAGACTCGAGGGAATCGGCCGCTGGATGAAAGAGCACAGCCCGGCGATTTATGGATGCACCGCTGCGCCCGATGATTTCCTGCTTCCGCAGAACTGCCTGCTGACCTATAATCCGCAAACCAAACGGCTTTACCTCCACGTTCTTGAATGGCCGATGGGCGCGATCCATCTCGAAGGCTATGGCGGGCGCATCGCCTACGCCCAGCTCCTCAACGACGCCTCCGAGATCAAGTTTATCGAAGAGAGCCGGTCGGCGGAAATCGGATATCTCCCGGGAGAAAGAAAAGGTGCCGCAGCCGCCAACCTGATCCTCCGCCTGCCGGTCCGGCAGCCTGATGTCACGGTCCCGGTCATCGAGCTAATTCTGAAATAAAAACCGGTCCAGCGCCAAAATAAGGAGAAGGCTGTGCTGAAGAAAACGATACTTGTGCTAATGGTTGCAGGGCTTCTGGCACCGCTCCAAGCCACCGAAAAAAAAGGCCCTAAGGTGTTTATCTCGGTCGATATGGAAGGGATCTGGGGTGTGGTTCATGGCGATCAGACATCCTCAACAGGTCAGGATTATGGCGCCGCCAGAAAATGGATGGCCGAGGATGTCAACGCCGTCATCGAAGGTCTCTTCGACGCGGGGGCTTGGGAAATCGAAGTCAACGATTCCCACGGCAGCATGAGGAATATCCTGGCCGGCGATCTTCACCCCCAAGCGTCCCTGATCAGCGGCTCGCCCAAGCCCCTTTCGATGATGCAGGGAATCGATGCCTCTTTTAGTGCCTGTATTTTCATCGGCTACCACGCCAGGGCCGGGACGGTTTCGGCCACACTCGACCATACGATCTCCGGCAGCACCATTCGAGCGATTAAAATCAACGGTCAGGAACATCCCGAGCTCGGGATCAACGCCGCCATCGCCGGTTATTACAAAGTCCCGGTGATCATGCTCAGCGGCGACTCGGAAACCTGCAGCCAGGCAAAATCCATTCTGGGTGATGAGATCGTCACGGTGTCTGTCAAGGAAGCGATGGGCCGCTATGCGGCCAAGCTCTTGCCCCGGGACGAGGCCAGGAGCCGGCTGAGGGCGGGCGCCAAAGAGGCGCTTCTGAAAAAGGAGAAGATCGCGCCTTTCCGACTGAGCGCGCCATTCCAGTTCGAGATCGAGTTCCATAACAGCGGCCAGGCGGAAATGCCGGCGCTCGTTCCCCGGGTCAAGAGGACGGGAGCCCGTTCCGTCGCCTTCTCGGCCGACGATTTCATCGAGGGGTTCAAGTGGATGCGCGCTCTGATCACCCTGGCCTCCTCTTAATGGGTGATCCAGTGACGGTTTTACTATGCCAAAGTCGTGAATCCAGAAAACCCCGCTCCTGACCCGGTTTTCATCTGACCCTGAAAGGGGCCCCCTCTTTAAAACAGAAATCTGACCAAGAACTTAGAATCGGGGGTCGTGTCGCTATGATTTTTTATCGGAGGCGCCGGGTTTGACGAGCGGGACTCCCGCTTTACAAAACGGGCAGACCTCCGGCTCGAAGGCTTCGATTTTCAGGGCCAGGAGGCTTCCGACCGGCCGTCCCTCGATCAAGACCGCGCCGGCCGTCCGGTCCACCAGCACGTAGATCCCGGCGACGGTGATCGACCTCTGCTTGAGGCTTTCCACCACTTCCTGAATCGAGCCCCCTGTGGTGAGAATGTCCTCCACAATCAGGGCGCGCCCGCCGGGCTCCAGGCCGGTCCAGCCGGGCCGGAAGGCCATTTTTTCTTCCACCCGCTGGGTGAAGGCGAATTTCTTCCCCATTTTAAGGGCGGCCAGAAAGCCAATGGCGATGGCGCCGTAAGCAGGTGAGACCACATGATTGAAATCCGTATTCTCCTTGCGGATCTTCTCCACCAGCAGGTCGATGATCCTTTCCAGCGCTCGGGGGTTCTCGATCAGTCGGATCTTTTCAAAATACCACTCCGAGTGCTTCCCGGAGGTCAGCTTGAAATGCCCCTGCAGAAGCGCATCCCCTTCCTTGAAGAGCTGGAGAACCCTCTCCTTGGTATCCTGAGCCATGCCATCCTCCTCAGGTCAGATAAATCTCCGATTTGACGCTGTTTCATATTACACTCCGCCCCGGAAAATCTCAAAGGTATTTAGGTTGCCCCTTCTATGATGGGTGCGGGTCCTGTCGCGGTTCACCCCCGGCGAGGCTCGGGGGCCCCGAACCTCGCCCCCCGCCCCTTCTCTTAGCGGCGGGGGGACGTTTCTTAAGGTGCCACCCGTCTCCCCGCATGCTATAATTCGCTCATGATCAAAGCGGTCCCGGAAGATTTTGTGGTCAAAGAGAAAGCCGACCTGCCCCTCCGGAAGCACGGTGCGCACCGCGTCTACCGCCTTAAGAAAAGCGGTTGGAACACGCTCGACCTTCTCCATTTTTTGTCGCGGTCGCTGGCCTTGCCCCTGAGCCTTTTCTCCTACGGGGGAAAAAAGGACAAGCACGGTTTGACCGAGCAGTTCATCGCCATCCGGAACCCGGAGGATTATAGCCGGGAAGGTAGGAATTTCGTCCTGACGTCCTTGGGATTTATGGACCGGCCAATGGGTCCTGACCTGATCAAAGGCAATGACTTCACGGTCACGGTCAGAAACCAGGACGGCGTGGAATCGATCAGCCAAAACCTCCAGCCAGTCCGCGAGGCCGGGTTTCCCAATTTTTTCGATGACCAGAGATTCCGAAGCTACGACCCGGAGCGGGGATTTTTTGCCGAAAAAATCCTCCGGCGGCACTGGAACGGAGCACTGCAGATTTATCTGACCAGCGCCAGGGACGATGACGGAAAGAAGGAAAGGGAACGAAAAAACGCGCTTTTCCAGAGCTGGAAGGTATGGCCGACTTGCCTGGAAATGGCGGAAAACCCGCTCGAAAAAAGGATCTTCTGCCATCTGATCGAACACCCCAAGAATTCGGTCGAAGCGCTGCAGCTCATTCCAGCGGAGGAAATCTCGATGCAGTACGCGGCCTTTCAATCCCACCTCTGGAACGAGGTCCTTCGCCGCCTCATCAGGCAGAAGGTGAATCAGGTTGAAAAGGTCAAGGGAAAAGAGGGGGAATATCTCTTCTGGGGGAAAATCCAGGAGGGGCCGCGGCGCTATCTTCTTGACCTCGAAATCCCGACGGGCGCGGTTAAAGTGCATTGGCCCGACGAATTCACCCGCTCGATCTACGAACAAATTCTCGAGGAAAGAGGTCTGCGGACGGCATCATTCCGGACCAAGGCTCTGCACAAGTCCTATTTTCGGTCGGTCCTCCGCCGGGCGGTCATCATCCCGGACAACCTCCGGGTCGGCAGAAGCGGAAAGGACGAGCTCCATCCAGGAAAGAAAAAACTGACTCTGTCCTTCAGCCTTCCCCGCGGAGCCTATGGAACGATGCTCATCAAGAGGCTCA
>CAZYWP010000022.1:0-17101 GCA_964651495.1 uncultured Eubacteriales bacterium | reverse complement strand
GCGGGCCGCGGTGTTTCTTTCGGCGGCTGCTCTTTCCCTGGCGCCGGTTTTTCTGGTCTTCGGGTCGATCTACTCCATGAACAGCTTCTGCTATCTGCTTTGGGCGGGCGCCGTTTACCTGATTATCCGCATCCTCGACCGGCCCCATCCGCGGGCCTGGATATTCCTGGGGATTGTCACGGGGCTGGGGCTGCTGAACAAGATCGATTTTCTCTGGTTCGGCGCGGGTTTAATCCTTGCCCTTCTCCTGACGCCGTTGAGAAAACACCTGGCCACCATCTGGCCATATTTGGCGGGACTCATCGCCCTGCTTATTTTCTCTCCTTACATCGCCTGGAATATCGGACATGACTTCGCCCACCTCGAGTTCATCCGCAACGCCCTGGCCACGAAGTATTCCGGCCTGACGCGCTGGGATTACGTCTTGACGCTTTTCCTGATCCTGAATCCCCTCTCGATCGTCATCTGGCTATCCGGGCTCTATTACTATTTTCTCAGCCGGGAAGGAAGAAAGTCGATGGCCCTGGGCATTATTTTTCTGACCGCCTTCGCCATTCCCTTTATCCAGGGGAGCAGCAAGTCCGAGTATGCCGCTCCCGCGTTCCCGGCGCTCTTCGCGGCCGGAGCGGTGGTCATAGAAAAAATCACCCGCGCCAGCCGCCGCTCCTGGCTCCTGGCTTCAGCGGCAGTGGCCCTGGTCGGCAGCGGCCTCGTTCTGGCCCCGCTGGCCCGTCCGCTTTTGCCTGTGGAGGCCTATGTTCGGTATGCCGATCTCTTGGGTCTGAAGCCCACCTCTTCAGAAGACAAGGAACTCTCCGAGCTGCCCCAATTCTACGCCGACATGTTCGGCTGGGAGGACCTGGCGAGAAACGTCTCCCGCGTCTTCCTGAGCATACCTGAAGCCGAAAGAACGCAGACGGTCGTTCTTGCCGGCAACTACGGGGAGGCCGGGGCGCTGGAATTCTTCGGCCGGGCCTATCCTCTGCCGAGGGTCATTTGCGCCCACAACTCCTACTGGATCTGGGGATACGGGGACGCCGGTTTCCAGACGGTCATCGTGCTCGGTCGAAATCCCGAGGACCTGCAGCATGATTTCGCCGAAGTGGCCCGGGCCGGGACGCACACCTGCCGGTATTGCATGCCCTACGAGGATCACCTGCCCATCTTTCTCTGCCGGGGGCTGAAGCGCCCGATGAGCGAAGTCTGGCCTGAGCTCAAAGGCTTCAATTAACCGGGGCTATTGACAGGAATTCGAGGCAAAAGATAAGGTAAAAGGATGAAGATGAACACTTATGAATCTCCGCCCGTCCGGATCCGCAAGCTGACCCGCTATCCAGACTTTGAAAAGCTCGTCGATATCCAGCGCCGGGTCTGGAAGCACGACGAGGAGGACCTGACACCCGTCCACCAATTCTGCATTACCTCCCGGATGGGGGCGATCCTGCTGGGCGCGTATGTGGGAGAGAAGCTGGCGGGGTTCGTCTATTCATTCCCGGCTGTTTTCAAGGGGAAGCTGATCCAGCACTCCCATCTGCTCGCCGTTCTTCCTCAATATCAGGGAATTGGCCTGGGCAAAAAGCTGAAGAGGGCCCAGCGCGAGGTGTCATTAAAACAAGGGTATGACCTCATCACCTGGACGGTGGACCCGTTGCAGGCCAGAAACGCCAACCTCAACATCCATGCTCTCGGGGCTATCACCCGGACTTACCTGGGCGATTTTTACGGGAGGGAGTCTGCCCTGATCCTCGGCCCGGGCGTTCCCACCGACCGCTTGCTCATGGAATGGCCGATTAAAGAAAAGCGTGTGGAGCAACGACGGAAAAATCAAATCGAGGCAGTCGATTTGACGCTCCGCGTCAAGGCGCTCGAAAGAATGGCGGAGGCAGGAAAAAACGCGGAGCAGAGGCCGGCCGCAGCGGCCGTCATAAGTGCGGCCCGGACAAATCCGGGCCGAGCAGGATTCATTCCCGGAAAGCCGAAATTCGGCTTAGACGAAAGCCTGATTCTGGCCGAAGTTCCCCCGGATATCAACCTTTGGCGGGGAAAACGCCAGCCCATCGCCTCCTGGCAGGCCGGGCTGCGCCGGGTCTTTGAGCACTATTTCCGCCGGGGCTATGCGGTTACCGATTTCGTCTACGGGGACCGCTGTTTTTATGTTCTCAGCAAGGAAGCCCGCCGGTTCGCCCGATAATCATGGGAGTGAGGTCATCCAGCAGTTCTGTCCCGGAGGCATAGAAGGGAAACTGCAATTCCCAGAAAATGATCTCCGTTCGGCACAACTTGCCGGTTTTTTTATTGCCGCTGAGAACGCTGTTTGAAATGGCGATTAGGAGCTGATTTCGGCCTAATTAGAAAGGGATTGACGGCATGAAGACTTGGACCGATAACGTCCATTTTGTTCTGGTCGAACCGACCGAGCCCGGAAATATCGGGGCGGCGGCCCGGGCGCTGAAAAACATGGGCTTCCGCCGGCTCGAGCTCGTCAATCCCGTTCCCCATCTCACGGCGGAGGCGAAGTCGATGGCCTGCGGGGCGAAGGACCTGCTGGTCAAAGCGCCGATCTATCCGAACCTGGAAAGCGCCATCGCCGGGAAATCCCTGCTGGTCGGAAGCACCCGGCGTCTGGGAAGCAAGCGGGGCCTCATCCTAAACCTCCGGGAGGCAGCCGGGAAAATCCGACAGGCGGCTCAGGCCAACAGGGTCGCTGTCCTTTTCGGCAACGAGCACAGCGGCCTGACCAACCGGGAGACTGACCGTTGCGGCTTCCTGCTGACGATTCCCTCCTCCCCCGCCTTCCCCTCGCTGAACCTGGCCCAGAGCGTGATGCTCGTAGCCTATGAATTGAGTTCGTCGGCGGGCGGGCGGGCGGCGGATGGAGCCGCCTGGCCGAAACTTGTCGGGGATCAAGACCGGCGGCGGCTGGAGCGAAGAATCAAGATCGTGCTTCGTCTCCTGGAGTACCGGCCCAAGGGCGACAGAGACCTGGAGGCTGATATCCAGCGCAGTCTGGAGCGCCTTTTCGGCCGGGCCGGCCTGACTCCCTGGGAACTTAACATGCTCCTTGGCCTCTGCCGCCGGGTCGAAGACCGGATGAAAAAGTAGCTCCCGATTCCTACTTTTCCTATAGTATCTATAAAATTTATAGGTTCAATTGACTGAGAGGCCGCACTCCGGTAATATGGAGGAGGAGAAAAAAGGATCCATGCGGGTGAAGCTGAAACCACTGTTCCTGGTCGGCTATGCCCTCGCCCTGGCCGTTTTCCTCCTAAGCCCCTCTCCCGGGCCGGCCCAAGAGGCTGAAGAAAAGCCGCTCCGCCGAGTCGAACTCCTGGTCCTGGAAGCGGATCTTTCCTCCAAGGTCAAAGTCGGCCTTCACTTCGAGCTCGCCCCGGACTGGTATCTCTACTGGGTCAACCCGGGCGACGCCGGATTGGCTCCTCATGTCCGCTGGCAGCTTCCGGCGGGGTTTACCGCCGGCCGGCTCGACTTCCCGACCCCGCAGAAATTCGTTCATGCCGGAAGCGTAGCGTATGGATACAAGGGCGAGCTTTTTCTCCGCTGCGAGATCACTCCTCCGCCCTCTCTTCTCTCCGCCTCTCCGCCTGCCCTGGCCGCCGTGGTGGACTGGATGGCCTGCCGGGAAAGCTGCGTTCAGGGCCGGGAGACCGTAACGGCCACGCTCCAAAGCGCCTCGCCCGATGTCATTAGCCGGGCGAAAAACCTGGGAAAAAAATTCAGCAGCCGCTTCCCCCGGCCCATCTCCGCCGTCGCCATCTCTGTCAAAGGAGCCCGGCTCATCCGCTCGGGCCGCGATTGGTCTGCGGAGGTCGAGCTTTCCGGACGGGACGCCACCGCAGTCTCCGACTTCTTTCCCTATCAGCTGCCTGATTTCGTAATCGATCATTCGCGCCTCGTCTGTCGAGCTGGGCGGATCTCAATCCCCCTCACACCGGCCAGTGCCGCAGCCGCGGTTTCCAGCATCGACGGCCTGCTCATCATCGGGGGGACGGGTTATGAAATCTCGATCCCCGTGCAATAATAAAATGAAATGTCATGGAGGAGGTATCACGATGACATCGACTCGAATCAAGGTCCCCATTCTCTTTTCCTTCCTAGCCGCATTCGCCATTCTTCCAGTCCTGACGGCCAGGCAAGACCAAGCCCTGGCCATCGGGGACCCGGCTGCCGATTTCCAGCTGGCCGGCATCGACGGCAAGACGCACAGCCTCTCCGAATTTAGGGGGAAAATCGTCGTCCTCGAATGGACCAACCCCGGCTGTCCTGTCGTGCAGCGCCATTATAAGGACGGCCTGATGCCCGCCGGGCAAAAAGACTCCACCGCCAAAGGGATCATCTGGCTGGCCGTCAATTCGACCAACCCCAACCACCGGGATTTCAAGACCGCAGAGACACTGAAGCAGATCTACTCCGAATGGAATGCCGCCTTCACGACGCTGCTCCTCGACCCGGACGGCAAAGCCGGCAAGGCCTTCGACGCCAAGACGACCCCTCACCTGTTCGTCATCGATAAAGACGGCAGACTGGCCTATAACGGCGCCATCGACGACGACCCCAGGGGAGACAACGCCGGCCGAACGAACTATGTGCAGCTCGCCGTCGATTCGCTGCTCAAGGGAGAGCCCGTGGCGACGACAACGACCAAGTCCTACGGCTGTTCGGTCAAGTACGCCGAGTAGAGGTCCTTTATATTTACGCCTTCGCGGCTCGCTCCAATCGCTTCATAACCGCGAACATGAAGGCGGCCGAGAGGAGGCAGCAGACCACCAGGACCAGCCACAGGGACCAGAGCGGAATCCTCATCCAGAAATACCCGATCACGGCGACGAGATAGTTTCCGATGGCGGTGGCGGCAAACCACCCTCCCTGCATCATGCCCTTGTACTTCGGCGGCGCCACCCGGGAGACGAATGAAATCCCCATCGGGCTGAGGAAGAGCTCGGCGATGGTCAGAAGGAAATAGGTCGAAATCAGCCAGTAGACGGACACCAGCGATTCCGGCGGGGCCACCCGGCCGCTGAGCTCTTTGGGACTCGGCAATCCGACCGACCCGACCACGAGAATGAGAAAGGCGGCGGCCGTGATCAGCATGCCCAGGCCAATCTTCCGCGGCGCCGAAGGCTCCTTTCCCCTGGCGTTCAGATAGCCGAACAGGCCCACCATGAGCGGCGTCAGGGCGACGATGAAGAAAGGGTTGAAATGCTGGAATTTCTGCGGCGTGAACGGGTTGACCGCTTCGTATCCCTGATATCTCAGATAGGCCAGGTAAGCGAATACTGCAAAACCCGCGCAGCCGAGCAGCCGGGCGAGATCGCTGGAGCTTTTCTTCAGCAGGAAGACGAGCCCGAGGACCGCCAGGAAAATGGACAAAAGGCCGAACAGGTCGAACCAGAGGTTGGCGACTTTGCCGACGCTGGGCACCGAATAATCGCGGGCAAAGTAGGTCATGGTCACGGCGCTCTGATGGAAGGACATCCAAAAGAAGATCACCACCAGGAACACCAGGCCCAGGGCGATGAATCGCTCCCGCGTTTGCTCCCGGGTGAGCTCGACTATCTGAGCTTTGTGGGCTTCCGATTTCGACTTTTGTCTCTCGGTCAGGTCGGCGTGACGGTAGTAGTTCCGGAATCCCCAGAAGATGAGCATGGAGAGGACGAGCGATATACAGGCGACGCCGAACCCGAAATGATAGGATTTGCTCAGGCTGTTGATGTAGTTCTCGGAAAATTGTTTCAAGCTCTCCAGCGTGATGCCAGCGTCCTGGGCTTGAGCGATGGCCAGGTACTCGCCGGCATCGGCCAGCTTTCCCCGCAAGAAGTCATTGGCCAGGGCGGGGATTCGGGCGTCGTAGAAATAATCGGCGGTTCGAAGGATCCAATTGCTCACTTTCTCCGAAGCTGTCGGCGCGAACATGGCTCCGACATTGATCCCCATATAAAAAATGTTGAAGGCCCTGTCCCGCAGAGCGCCGTATTTCGGGTCGTCATAGAGATTCCCGACGAGCGCCTGGAGATTCCCCTTGAAAAGCCCGGTACCCAGGGCGATGACGGCCAGCGCCGCGATGACCAGGCCGAAGTTCGTCTCCATGCGGCTGGGTAACGCCAGCAGGGCGTAGCCGAGGAACATCACTATCAGCCCGAGGCTGATGGTCCGGCCGTAGCCGAGAAACCGGTCCGCCAGAATCCCCCCGAAGAGCGGGAAAAAATAGACGCAGAAGAGGAAGATGCCGTAAATCAGGCTGGTTCTCCCGGCGTTGAGCCCGTACTTCGCCTGGAGAAAGAGGACGAAGATGCTGATCATGGTGTAGAACCCGAACCGCTCCCCCATATTGGCAAAGAAAGCGATAAACAGGCCCTTGGGGTGTCCTTTGAACATGATTCACCGTCCTTTTCCGAGAAAAGCGGATCTCCTCGTTGGCAAAATTGCAGCGCCTACTATAAATGCCGTCCAGGGTGAAGTCAAACGCCCGGGGCGGGGATTCCTCAGTCGGCGTTGTCTTTCTCGACTACCGCGTTGAGCAGGTCAAGGAAGTTGGGAATCGCGGAGATCACCCTGTTCCAGCTCGGGATGAGGGGCGAGTAGAGCGGGTCCTCCAGAAACGCCTGGCCCGCCATCTGAACGGCGCGGGTGAAGGATTCAACCATAACGCTCTCCTGATGATAGTCGAAGGCCAGGCCGTTAATGGCGGCGTCATCGCTGTACTGCTTGATCGTGTCTTTAGCAGTGCGCTGATAGTTGATGATGAGCGTGCCGAGGGCGCTCTGGCTGAGGACGATCCCTTCGCTGGCCAGGTTACGGAAGACGGCCTTGGCGATATCAATGGACATTTTCACCAGACCCGTCCGCATATCTTCGGCCGAAAGCGGCTGGTGCTTGTGCTCGCAGGTTTCACAGAGTTCGGCCAGCATGGAGAATTCTCCTGCCAGCGGGTAGCGGAAACTGTCCAGATAAGCCAGCAGGGGGACATTTCCTAAGAGCTTCCTCAGGCTGCGGACCAGTGGCGTGACGAACAGCCTTGTCACCCTCCCGTGCATCCGGTCCGTCACCCGCGCATAGTATCCCTTGCAGAAGGCGTAATCGACGATGGGGGAAGCGACCGGATAGCATAGCCGGCCGACCAGCTCGCGCAAGTTCAGCAGATTGACATAAATGACGCGCAGCGCTATACTCCCCGACGATTTTCCAGGAAAGGAAAAACAGGGTCGCGGGGAGGCCAGAATCTCCCGTGGCGGTTGGTGCTGATGGAGAATCCAGGCATCGAGAAGATAACGCAGAAAGCGGATCTCCATTTCGTCCTTGGCCTGACCATCGTTTGTGCGATCACCAGGTTCCTTACCATCCCGGCGTCCCTCTGGGAATGGGATGAAGTCCTCTTCGCCCGGGCACTTCATCGATACGACATTGTTCTCCACGCTCCTCATCCGCCCGGCTTCCCCGTATTCGTTTTCATAGCTCGGCTTTTTCACAGCATAGGATTTCAAGACTGCCTGGCCCTCGGCATCACCAGTGCATTGTTTGCCTCGGTTCTCGGAGCGGCCCTATACTTCGCATATCGCGAGATTTTCCGGGACCGCGCGGCTGCTGCGGCCGGCGCATGGCTGACCATGTTCGCGCCTGCCGTATTTCTTTATAGCGGGGCGCCCCGAAGCGATACCCCGGGCTTGGCCGCCGGGCTTCTCGGCCTAGCCTTGGCCCTTCGCGGCCGATCATCGAAGGGCGCGCTCATCGCCGCCGGCGCTGCGCTTGGCTTGGGGATGGGCATTCGCCTAACGGTGGCCGCGGCCGTGGGCCCTGTATTTGCCATCGGCATATTGACCCGGCTCCGGCGCGGTCAATGGAAAACAGTTCTGGCAGCAAGCTCTTTGGCGGCCGCCGGATTCTTATTGTGCTATGTGCCGGCAATTCAACTCACGGGAGTCCAAAACTATCTCGCGGCTCTGCGGAAGCATGCGCTATATACGGCGTCCAGAGATACGATCGTTGCCCAGATGACAAGCCTCCAATTGAGCGATCGACTAGAGCGATTCTTCATCGATATTTGGGGGAGCAGGGATATTGCCATCGCGATTTATATCCTGGCCGCGGCCGGAGTGTTGTGCCTGGTGCTGGACCGAAAAGGGAAAGCCCTGGGCTGGCTGGCACTTTCCTTCCTGCCCTGCCTCATTTTTGTCGTCAGCTACAATCCCCCTTTGGGCGCGCCGCTTTACGCCTTGCCTTTTATACCGCTATTCACGGCATTGGCCGGGTATGCCCTCATCAACGGCCCTCGCCGATTATTCCGGGCTGCCCGCCGATCATGGCTCCGTCTCGCAGGATGGCCGTTCGCGGCCCTCGCCGGGGCGGCCATGGCCATCTGGATTTTTCCGGCCATCGAACTCCGACACAGAGAAGTGAGCCCGCCGATGCAGGCCATCAATGACATCCTCAAAAATCAAGACCCCAAGACAGGAGTCCTCAGTTATGACGAGTTGTTCCTTCCTTATGTGCGCTATGCGTTGGAATCCTTCAAGGTTATACCGTGGTCGGGCACTCTGACCTCGGCCCTGAATCTGATCGCCCCCACTGAAACGCAGCAGCACCAATTCGCCCTGACCACGGGCCCGCTCCTGGGCAGGTCAGGCCGGTTGTATAAATGGGCGCCGGGGCCAGGCGTAAAACGCCTGCGCCGGCTCAGCCTGGACCGATACTTCGAGGCCGTTGTGACGGACCTGAAGGGCCAGCAAAATGTCCTTTGGCAGTCCGGGTGGTATGACGAAGAGAACAACGGCCAGCTGGCCTGGCGATGGATGGGCAAGCGCTCTGAAGCTTCACTCTTCGTCCCGGCGAACACCATGACGCTCCACCTGTGGGCGGACATTGTCCGGGCAGGCGAGGCCGACCTCGGAGCGACGGTCGTGCTCAGGATCGATGGACGCGAGATCGACAGGTTCACGACAGGCAATGCGCTCATTGACCGGAACGTGACTGTGGACACGAGCGCTCTTGCCAATTGGTGCGTTCTGTCCATCGAGACTGACCGGACGCTCATTCCCAAAAGCGCGGGCTTTAATGAGGACTCCCGGGAGCTGGGTCTTCAGTGCTTCAGTCTGGAGTGGCTGCCCGTTCCGGGGGCGACGCCGAAAACTTCCGGCAAGGATCAGTTCATCGGCTATGGATGGTATCCTGCCGAGAAGTCGTGGAGGTGGATGAGGGATGAAGCGACCGTCTATCTTCCCAAGATGGGAGGGGCGGCTCAATTGGACATAAAATTTCGCTTGCCCAGTTTTGACCATGGCGAAACCTCAGTCGTGACGATCGAAATCAATGGCCGGAAGATCGATTCCTTTGTTCCGGCCTCCTCCCCGGAAACGAAGAGCTACCGGATTCCCGCCTCTTTGCACGAGGAGAAGCTGGCCGTGCTCACCTTGAAAACAAGCCGGGCGCTGAGCAGAGAGGGTTGGACGCGGGGCCTGTGCGTTTTTTATCTCCGCTGGATGCCCGTCCCACGATAAGGCCCCGTCCCTGATTCAGTCCGGGATATTCTGTCGATGCCCTTATTATTCTTTCGTAACCATTCGGTGTGAGGGCGCAGCCGAGGAACATGACAATGAGATCCGGGCTGATAGTCCGTCCGTAGCCCTGGACCTGGTCCGCCAGCAGACCTCCTAAAAGAGGAAAAAACAAACGCAGAAGAGAAAGACACCGTGCTGAAGTCAAACGCCAAGGGCGGGGATTCCTCAGTCGGCGTTGTCTTTCTCGACTACCGCGTTGAGCAGGTCAAGGAAGTTGGGAATCGCGGAGATCACCCTGTTCCAGCTCGGGATGAGGGGCGAGTAGAGCGGGTCCTCCAGAAACGCCTGGCCCGCCATCTGAACGGCGCGGGTGAAGGATTCAACCATAACGCTCTCCTGATGATAGTCGAAGGCCAGGCCGTTAATGGCGGCGTCATCGCTGTACTGCTTGATCGTGTCTTTAGCAGTGCGCTGATAGTTGATGATGAGCGTGCCGAGGGCGCTCTGGCTGAGGACGATCCCTTCGATGGCCAGGTTGCGGAAGAAGGCCTTGGCGATATCGATGGACATCTTCATCAGACCCGTTTGCGGATCCTCGGCCGAAAGCGGCTGGTGCTTGTGCTCATAGGTTTCACAGAGCTCAGCCTGGCAGATCCGGCGCAGGGAATAATTGCGGTAGACTTCGGCCAGCGTCTCGACTTCGAGGCCCCAGTCGTTGGGGATCCGGTTGAGCCTGGCGAGTTCGGCCAGCATGGAGAATTCTCCCGCCAGCGGGAAGCGGAAGCTGTCCAGGTAGGCCAGCAAGGGAACATATCCGAAGAGTTTCCTGAGGCTGCGGATGAGGGGTGTGACGAATAGCCTTGTTACCCGGCCGTGCATCCGGTCCGTCACCCGCGCATAATATCCCTTGCAGAAGGCATAATCGATGATGGGAGAAGCGACCGGATAGCAAAGCCGGCCGACCAGCTCGCGCGAGTGGTTGAGGATATCGCAGTCGTGGAGGGCGATCACCCGGCTTTCCTCGCGGGCCAGGATATACCCGTAGGCGATCCAGGCCGACCGTCCTTTCCCGTCCCCTCCAACGGACAAGTCCATTTCCTCCAGGCGCTTGTACAAGTCCGACAGTGACGGTCCGGAGGCCCAGATGATGCGGTGTCTCTGGGGAAGCGAGGAAAAAAACTCCCGGGCTTGCAGGAAGTGATTTCTCTCCGCGGTCCGGCCGAGCGTGATGACAATCTCGTTGAGATAGCGGATCTCTTTGAGGTTCTTCATGATGCCCTGGATGGCCGGAGCGGCGAGCTCAGCGGGGGTTATGGGAAGGACGAGGGCAATGGGGCGGTGCCGACTAAACTCAATGAGCTCTCTCTCCATGCGCTCCAGGTTGGTCTTCCCGAGACGATGGAAAGTGGTGACGACTCCCGTCTGATGGAAATCCGCCATGATGGCCTCCTTTCAAGCTTGTATCAGCTGCCGAGGCGGCTGACAAGTTCGATCACCGCCGCGCGCCAGCCCGCCGGCCCCACGCCGTGCGCTAGGATGAGATGAAGAACGCGGACCGCGGAGTCGTATTGTCCGCCGGGCTTCTGGACGAGGACGGGAAAGTCCACCGCCTCCAGAAGGGGCAGGTCATTCTGGCTGTCGCCGAGTCCGATGCTGCGCAGAGGGCCACCTGCCGTCCGGGCATAAAGGGCCTGCAGGCGGCGGACGGCCCTGCCCTTATCGTTATCGCCGGTCAGATGGAAGAATCGTCCGCCCCGGGTGATCTTCAACCCGGAGGCCGCGGCCATTCTTTGGATTGTCGAGATGAGAGAGGGATCTTCGACCAGAAAAGGCTCGTCATATTCCCTTTTCTTGGCCAGGGCTGCCTCTCGGCGGGAGAGCCCGGTGAGGCCCGCCACTTCCTTGATGGACAAATCGCCGAATCCTCTGGCTTTCCCAGGCAGACGCGATTTGATTCGGGAAAATGCATCCGCCAGAGTGGGATAGGGGGTGCCGAGCTCGATGACTCGGTACGCGGAGTCTTTCCTGGCAGCAGGAATTTCGCCGGGAAAATACCCATCCGGCAGGAAAACGGCCCCCCCGTTTTCCACGATGAACGGATCGCTGTTCCGCAGCGCGAGGCGCACAACCTCGACCTCCGCTCGGGTTTTGCTGGTGCAGATGATCACCGGAATTTTCCTCTGGCGGAGCATCTTGATCGCCGGCAGCGCTGCTCTGAAGGAATAGGTGGTGTGATCGAGAAGGGTGCCGTCCAGGTCGGTAAAAACGAGAATCCGGTTTTTCATTTATAATCCCGGTCAGTTTTATTGAGACGGAGCGAAACGAATCGTCAGGGGAGCAGGCGTTTGCTCCGCCTGCGGCCATAAGATACCAGACTTTCCGGCCCGGCGTCAAAGAAAAATATGTAGCGATTGCATCTCTATTTCCGTGATGGGGGCGGGTCCTATCGCGGTTCACCCCCGGCGAGGCTCGGGTTTGGGATTCGTCAGCCCGCTCGTTTCCCACAGCGTCTCTTTGGAGGGAGAAAGCTTCGCTTTCCCCCTTCCAACGCTCGCTTCGCTCCCTGCCTCCCCTTCTATTAGCATAGAACTATCACGGAATTGGATGCTTCCGATCGGAATTCACTCCTTGTGTCTCCCGGGGAGTATGCGTTAAAATAAAAAAATAGCGGCCAATGACACTGTTGTGAGCCTGGTGGCTTCCCGCCGGAAGGGTCAACGGGACTTGCGACCTCGGGAGAAGAAACGATGGCTTATTTTACGGCTTTGCGCGGCTACACCGCCAAGCGAATCGAGGAAGTCCGCGGGGCCGATATCCTCGTAGGCATACCCTGCTACAACAATGAGAAAACGATCGCCCAAGTCATCCAGATGGTCACCCGCGGGCTCGACAAGTATTACCGGGATCTCCGCAGCGTGATCCTCATCGCCGACGGCGGCTCCACGGACGACACGCGCGAGGCGGCCAGGGATTTCCAGATCAAGCCCTGGCAGGAAAAGATCGTCTCCATCTACCGGGGGCCCGCCGGCAAGGGAACCGCTCTGCGCTCCGTCTTCGAGGCCGCGCGGGCGCTCCAGTCCCGCGCCTGCGTCGTGGTCGATTCCGACCTGCGGAGCATCACCTCGGACTGGATCCACTATCTCCTCGACCCCGTCCTCAGTCGGGGCTATCAGTTTGTCGCCCCGGTCTATCTCCGCCACAAATACGACGGGACGATCACCAACAACATCGTCTATAACCTGACCAGAGCCTTGTATGGTAAACGGATTCGCCAGCCCATCGGCGGCGACTTCGCCTTCTCCAAAGAGGTGGCCAAGTTTTTCGCCGAGCAGGACGTCTGGGAGACCGACGTCGCCCGCTACGGTATCGACATCTGGATGACCACCACGGCGATCACCCAGAGCTTTAAAATCTGCCAGTCCAACCTCGGGGTCAAGATCCATGACGCCAAGGACCCGGCCCAGCATCTGGGGCCGATGTTCCGCCAGGTGGTCTACATCCTCTTCTCCCTCATGGAGCGGTTCGAAAACTACTGGAAGACGATTAAGGGGAGCGAGCCCGTGGAGACCTTCGGGCCCCGGAATTCGATCGAGCCCGAGCCGGTCAGCGTCGACCTGGAAGGGTTGATCGAGAAGTTCAAGGTCGGCTATCAGCACTTCTCTTCCCTGTGGAAAGAGATCTTCTGCGGCGACTGTTTCAGCGCCATTCAGAAGGCCAGCGAGTTGGGCGTCCGGGACTTCCACCTGCCCACCAAAATCTGGGTCCAGATCCTGTACGAACTTGCGGCCACCTTCCATGCCTGGACCCACAACCGGTTCAAGATCATCGAGCTCGTCACTCCGCTCTATTACGCCCGGGTGGCGTCCTTCGTCCACGAGACATGGGACATGACCTCGGAGGCCGCCGAGAAGGTGGTCGAGGAGCAGGCCCTCCAATTTGAAGAACAGAAGGATTGCCTGCTGAAAATTTGGGGCGAGAAATCCCGCTCCTGAGCTCATGGACATCGTCCTGGCCTCCCAGTCCCCCCGCCGTAAAGAGCTGCTCAAGAAAATCGTCGCCGATTTCAGGATCATCCCGAGCGAGGTGGATGAGGAGCGCTTCCGGGAGAACGATCCGCTCGTTTTCGCCCTCCGGGCGGCCGAGGCCAAGGCCAGGGACGTCGGCGAAAAACATCCCTCCTCGCTGATTATTGCGGCGGACACCGTCGTCAACCTCGGGAATGAGACCTTCGGCAAGCCCCAAGACAGCGCCGAGGCCAGACGGATCCTGGAGAAGCTCTCCGGCCGGAGACATCGAGTCATCACAGCCGTGGCCGTCTTCCGAAAAGACGAGGAGCGCATCCTGACCGGATACGAGATCAGCTATGTGACCTTCCGCGAACTGAGCTCCGAGCAGATCGAAGACTACATTGAAGGGGGCGAATTCCTGGACAAGGCGGGAAGCTACGCTGTGCAGGAAGTGGGCGACGTTTTCCTTGCCGGGCTCGAAGGCGACTACGACAATGTCGTGGGCTTCCCCGTGAAAACGGTCCGGAGGATGTTGCTTGAATTTCAAAGCCCGGGAGAGGCCATGACCGTTACCGACATCGCCTTTCCCCATGATTGGGGAGTTGGACGGGTCGGGGGAGCCGTGACTTTTGTGCCCGGCGCTGTGGTCGGAGACAGGGTCCGGGTGGTCGTAGTCAAGGCCAAAAGAAAGCATCGCTTCGGCCGGCTGGCCGCCGTCGAAGTGCCGTCCCCCGACCGGACTGAACCCGAATGCCCTCATTTCGGCGTTTGCGGCGGCTGCGCCTTCCAGAACCTGCGCTACGAGAAACAGCTGGAACTCAAGGAGAAATACCTTCTTCGGACCATCCAGACACTCGGCCGGCTGGACCTCCGAGACGTCGTCCGGGAGCCTATCACTCCATCACCGACTCTCTATTTCTATCGCAATAAGATGGAATACGCCTTCGGAAGCGAGGGGGGAGAAATTTTCCTCGGGCTCCGCGAAAGAGCCTCACCTCTGGATAGATACCGAAAAAGGACAGTCCGGCTGAGCAAATGCCCGATCTTCAGCCGCACCGTCGAGTGGGTCTTCCCCGCCGTCCTCGAATTTGTCAAAACCACTGGACAGAGCTCCTTTAACCCGCTGACGGGGTTGGGCCACTTCCGGAACCTCGTCCTCCGGGAAGGGAAAAGCACGGGCGAAGTCCTGGCCGTCGTGGTTACGAAGAGTGCTAAGACACTGGACCCGGAACGTCTGATGGAATTGCTCCGGCCGGGACTCAATAGCCTGTGGTGGGTGGAGAACGACCGGGTTTCCGACGTGGTTGATTTTGCCCGGAAAAAACGCCTCGCGGGCCGGGAATGGATCGAAGAACGGCTGGGCGGATTGAGGTTCAAAATCTATCCCGAATCCTTCTTCCAGCCGAATCCCGAAGGGGCGGAAGTGCTCTACGCCCGGATTATTGACGAGGTCGCGCGCCTTGGAGTTCGGAAAGTGCTCGGCCTCTATTGCGGGCCCGGGTCGATCGAGATTTCGGTCGCCCGCGCCGCCGGGGAGGTCGTCGGCATCGACTCTGAGCCCATAAACATCATCGCCGCGGAAGAAAACGCCCGTCTCAACGGCATCGCCAATTGCCGGTTCATCGAAGGACGGGTCGAGCTGGCCCTGAAAGAGCAGGCGTTTTCCGGTTTCGAGCTGCTCATTGTCGACCCTCCCCGAGCCGGAATCAGCAATAAAGCGATGAAACACATCCTGGCTCTAAATATCCCGAACCTGGTCTACATCTCCTGCAACCCCGCCGCCTTGGCGCGCGATCTCGGCCTGCTTACAGAGCATGGCTACCGGCTTCGCCGGCTGGGTTGTTTCGACTTTTTTCCGCACACACCCCACCTCGAGTCTCTGGCCATTCTGTCCAGGTAGCCGCTCCGGCGGTGAACATTATTTATGGCGTGATTGTGGGCTGGGGTCGTGGCTTGGCCGATTTCCGTGACGCCGGCCTTCCCGGCGCCTTTTTCAGAGCGAAATAAATAAACCCGCCGAAATAGACGCCCAGCATGAAGGCCATCATGATCACGGCCGCTGCGCTCATCTTGATCTCTCTCTCCGTCTGCTCATGGCGTCATCTCTTCTCTTTTCTCCGCGCCCGGCGGGGGGGGATGGGTCAACTGGACCTTTCCGGCAAACCATCTGTTCAGGACAACGACCGTGATCATCAGCAGCGACCATTGCAGGACCATCGTTCCCGGACTCAACGTCTTCCAGGGGTTCCACCACGACGCCGGATACCAAGTGACCGCCTGAAAGACCCACCAGCCGAAGACGATGACGAAGATGATGGGGATGGCGATGACACAACAATTGAACCATTTTCCGATGTAGACCCAGCTGCTTTCGTTGATCATCCCTCGGACGTTGTCGAGGCCGTTCTTATACACCGCATAGGCGAAGAAAACGCCGGAGATCAGGAGCCCGACTCCCCAGACCATATCCTGGTTGTCCTGGAAGGAGACGCTCCAGGCGGAGGGGATTCCCAGGAGAAAAGCGGTGACAGCCGTGATCAAGGTCGCCTTTTTCCGGTTGATACCGGCATCACTCAAGTTCAGCACAGCCAGCTCGACCATCGACAAGAGGGAGGCCAGGGCGGAGATGGCCAGGGCAAGGAAGAAAACGCCGGCCAGGAGCGAGCCGGCCGGGAGGTTGGGGAAAAATTTCGTCAGATAGATAAACGTCAGGCCGGTATTTCCCGACTGCAGGGCCTGAACGGCTGCGTCCTGGCTGGGGGAGACGGCGAAAACGAGGGGGAGAATGGCCATTGCCGCCAGGAGAGAGGACCCGGAGTCGGCAAAGGCAATGATGAAGGAGTTGGCCCCGATGTCATCTTTCTCGGACATATAGACGGCATAGGTCAGCATCAGGCCCCAGCCGGCGCCGACCGACCAGGCAGCCTGGGTGAAGGCATTCAACCAGACCTTGGCGTCGAGGAGACCCGCCAGGCTGGGCCGGAAGAGATATTCCAGACCCATCACGGCCCGGGGCTTTGTCAGCCCCCAGACCATGAGGACGGCCAGGAGGACGACGATGCTGGGAACGATGATTTTGTTCGCCCTTTCCAGCCCTTTCTGGACTCCTCCGAGGATGATGAACCCGGCGATCCCGATGGCGACAAAGTGAAAAAGGATAGTCTGTTCGGGCGAGCCGGTGAAGTGCTTCCAGAGCGCCTCGGAATCAATCCCTTTCCGGATGACCCCCGTGACCCCGAAGGTCAGATAGCGCATCGCCCAGCCGGTGACGACCGAATAGTAGAACATGATAAATATGCAGCACAATCCCGTCCAGGCGCCCATCCACGTGGAACGCGACCCGACGAATTTCCTGAAGGCGCCGATCGTCCCCAGGCGGGTGGTTTTCCCCATGACCATCTCAATCATCAGCAGGGGGACCGCCCAGACGACGGTGGCGATGATAAAGGCGATGAGAAACGGGCCCCCATTGTTGGCCGCAACGACCCGGGGAAAACGCCAGATATTGCCGGCTCCGAAGGCCATTCCCAAAGAGGCCAGGATAAAACCGGCCCGGCCGCTCCACTGCGCTTTTTTTTCGGCCAT
>CAZYWP010000021.1:21639-30170 GCA_964651495.1 uncultured Eubacteriales bacterium | reverse complement strand
TCGAACCCGTAGACGCCGACGCTGATGCCGGCAAACTGGGTGGCCAGCTGGATGACCTCCTCTTTGAGGGCATAGGGACGGAAGGAGAATTCGACCTCCGCCGGGAAGGTGATTTCCAGGTAGGCGTTATCGGCGCCGACGCGGGAATTCATCTCCTTCTCATAATCGGCTTCCATCACCTTGGCCTCGAACTTGCGCACGACCTCATCGGTGTTTTCGAGGCTGGCGCCGGGGGGCATGCCGATCGACACGATGAGCCGGTCGCGGGAGTACCAGCGGAAGAACTCGCCGATGGTCACTTCCTTGCGGAACCACTTGTAGCTTCCGAAGAGCAAAAGAACCACCACGACGATGACTTCGAGCGGATGCCGCAGGAGAAAACGCAGGGCTTTTTCATAGGAGCCCCTGATCCTTTCTTTCCGCACGATTTTCCTCAATTTCAGAAGCCGCGGGCTCAGGGCGGGGATCAGCGAAAAGGAGATGAAAAGGGAGACCACCAGGGCCGAGGAAATGACGATGCCGAGCGGCAGGTAATACATCTTCAACCGGCCCTGGAAGTAGGGAAAACAGAAAAACACCGATACGGTGGTCAGGGTCGAAGCGAGGACGGCGATGAAGACCTCCTTGGGAGCCTGGAGGGCGGCGTCCCTGGGAGAAAGCCCCTTTTCTCTCAGGCGGAGGATGTTCTCGAAGACGACGACCGAGTTGTCGACAAACAGCCCGAAACCGAGGGCCAGCGCGCCCAGGGTCAGCATGTTGATCGAGATCTTGAAGAAGTAGATCAGGTTGAAGGTGATCAGGACGGAAAGGAAGATCGAGCTGAGTATGAGAAGGGAGGGTTTGAAGCTCCGCAGAATCAGAAAAACCAGGACAAAAATCACGGCCAGGATAATGCCTACCAGGAGGTAAAGTTCCTTGAGGCTCTTCTTGATCTCTTCACTTTCGTCGTTGACCACCCGGAAGATCAGGTTCCCCGGCAGCTCGCGCTTGACCTCTTCGAGCTTGGCTTTGACCTGGCCGGCGACTCTGAGGGTGCTCGTCCCTTTTTCTTTGTGGATAACCAGGCGGATAGTCGGCTGGCCGTTGATCCGGTTGAGATAGCGGACCTCGCCGTATGTCCTTTCGACCCGGGCAAGGTCCCGCAGCTTGATGGAGACCCCGCCCTGGAAGGCCACGATGAGGTCCTCGAGCTCCCCCAGGCTCCGGAGCGAGCCGGCGATTTTAAACAGGTACTCCTGGTTCCCCTTGTGAATCCTGCCGGCCGGGTAGGTCTGGTTCCAGCGGTTCAGAGCCGTCAGGACCTGGTAGGGATGGATGCTCAGGCTCTGGGTCTTATCGCGGTCGAGGGTGATGCGGATTTCCGCGTCTGAGCCGCCCCAGACATCGACGCCGGCGACGCCCTTGACCGCTCCCAGGCCGTATTCCAGCTTTTCCTTCAGCATCTCCCTCAGCTCCTGCAGGGAGTAGTCGCCCGAGATGGTGTAGTGGAGAAAATCAGGGGTCTGAAAATCCTCCGGCACATAAGGAATAATCTGAGGCCGGTTGGCCGCATAGGGGAGCTCGTCCCGGATGCGGGCGATCCTCTCCGTGAGCTCGAGCCGGGCGAATTCCATGTTCGTCTTGGGCTCGAATTCAAGGACGATCGAGGAGGCGCCGATGGAAGAGGAGGAGGTCATCTTTTTTACGCCCTTGACGGTCGAGGCGACCTCCTCGAGCGGCGCCGTCACCTGCGTTTGAACGATCTGGGGCGGCACATCGGGCCAGTTCGTCTGGATGGTGATCTGGGGGAAGTCTTCTTTAGGCGCGAGCTCCAAGGGAATGTTGAGGAACGAGTAGGCGCCCAAAATGGCCACGGCTAAATAGAGCATGACCACGGCGATCGGGCGGTCAACGAAGACTTTCATGCGCTCTTTTTCTCCCGCCTTTTTTCTGCCAGCTCATAGATGACGGGAATCAGGATCAGGGTGAGAAAGGTGGAGAAAAGGAGGCCGCCGATGACCGAAATTCCAAGCGGACGCTGCAATTCCGCACCCTCCCCCAGCCCCAGGGCTAGGGGAATAAGGCCGAATATGGTGGTCACCGAGGACATCAGGATCGGCCTGAGCCGGACGGCGCTCCCTTCGAACACCGCCTCCCGGAGGGGCATGCCCTCGCGCCGGAGCTGATTGGTGTAGTCGATCTTGACGATGGCATTGTCGGTGACGATTCCCACGAGGACGACAATCCCGATCACCGAGATGACGTTAATAGACTGCCCCGTTACGAACAGGGCCAGGAAAACGCCGGCAAGCCCCATCGGAATCGTGAACATGATCAGGAGGGGATGAAGAAGGGATTCGAACTGGGCCGCCATGATCATGTAGACGAGCAGAGCGGAGAGGACAAACGCCCACATCAGGCTGCGGAAAGACTTGCTCATCTCCTCCTGTTCGCCGCCGAAGACCACCCTGTAGCCGGCCGGGAGGTCGAGTCCGGCGATGATCTGCCTGACTTCCGGGATGACCCGGCTGATCTTGACGCCCCTCAGGTTGGCGGTGACCAGGACTTCCCGCTGCTGGTTTTCCCGGTGGATTTCTTCGGGCCCGAGCGCGATCTCATAATCGACCAGTTCCCGGAGCGGGATGACTTGATTTTGATAGGTCAGTTCCTGATTGAGGAGAACATCGATATTCTGCCGGCTGTCCTTATCCAGGCGGACGCGGATATCGTATTTCTTGTCCAGCTCTCGGAGCTGGGTCGCCACCCGTCCCTGGACCGCATGGTCGAGGAATGACCCGATAACGTCGGGAGAGAAGCCGTATTTTTCCAGCCTGTCCTTCCTGATCGTAACCAGGAATTCCGGTTTCCCTTCCCCGAGGGTGGTGTTGACATCGGTGATGCCGCGGACCGTGCGGAGCCGTTCGCCCAGGTCCCCGGCGATCCCCCTCAGGATCTCCAGGTCATCTCCCTTGATCTTGAGGTCGAGCACGGCCGTGGTCAGGGCCAGGAATTGAGCGATGGTAGTCTGCTCCTTGATGATCGAGACGCTCAAATCGGGGAAATTCCGCAGCCATTCCCGCAGGTCTTCGATCGTCGGCTCGAGCTCCCCTGCCCTGGAAACGTCGACCCGGACCCGGGCGGAGTTGAGCGAGACCTCCGGGTTGAGGCCTTCCATGCCGCTGATGATCCCGATTTCGGAAAAATGGGTTTTAACGGTGGGTTGGCCGTCGAGCCAGAGTTCGAGCGAAGCCACGACGTCGGCGGTCTGTTCAAAAGAGTACTCCACCGGGGCCTTGAGGTTGATCTCGAACGAAGTGACCCTGAGCCTGGGCATAAGCTCCCTCGGGAGCCGGCTTCCCAGGATGAAGGTCAGCCCGAAAAAAATGATCGAGCCCCAGAGGACCTTGCCCTTATGGTCAAGGCTCCAGAGGAGCAGGCGGTGATAACGGGAGGTGAATTTCTCATAACCAGAGTTGAAGGCTTTGAAGACGAAGCGCACGATGGGCCGGAAAGGCCAGCCGATGTAGTGAAAGATGAGCATGAGGAGTTGAGAAAGGAAGCTCAGGGCGTGGCCGAGCCCAATCGCGATAATCTTGGGGAGGAAGTAGAGCAGCCAGCGGAGCCCGATGAGCGGATAGAGGAGGATTCTCCATTTCGGCCTGCGGGCGGGTGCCGCGGCCTTCTGGACCTCCTTTTCCTTCTTTTTTTCTCCGCTTCCAAGCGGAACCGCCCAGCTTAGCTCCCGGGAGGTGATCATGGGGATGAGGGTTAGAGAGACCAGGAGCGACGCGAGCAGCGAGAAAGTCACTGTCAGGGCCTGGTCCCGAAAAAGCTGGCCGGCCACCCCGTGGACATAGATCACCGGCAGGAAGACGACGATGGTGGTAAAGATTGTAGCGCTGACCGCCATGCCCACCTCTTTGGTGCCGATATAGGCCGCTTCGGACAGGTTTTTTCCCAAGCTTTTATGACGGAAGATATTCTCCGAGACGACGATGGCGCAGTCATCCAGCATCCCGACACCCAGGGCCAGGCCGCCCAGGGACATGATGTTGAGCGTGATGTTCCGGAAAAACAGCAGGTTGAACGTGGCGATGACCGATATGACGATAACGGCGAAGATAGTGAAGGCGGTCCGGAATTCCTGGAGAAAGAGGATCAAGACCAGGAAAGCCAACAACCCGCCGGAGACGATCTCTTCGTTGACGGAAGCGATGGCCGCCTGGATATATTTGGCTTGCTCAGAAACGACGATAAGCCTGATCCTGGGATAATCCTTCTGGATCTGGTCGAGAAGCTCGTTCGCTTTTTTCGTTACCTCGACGGTGTTGGCCCCCGATTCCTTGCGCACCAAGAGGCCGATGCTGTCCCGGCCTTTGAGCCGGGTGGCCCCCTGGCGCTCCTTGATCGAGTCCTCGATCCGGGCGATGTCCTTGAGGCGGATGACGCCCCGCTCGGCCGTGGTTTTCAGGCTGATCTCGCCGATTTCCTCGACCAGCTCAAATTCGCCCACCACCCGGAGGGCGTATTTAAATTTCCCTTTACGGATATTTCCTCCCTGGAGGTTGCGGTTGAACGCATCTACGCGGCGGGCGACCTCCTCGATGCTCAGGCCGTAGAGCGTGAGGAGCTGGGGGTTGATTTCAATCTGGATCTCCCTCTCCACTCCCCCCGCGACCTCGGCCGAGCCGATGCCCTCGATCTGTTCCAGCCGGGGCTTGACCAGTTCTTCACAGAATTCTTTGGTCTCGAGGAGAGAGCCTTCTCCCGAGACCGCGATGACCATGATGGGCCGGCTCTTGGGGTCGAGGGGGATGATGCTGGGGTTCTCTGCTTCTTCGGGAAGGATATAGCGGACGCTGTCGAGCTTTTCCCGGGTGTGGAGCATGGCGAAGTCCATGTTTGTTCCCCAGCCGAACTCGAGCGTAAGATAGGAAAAGCCCTCCTTGGAGACCGATTCGACCCGCCGCAGCCCCGGAACGCGGCTGACGACCGATTCCAGCGGGGCCGTGATGAGCGTCTCGATCTCCTCGGGTCCGACACCGGGATATTCGGTGACGACGGACAGGCGCGGGTAGCTGATATCGGGAAGGAGGTCGACGCTGAGCTGGCGGAGGGAGATGAAACCCAGCAGGACAATGGCGATGTAAAACATGAATGTCGTAACCGGTCTTTCAATCGCGAGTTTGGCCAGTTTCATGGGTTTTGTCCTCAGCTTTTAGCCCAATTTTATTACGTTTTTTTCTACTTGTAAAATAAAACCCCGGCGTTCCGGCGTTTGTTTCCTTCAACCCCCCTTCCCCTCCCGCCAGGAGCGGCGGAATTTCGGGGCCACAAGCGCTTCTTGAAAGCGAGATCCGTCTCTGGGGGATTATCTCCTTTTTATAAGACTAAAATCCGGGATCAGAATTATCACTTCCAGATCATGCTGTAGCGCTTGACCAGTGGAATTCCCTCTTCGCTCTCCTGCACCATGCAGTAGAGCTTGTTCTTTTTGACCGTAAAAACCATCTCCCCCCTCGGATGGCAGAACCTGGCGATATAACGGCCTTCGGCGTCGAAGACATCATAATACGGCCAGTAATCCCCGTCTTTTTCTTCATGGGCGTAGGTGCAGACATACAGCCGGTCTTCATCGTCGATGACAAAATAATAAACAGGCGGAAAATGACTTGGGACTTCATATTTATAGCCGGGCGGCAGTCCCCGATCTCCCAAATCCTCTTTGGTCAATCGCTCTTTTATCGCGTCTGTGATCTTAACGGGCACGCAATCCCTGATGATCTTTTTGACAACCTTCCCTTCGCCATCCACGATAGTAAATTCGTATTTTGTCGTATTCATCCAAATCAGGTTGTCATTTTGCGTTCTTTGGATGGCAAACGAGGTGGAGAAGGGTGTGATGGCCCGGGGATTTCTTTCTTCCGTGAAAGTCGCGACCGTAAGCAGCGGTTTGAAGTCGGGATCGAACTTTTTCAGTTCAGAACTCATTTTTGTCTCTTCGTAGGTTCTTGTATCGGCATAAAGGCAGCCCTTGGAGTCGAATTTGAACCTGATCAGCGCCCAGTATTTTCCCGTCAGAGTCTCTTTCAGACACGTTCCATCCAGAGAAAAAAAGATGAACTTGTTGTTGCCCATGTCATAGATCACCAGATTGCCGGACGGAGTCATTTCCATCCTGATTGGCGTGCCGATTTCTCCTGGGCCCTGACCCTTTTTCCCGAAGCTGCGGACGAACTCGCCGTTTTTGTCAAAGACCTTGATCTTGATCTCTTTCATGTCCAGGGCATAGATGTTCTCATGATCATCGACCTGGATGGAGCGAAGCTGGGAAAACGAAGAGTTCTCGTCACTGGTCTGATCACCGATCGTCAGGTCAGATTGGAGAGTGAGCGACTTTGGGCTCCCGGGAGGTGGGGCGGGAGTTTTGGGATTATAGACGACCGTCACCCCGTTTTCCTTTTTGATCACGATTCTATCTTCTGCCGATGAAAACACGGAATTGGTCGAAATCAATAGCGCCAAAAAAACAAGTCCGAAGGCTGAAAATCCAGGTATTGTGAATTTCATTTCCCCTCCTATAAACCTCAACATCGAAGGCTTCGTTTCATGATACAATAAAAGCTCGGGTTTATTCCCCAACGGCGGACAGGAATATTTTTTTCGGCCGGAGGGAACTTTTTTACAGCGAATTCGTATTTTAATTACGAGATGTTACGTAATTCGATTTGGAGGGTGGAATGGATACTGTTAGAAAAATCATCGGACTTCTCCTGATCATCTTCTTCGGCCTCCCCACCTTATTCGGGATCATCTGGGCCGTTGGCATGATCAGGGCCTCGGTCTCTCCCGAGTTCCTCACCGACCTCCCCCGTGAGATCATCGCCGAAATTCCCGAGGCTGCGGACGATTTCTTCCGGGATGCCCGAAGCGAGCAGTTCATTGCTGACGAGGGGACCAGGGCATGGTTCGAAGCAGCCGCTAAAACAGGGATTTCACCCCGGGAGTTGATGGAGAAAACCGGTCTCATGGCCTGGATGCAGGACGAGGTCTCCGAATCGCTGCGCCAGATTGGCCTGGTGCTGCGGGGCGAGAGGAGGCCAAGGCCGATCGTCATCGACCTCCGGCCGCTTAAGTCTGCCCTCTTCCACCCTGAGGTGGACCGCGTCCTCGAAGAGACGCTGAATCAGCTTCCGCCCTGCGACGAGCAGGGAATGAAGGCCTGGGCCGAGCTCGTCGAATCCGGTTCTCGCCATTCGCTTCCGGCCTGTAAGCCTGACCCGGCCATAGCCAAAGAAGCGCTGCTTCACGCTCGCACGGAGCTCGTCGAGGACATAGAGGACGAGGTCGACGTCATGAAAGATGCCCGTCACTTCCCCGTCGTGCCGTTCGGCATCTCCCGGACGATCAGCTTTCTCTCTTATTTTCTCTTCCTCATCCCGGCCGCCTTCATCTTCCTCGGGGCGGTTGTCGGCGCCTCATCGCCCGCCGGTATCTTCCGCTGGTCGGGAATCTCTGTGCTCGCGGGAAGCTTTCCGGCCCTTCTCCTCTCCCTGGGGACAAAATATCTATCGTTCTGGGCGATCAAATCAAGGCCCTACGGCTGGCATGGCGAATGGGCTACCGAGCTGGGAGACCTGGTGATGGACAAGCTGAGCTGGATCCCGATGCGGATCGTCGACCAGCTCTTTACCCCGGTCATTGGGGTGGCGGCAATCGTTTGTGTAGCCGGAATCGTCCTTTATGCGCTGTCATATTCTGTCCGGGATAGCGCCAAGAAAGGCAAGAAGCCCGCTTCTCCGGCCGCGGCGGCAGCGCCGAAGGCGGAATGACAGGTTTCAAAGGCGAGCGGCCCTCAGGAAGTCGTCTTTGTCGCTTCCCGACCGTCTCAGGCAGCGGACCTGCAGGTTTGATTCTTCATCCGTCGTGACGCCAAAGATGAAATTTCTGGAGAGCCCGATCCCGGCGGCGATCTCCATCTGGGCCAGGGTTTTTCCCGTCTCGTCCAAAAGCCAGTAGGTCCTGGAGTTCTTCTCCGGATCCCAGGCCCCGGCGACCAAGATATTCCCGGCGGGTGTCACCGAGAGCCCGTCGATCATCGGCTTCACTTTATAAATCGAGCTGGTGTACTTTTCGATCACGCTCCCAAACCTGTTGTACCAATCGGGATTCCTTTCCCTAGAGGACTGCTTTCTTTCTTCGCGCCATTGACCGAGGTCCTTATCCTTAACGCTCTCGGGTTCGGGAAGCTGAGTTTCGATTGTCCTAACCAGCTTTCCGCTCAGGTCATAGGCTTCGATTCTGGGATTTGTGCCGTCGGAAAAGAGGACGGTTCGATCCTTGAAGAGACACCAGTTGAAATGAGGAGAAAAAGGAAGCGGGGAATCTGCGCCATCGGGAAAATAGGAGATTCTGGTGTGGTAATTTGTCTTTTTTACTTCGCCGACGAGCTTCCCCTCCCTATCCAGTATCCGCA
Source organism: uncultured Eubacteriales bacterium (assembly GCA_964651495.1). Taxonomy (GTDB): domain Bacteria; phylum Acidobacteriota; class Aminicenantia; order Aminicenantales; family UBA8522; genus CAZNVB01. Next base: position 21,715 of record CAZYWP010000021.1, on the reverse strand, counting down.
GGCTGATCGGGCTTTGGTAAAGGAAGTAGTCTTTTTTCTTGTCCTGTTCCCCGGAAAAGTGAAATTCGGCCAAGAA
>CAZYWP010000021.1:0-21539 GCA_964651495.1 uncultured Eubacteriales bacterium | reverse complement strand
TCTTCGGCCGGAACGGCGGGCAGGATCAAACCGAAGAACATTGCTATGGCGACGATTTTTCTCATGTCGTCAACTCCCTTTTATGTCTATCCTAAATCCGACTGAATTGTTACCGTAGAGGAAAAATCTGGCTTATTCAAAATAGGCGAAGAATATCGACAGAAGAAGACGCAGGGCTGACATGGGCCGCAGCTTTGTAACTTATTCTTTGGCTACCTGGACTTTGGCGTCGTGGGCCAGGGTGAGATGTCCCTCGATGATGACCGACTCCCCTTCCTTGACGCCGTCAAGCACTTCGGCGTAGTCCTCGTTTTCCAGGCCGACCTCAATATACCGCCACTTGGCCAGGCCTTCTTCAACGACAAAAACGAGCTTCCGGCCTCCCCTGACGAGGACCGCCTCCTGGGGGACGAGTAGTCGATCCGTGTACACGTCGGCGGAAATTTCCACCTCGGCGTGCATGCCGGGCTTGATCTCCTCCTCCGGGTTTTCGACAAGGATATGGACGGTGCAGGTTTTGTCCGCCGGGTTGATGATCGGGCTGATGGCCTCGACCTTTCCTTTAAAGGTTTTTCCCGGGTAGGCGCTGAAACGGAGGTCGGCTTCCCGGCCGACCCTCATCTTGCCGACCTCACTCTCCAGGACCCTGGCCTGGACCTTGATGCGGCTGATATCTACTAGGGTGAAGATCTCCCTTCCCGCGGTGACGGTCTCTTTCGGCGAGATTTTGATGTCGGTGATGATCCCGGAAAACGGCGCCCGGATCTTAGTTTTCTCGAGCTCCATCTGGGACATCTTGACATCGATCTCGGACTGGGTGAACTGCTTGGCCGAGGCCATGACTTCGTCCTTTTTCTTGCCGCTTTCAATTAGTACCAGTTCATAATCGTTTTTGGCCTTCTCGAATTCTTCGCGGGAAATCAGGCCCTGGCCGAAACGGGAACCGGCCTGGGTGAAGGCCTCCTCGGCTTTTTTCAGCCTCTCCAGGGCTCCGCTGTCCAGCTCCTTTTCCGGCGCCGAAAACTGCCTCTCAAGGAGAAGCTCGGAAAGAAACTTCAGCCGCGTGGCCTCTGCCCGCTCGAGCTTGAGCCTGTACTCCCGGTCTTCGATTTCGAGGAGAAGGTCTCCTTCGCGGACATGTTTCCCTTCTCTGACGTTCAGGTTCTTGATGGTCCCCGCGACTTCGGTCTTGATGATGATCTTCTTTTCGGTCACGGCTTCGCCGGGGGATTTGAGCCTCATCACCAGTTCGCCCTTCTTGATCGGAATCGCCTTGACGGGCAAAGCGGATTCCTGGGCTTTCTGAGCAGGCTGGGAGGCCGACTCAGCGTTGGAACTCTCCGCGGCCGTCTCCTTGCCCTTTTCTTTGGCAAAAAACAGAAAATAGGCTGCTGCCGCGATGACGATAATGACTAAACCAAGGACCAGTGCTTTTTTGGGGAAAATCATCGGACTTGCCTTCTCCTTCCGCCTCTCCCGCTCGCGTCTCCATAGGCATCATATAAACGACGCCCGGAAAAGTCAATTGACAGCCCGTGGCCGGCCGGAAAGAGGCCCGGGATGGAGACGGGCAGGCGGCCGGTGATGTCGATCTCGCCGCAGATTGCCCTGGCCGCCACCTCCTGGGCCTGGGGAGTATTCCTGTACAGGCAGACATAGGCAGCAACCTCAGGAAAATGCCTCAGGAAATACGGGCTGCCGAAGGAGAGGACGACCATCTTTTTCTTGGCCCAGGCGAGCTCCCGGACCAGATCGATGTGTTTCGGCAGGAGGTCGACGCTTCCTTTGGCCGTCCTGAGGCTGGAAAATAGGGCGAGAATAACGATTTCGGCGTCCATAGCCCTGGTTTTAGCTTCCCGGATATATTCCTGGCCGGTGAAGGCGTCCGCATAGAACGTAAAAACGCCCGGCCGCCTCTTCTGCAGCTCCCGGATAAAAACGCTGCCGGCGTAGTAATCGTCGGCGTCACTGCTCAGGGAGAGGACGGCGATCCTTTTATTAAAAGGCTGGAGTGAAAGCGGGAGGATCTCTCCCTCGTTCTTGACCAGGGTGACGGCTTTTTCGAAGGTGAGTGCCGCTTGCTCCAGGCTGGGCCGGGAAGAGATCTTTTGGGGCAGTGCTGCGATGTCTACGAACCTGTTCCGGGGAAGGTCGAGCCGGGCCTTCAGCGCCAGAATCCGGCTCACCGATTCGTCGATCCGCGCTGAAGAGATCGAACCGGACTTCACGGCCTGGACCAGAGCTTCGATCACACCAGGAGGGTCGGGCGGCAGGAGGACCATGTCCACGCCCGCCCGGACCGCGAGCAGGGCGGCATCCTGGGGGGTGTAACTGTTGGTGATTCCGCCCATCCCCATCGAGTCCGTGACGACCAGTCCTTTGAACCCCAGTTTCTTCCTGAGCAGGTCGGTCAGGATCACTGGAGAAAGCGTTGCCGGGAGTCCGGGTGTCGGGTCCAGGGCCGGGATGTGGAGGTGGGCCGTCATGATGGCCTGGACCCCGGCCTCGATCGCCCGGGCGAACGGATAGATTTCCACTTTCTCGAGACGCTCCAGGTCGGCGCTGATCGTCGGCAGGAGGCTGTGGGAATCAAGCGCCGTGTCGCCGTGACCGGGAAAATGCTTGGCTGTCGCGATCATGCCGCTCGCCTGACAGCCCTTGATGAAGGCCCCGGCCAGTCGCCCGACATCCTCCGGATTTTCCCCCAGCGAGCGGGCGCTGATGACGGGATTGTCAGGGTTGATGTTGACGTCCACTACGGGTGCATAGGTCATATGAATTCCCATGGCCCTCCCCTCCAGGGCCGTGATCCGTCCCATTTGATAGGCCAGCTCCTCGGAATTTGCCGCGCCCAGGGCCATGAGCGGCGGAAAAAGGGTGGTCCCGTTGATCCTCATGGCCGCTCCCCACTCGAAGTCGGCGGCGATGAGGAGCGGAATCCGGGCCTGCTGCTGGAGATAGTTGGTAAGATGGGCGGTCTCGTAGACTTCCCCGGCGAAGATGATCAGCCCTCCGATTTTCCGTTTGGCGACGAGTTCGACGAGGTCTTTGACGTATTCACTATCGTGGTTGACAAAACGCCCGTTGTACCGCCAGCCGATCATCTGGCCGATTTTTTCCTCGAGCGTCATTTTGGCCAGCGTCTTCCGCACCCATTTATCCTCGGAGGGGCCGTAGGGCGCGAGCTGTGTTTTCCTGACGGCGGGAGCGCAGCTCATCGCCGCCAGCGCCAACCCAATTATGGGGACACAATACTTATTTCCGATTTTCATCCTTCCCTCCCCGGTTCAGCATTGCCGGTTATCTCCAAGAACCGCCCCGATTCCCCGGCCCCATTCCCGTGATCAACCTCTGGCACCTGTGCCGAGCCGGTCTCACTTCAGGAAATACCTGAGGATAAAAAGGGCGGAGAAAAGGTAGATCAGCCAGTGGACTTGCCGGCCCTTTCCCGAGACCAGTTTCAGCAGCGAATAAGAGATGAACCCGAAGGATATCCCCTCGGTGATGCTCAGCGTCAACGGCATCATGATGATGGCCAGAAAGGCCGGGATAGCGTCGGTCAGGTCGTCCCAGTCGATGAAGCTCACGCACTTCATCATCAGATAGCCGACGATGATCAACGGCGGCGCGACAACCGGGCGGAGAGTCAGGTCTCCGTATTTGACTTCACCGCCGACCATCTCCGCCAGCGGACTGAAAAAAAGAGCCGCGAGAAATAGCCCGGCGGTCGGGAGATTGGCCAGCCCCGTCCTGGCGCCCTGGGCGATCCCGGTCGCGCTCTCGATGTAGCTGCTGACCGTCGACGTCCCGAGGAGCGTTCCGCCGACCGTCCCCACGGCATCGGCCAGCATCGCTTTGTCGGCCCGGGGAAGTCTCCCGTTCTTCAGGAAACCGGCCGGCCCGCTGATCCCGATCAGGGTGCCCACGGCGTCGAAGACATCAAGAAAAAAGAAGACGAAAATGACCGCAATGAGCCCGGACTTGATTGAGCCCAGGATGTCCAGTTTCAAGAATGTCGGCGCGATGGACGGCGGAACGGAGATGATCCCGTGGTACTTGATGATCCCGAGGGGAAGCCCCAGCAGGGCGGTCCCGATGATACCGAGGAGGATGGCTCCCGGGACGCGAAGCGCCATCAAGACCGCAGTCAAAGCCACCCCGAAAAGAACCAGGAGCACCGGCCGGCTGGTCAGGTCCCCCAGCCCCACCATCACTCCGGGAGTGTCCACGACCAGCCCGCCGTATTGAAGGCCGGCGAAGGCGATCAAGAGCCCGATCCCGACGGCTATGGCATTCTTGAGGGCGGCAGGGATGGAAGCGACGAGCCCGCTCCAGAATCCGAGAAATGCCAGGACGACGAAGATAATTCCCGACAGGAAGTTTGCCCCCAGGGCAACCTGCCAGGTGTAACCCATCGTTCCGCAGACGATGACCGCGAAAAAGACATTGTGGCCCATGGCCGGAGCCTGGGCCACCGGATAGTTGGCCAGCAGGCCGGTCAGCAAGGTGGCCAGGGCGCTGGCCAGGCAAGTGGCCACCATCACCGCTCCCCGGTCCATCCCGGCAGCCGAGAGAACGGCCGGCTGGACAAAGATGATGTAGGACATCGTCATGAAGGTCGTGACGCCGCCGGCCATTTCCCGGCGGATGGTCGTATTGTTCTCTTCAATCTTGAAGCGGCGGGTGAGCCACTCTTTCATGGTCCGACCTACTCCGTGAACTTGACCAGGCTGAGAACATCCACCTCCGGATGGGCCCGCTTGATCGCCTCCCGCCCCTTGAGGAAGACGAGCTCCACCAGAGCGGCGAACCCGATCACCTCGCCTTTCAATTTCAGGACAAGATCGATGGCGCTGATCGATGACGAGCCGGTGGCGATGAGGTCGTCGACGATCAGGACGCGCTGGCCGGGCCGGACGGCGTCCTCGTGCATCTCGAAGAACTCGACGGCGTATTCGTTCGGCGCCCGGACCGCCACGGCCTTGCGGGGAAGCTTCCCCTTTTTCCGGATGATGGACATGCCCAGACCGAGACGGTGGGCGACCGGCGCGGCGAAGAGAAACCCGCGCGACTCGATGCCGACGACGATTTCCGACCGCTTTTTCCTGGCCCAGGCGACCATTTCGTCAACGACATAATTGAAGCAGGCGGCGTCCTGCACTACCGGCGTGATGTCTTTAAACCCGATCCCCGGCTTGGGGAAGTCCTTGACTTCGCATATTTTTTCCCTGACTTTTTCGATCATTCTTCGGCCTCTCCTCGCTAAGCTGTCCTAATTTAAAAATAAAAACAGTGTCCTGTCAAACAAAAGCTGAGCGGCCGGCCGTGATATAATTGGATCGCATACATGCCAATGAAAAAGACGATCGACTGGCGGCTCTGCTTTATCGCCGACTCCGAGGCGGCGGCGGGAAAGGATATTCTCCGCCTGGCGGTTGAGGCCGCCGCAGGCGGGGCAACGATCATCCAGCTCAGGGGAAAGACGTGGACCGACCAGAAATTTCTTCGGATCGCCAGCGAATTGGCCCGAGTCCTCCGGCCAAAAGGGATTCCCTTGATTATTAACGACAGAGCCGACATCGCGTTCCTTTGCCGGGCCGACGGCGTTCACCTGGGACAGGATGATATTCCGCTCGCCGCGGCCAGAAAAATCGTGGGAAACAAGGCGCTCGTCGGCATCTCCGTCTGCACTCCCGCGGAGGCCGCCGCCGCGGAAGCGGATGGAGCGGACTATCTGGGCGCCGGCCCGATATTCCCCACGCTTTCCAAGCTTGACCTGCCGCCGCTCCTCGGCTTAGCCGGCTTGCGGGAAATCAGGGCCAGAGTCCGGGTCCCCATCCTGGCCATCGGAGGGGTCACGGCTTCAAATGCCGCAGATGTCATGGACGCCGGCGCCGACGGGGTGGCGGTGATCTCGGCCATCGCCTCGGCCGCAGACCCGCGCCGGGCGGCTAGTGAACTGATCGAATCGATAGGTAAAGTCAAGTTAGGCCGGTGAACGGCCCGAGCTTTTTTCCCTCTTCTTGGGAGGGGAAATTTTGACGATTCTTTCGTCCCCCTTCCCCTTTTCGATAATAATTTGAATGGCCTCCAGGTCAAAGGGGATCTTCTCCGCCCATTCCACGATGACCACTCCCCTGTCCAGGCAGTCTTCCAGGCCGAGATCTTCAACCTCGGCGCCCTTTTCCAGACGGTAAAGGTCGAAATGGAAGATGGGGAACTTCGCCTGGTAGACATTGAGCAGGGTGAAGGATGGGCTGCACACCGGGCCGGGTTCTTTGAGTCCCAGCCCGGCGGCGATCCCCTTGGCGAAAATCGTCTTCCCGGCGCCGAGCTTGCCGATGAGAAGGACGACCTCATCGCCTCGGAAATTCCGGGATAGATTCCGGGCCAGCCGGAACGTCTCTGCTTCTGAACGGGTGACAACGGTCCGAGCTCTGCCGGAGGCCGGTCTTTTTTTCGGTCTCATCGCGGCCGCCCCATTCTCCCCGCTTTCCGCCCGAGTTCGACTCAGGCGATGTCTTTCGCCGCCGCCTCGTCCTCCATCCTCTTCAGAGCCCGGGGCAGGAAGCGAATGAGGTCGCCTGCGACCATGGCTCTTTCGCCGACCTTCTCGGCTGCCAGGTCGCCGCTCAGGCCGTGCAGGTAGACGGCCGCCAGCGCCGCCTGCAGGGGGTCTTTCTGCTGCATCAGCAGGGAGGCGACCAGTCCGCTCAGGACATCTCCCGTCCCTCCCGTCGCCATACCCGGGTTCCCGGTGGGGTTGACGTAGACATTTCCCCGCGGGTCGGCGATGAGAGTCCGGTACCCCTTGAGGACAAGAAAAACGCCGTGTTTGCGGGCGAATGCGGGCACGAGGTCGAGCTTCTGTTTGAGAACCTCAGGGACCGACAGCCCGACCAGACGGCCGAATTCTCCGGGGTGAGGGGTCAGAATCGCCGGCCTTGGAAGTCGGTTTAGGAGACCGGGCTTGAGGGCCAGGATGTTCAAACCGTCGGCATCGATGACCACGGGGGCCTTGACTCTGGGCAAAAGATTCCAGACGAACTCGCAGGTCGACCGATTAGTGGAGATCCCGGGACCGATGAGCAGGGCGTCCTTGCCGCGGCTGAGGGCGAGTGCTTTCTCCAGCGCCTCCGCAGATAAGGTCTTCTCGGCGGTCTCGGCCAGGGGCTCGGTCATCAGCTCCATCACCGAACGGGCGACGATGGGGAGGCAGCTGGCCGGGGTGGCAACGGTGACCAGTCCGGCGCCGCTCAGCAGAGCGGCCCTGGCGGCCATGACCGCGGCTCCGGTCTTCCCCAGAGACCCGGCGATGATCAGGAGATGGCCGTAAGAGCCCTTGTGGGAGTCTCGTTTTCGCCAGGTGAAAACGGGCAACAGCCGGGCCTTCTCGATCAGTTCGAGCTTCAGGCCAGGGGAGCTGAATAAATCAGGCGGGACGCTGATATCCGCCACATAGAGATCGCCGACGAGCTCCTCGGCCGGGGGGAAGACGTGGGCGATCTTGGGCGCCGCCAGGGTCACCGTCAGGTCGGCCTTGACCGCGGGCCCGATGATTTCGGGGGTATCCGAGGACAGCCCGGACGGGATATCGACCGCCAGTTTAAAGGCTGCGGATTTATTGATGTCCGCGATGGCTAAGGCCTGGAGCCCAGAGGCCGGCTTGGTCAACCCGGTCCCGAAAATGGCGTCGATGATGACGGACGCATACTCCAGCTCTTTCCTGCGGCGTTTCCAGGCCTCGGGATTCGGGATTTCCAGGATTTTGACCTTGCTTTTCTCGCCGATCCGGAGGTTGATGGCGGCGTCTCCGCCGACTTCTATACGGGAGGCCAGAAGGAACACCAGGGGCCGAGCTCCGTTGTTGTGGAGGTGCCTGGCCACGACGAGGCCGTCTCCCCCGTTATTTCCTTTGCCTGCGACGATGACGATTTTTTCCTTTTTAAAGAACGGGAAGAGGGCCTGGAGAACCCGGAATATCTGCAGGCCGGCATTCTCCATGAGGACCGGGCCGGGAATGCCGATCTCCTCGATCGTCTGACGGTCGATCTCTTTCATCTGCTGCGATGTAAGGATTTTCATCTTTACGACCTCTGGACGGAATTCTATCACAATTCGGCCGACGCTAGGGAGAAAGCATATCTGTTTCCGTGATTTGGGTTGACGGCCGAGAGAGGGTGGCACGGCGAAGGGGCTCCCCGGCCGCCCGGAGCGTAGGGGACCCCTCTCTTGACGGGTGCGGAGCGAGGGCGGCGGGGAAGAGCCGTGACAGGACCCTATTCCAAATCCATGTCGTCACGGAAACAGATAGGCAGTCCGATAGTCGGGGCGCGTTGCTTTTCCAGGCCTTTTATGCTAATTTTGACGTGAAATAATTTGACTTTGAGAGGAGGCTTATCATGAGCATAAAAATCGGAATTAACGGGTTCGGCCGCATCGGCAGAAACCTGTTCCGGGCGTCTTTCCAGGACCCGGAGCTCGAGTTCGTGGCGGTCAACGACATCACCGATGCGAAAACACTGGCCCATCTCCTGAAATACGATTCCGTCCTGGGCGGGTTCAAGGAAGACGTCAAAGCGACGGGCGACGCCATCGTGGTCAACGGCAGGGAGATCAAGGTTTTTGCCGAGAAAGACCCGGCCAACATCCCCTGGGAGCGGCTCGGCGCAGCCGTGATCGTCGAATCCACCGGAATGTTCAAGAAAAAGGACGAGGCCCTCAGGCACATCCGGGGAAGCGTCAAAAAAGTCATTTTCTCGGCTCCGGCCACTGACCCCGATGCCACGATCGTCCTGGGAGTCAACGAGCATACCTACGACCCGGGAAAACACCACATTCTCTCCAACGCGTCATGCACCACCAACTGCCTGGCTCCAGTGGCCAAAGTCGTTCACGAGGCCTTCGGGATCGAGAAAGCCTTCATGACCACCATCCATTCGTACACCAACGACCAGCGCATCCTCGACCAGCCGCACAAGGACCTGCGCCGGGCCAGAGCGGCCGCCATCTCCCAGATCCCGACCACCACGGGCGCCGCCAAAGCCGTCGGCCTGGTCCTGCCGGAGCTCAAGGGAAAGATCGACGGCATCTCCATCCGCGTGCCCACCCCCAACGTCTCGGTCGTCGACCTGGTCGCCCTGCTCAAGACGAAGGCCACGGAAAAAGAGGTCAACGAGGCCTTCCAGAAAGCCGCAGAGGGCAAGCTCAAAGGCATCCTGACGATCACCTTCGAGCCCCTCGTTTCGGTGGATTTCATGGCCAATCCCCACTCTGCCATCGTCGACGGCGAATATACCAAGGTGGTGGATCAAAACCTGCTCAAAGTGCTGGCCTGGTACGACAACGAATGGGGATATTCCTGCCGTCTCCGCGACCTGATCAAGTTCATCGCCAGGTAGGGCGGAAATGAAGTTCCTCGACGACGTTCAACTCAACGGGAAGACTGTCTTCCTCAGGGTGGATTTCAACGTCCCCCTCGATGAGAAGGGTGAGATTAGGGACGATACCCGCATCCGGGCCTCATTGCCGACGATAAAATACCTGCTCGATCGGCAGGTCAAGCTGGTTGTCGCCTCCCACCTGGGCCGGCCGAAGGGAAAATTCGACCCCAAGATGAGCCTCGCTCCGGTGGCCAAAAGGCTCAGCGAGATCATGGGCCGTGAAGTGATCCTTGCTCCTGGGGTCGTGGGGGAAGAAGTCGATAGGCTGAAAGGGTCCCTTAAGGAAGGCCAGATTCTCCTTCTCGAGAATGTGCGTTTCCAGGCCGAGGAAACCGCCAACGACGCCGTCTTCGCCCAGAAGCTGGCCAGGGGCATCGACGTCTATGTCAACGATGCCTTCGGGTCGTGCCACCGGGCCCACGCTTCGGTGGTCGCCATCGCCCAGTGGGTCAAGGAGAAGGCCGCCGGCTTCCTCCTGAAAAAAGAAGTCGAGTACCTCAGCCAGGCCGTGCACTCGCCCCTGAAACCCTATGTCGCCATCCTGGGAGGAGCGAAGGTTTCGGACAAGATTCCTGTCATCGAAAACCTGCTGGACAAGGCCGACCACATCCTCATCGGCGGCGCCATGGCTTACACTTTCTTCAGGGCGCAGGGATACGAAGTCGGGAAGTCCCTGGTTGAAGAAGACAAGCTCGGCACGGCGCGGGAAATTCTGCAGAAGGCTCAAGCCCGCAAAATCGATTTCGTTCTACCTGTCGACCACCTCCTGGCCGCTGCGCTGGACAAGGACGCGGTGACTGAGCTGGCCTCTTCTTTCCCCTTCCCGGCGGACCGGATGGCGGTGGACATCGGTCCCAAGACGATCGTAAAGTATGAGCAAATCATCGCCGCTGCGAAAATGATCGTCTGGAACGGGCCCCTGGGCGTGTTCGAGATCGATAAGTTCGCCCGGGGAACCGTGAAGATCGCCGAGGCCGTGGCTTCGTCTCAGGCGGTTTCGATTGTCGGCGGGGGCGACTCCATCGCCGCGCTGGAAAAGGCGGGCGTCAGCGCCAAAATCACCCATATCTCGACGGGCGGCGGGGCTTCTCTTGAGTATTTGGCCTATGGCACGCTTCCGGGAATAGACGCTTTGAACTAGATGATGCGCTTGGAATGAGATGAGGGTCCGACGATGAATCAAAAGCCGCCCTTAGTAGCCGGGAACTGGAAAATGTACATGACTGTCCCCGAGGCCAGGGAACTGGCCACGGCGATCGTCAAGGCCAGCCTGGACCTACCCGAAGCCGGGATGGTCATCGCACCTCCGTTCACGGCGCTGGCCGCCGTCCGCGAACTCCTGGAGGGAAGCCCCGTCGGCTTGGCCGCGCAGAACCTGTTCTGGGAGGAAAGGGGCGCCTACACGGGAGAGATCTCGGGGGTCATGCTCAAGGACGCCGGCTGTCAGTACGTCATCATCGGCCATTCGGAAAGACGACAATATTTCGGCGAAACCGATGACGGCGTCAACAAAAAGATCAAGGCCGCCCTCAACCAGGGGCTTTCTCCGATCGTCTGCATCGGCGAAACTCTGGAAGAGCGGGAGCGCGGCCAGACGATCGGCAAAGTCACCGGCCAGATCGAATTCGGCCTGCGGGGAATAGAATCCGAAGGCTTCAGCCGAATTTTCGTCGCCTACGAGCCGATCTGGGCGATCGGCACGGGAAAAACGGCCACCCCCGCCCAGGCCGAAGAGGTCCAGGCGGTCATCAGGGAGAAATTGGGCCGGGAGTATGGAAATGGGCCGGCCGCTTGTGCTATAATTCTCTACGGCGGCTCGGTCAAACCGGCGAACGCCTTTGCTCTCATGAGCGAAAAGAACATCGACGGGTTTCTCGTAGGTGGTGCATCGCTGGAGGCAGAGTCCTTTATTCAAATCACGAGAGAGGCCATCAGGGCGTTTAAGGAAAAAAAGTGAGCGCTTTAATCACCATCGTTCATATCGTCATTTGTCTGATTTTAATCATTGCGGTTTTGCTCCAGTCGGGGAAAGCCGCCGACCTGGCCGGAGCCTTCGGCGGCGGGGGCAGCCAGACTGCTTTTGGGCCGCGGGGCACGGCTACCATTCTCTCCAAGCTCACCACCATCAGCGCGGTCCTGTTCATGATCACATCGATGGGGCTGTGGATCCTTTCGGCCAAAGGGACAAAATCCGTGGTCAGCGGGGAAGAACCGGCGACCAAGGAAGTGCCGGCCGCCACCGAAACCAAGAAAGAGCCGGATGTCATGCCGTCCCAGAAGCCCGAGGAAAAGCAGGCCACAGGTCAGCAACAGCAGGCGCCGCCGGCTGAGGCCAAGAAAACCGAGCCTCAGAAAAAAGATTCAACTCCCGATAAAAAAGTGAACTAAGTAACCGGGTAATAATCTCCCCGGAGAATGCCGAAGTGGTGGAATTGGCAGACACGCTAGCTTGAGGGGCTAGTTCCTGGTTAACGGGAGTAGGGGTTCGAGTCCCCTCTTCGGCATTTCCCCTTACCCCAGAGCTATCAATCTATTTCATGCCCGGCTGGCAACCCAGAGGGAAAAATCCGTTTCGGACATGGCTCCCGCCGTCCTCCCCCGCTCCGTTCCCCTGTCCAGGACGATAAAGGTCGGAACAGCCTGGATGCCGAAGCGGGCGGCCAGCTCGGGATGGTGCTCCGTGTTCACCTTGATGACCATAATCTCTCCCCTCCGCCTCTGGGCGAGGCGCTCCACGATTGGGTGCATCAGGTGACAGGGCGCGCAGGTCGGGGAGTAAAAATCGACCAGGATGGGGAGAGCGGCGTTCTGGAACAGGTTGAAGGCCGTCTCCGGCCCTGGCTCAAGAACGGTCCCCGGCACCGGCAGGACCGTCCGGCAGCGGCCGCAGACGATCTTTTTGCCCGCCGCGTCCAACGGATAGTTGTTTGTGGCGCCGCAGTGGACGCAACTCACCCTGACTTTATCGGCCATGGCGCGTTCTTCTATTTATCCCTCTTCGGATAGGGCGGGATCGACGGGAGCTTTGCCTCCTTGGTTTTGAGCTCTTCGAGAATGACCTCGATGGCCTTGTTGAGCTGCTCGTCGATGCCCGCGTATTCTTTGGCCGGGTCGTTGTCGACATAGATATCCGGCTCGACGCCGACTCCCTCGATGATCCACTCCTTCCCGTCTATGCTGAAGGGGGCGAATTCGGGCTTGTTCAGGATTCCGCCGTCGAGCAGAGGCAGCGTGCCACGGATGCCCACGACACCTCCCCAGGTCCTCTTTCCGATGAGCTTCCCCAGGCCGTACTTCTTGAACCGGTAAGGGAAGATATCCCCATCCGAGGCGGAGAATTCATTTATCAGGCAGACCTTCGGCCCGAGGAGAAAACTGTCCGGGTCGGGGCGGGCCACCGTGTCGCGGGACATCTCCATCATGACGATCTCGCGGCGTAGCCTCTCGATGATCATCGGCGAGACGTTGCCGCCGCCGTTGCCGCGGACATCGATGATCAGGGCTTTTTTCCGGAGCTGCGGGTAGTAGTATTTGGCGAATTGATTGAGCCCCGGGACACCCATATCCGGGATATGGAGATAGCCAACCTTGCCGCCAGTGGCCTTGTCCACCTTCTCGATATTCTCCTGGACCCAGGTGTGGTAGACGAGCTGCTGTTCGCTTTCGATCGGGATGACCACCACCTCTCGGCCTCCGGCCTCCTCGGGCTTGGCGTTGACTTTGAGAGTGACCTGCCGGCCCACTGTGTTGTAAAGGGCCTCGTACATATCGGTCATCCGATTGGTCGGCGCGCCGTTGATGGCGATGAGGTACTCTCCTTCCTTGACGTTGACCCCGACTTCGGTCAGCGGCGAGCGGAGAGACCTGTCCCAGTTCTGGCCGCGGAGGATCTTGACGATCTGATAATATCCGGTCGCCTTGTCGCGCTCGAACAGCGCGCCCAGCATCCCGGCCCTGACCTTATTCGGCGACGGCAGGTCGCCCCCGCCCACATAGGTGTGGCCGGTGTTGAGCTCACCGATCAGCTCGCCGATGACATAGGTCAGGTCGGCGCGGTGGTTGACGGACTGGGCCAGCGGTTTATAGCGGACCCGCATGGCATCCCAGTTCACTCCGTGCATGTTCGGCGCATAGAAGAAATATTTCATCTGCCGCCAGCTTTCCTCGTATATCTGGTCCCACTCCGCCCTGAGGTCGAGCTTCATTTCCATCTGGGAGAGGTCCAATTTCTCGTCGATCTTGAGAGGGGCCTTGGGGAGGTCGATGATCGCGTAGGAACCTTCCTTGGAGACCAGCATTTTCTTCTGGTCGGCCGAGATTTCGTAGCCGTTGATGGCGCCCAGGTCGGTCTCTTTTTTCTCGGCCAGGTCGTAGAGCATTAAGGACGCCTGCCGGCCGCGGTCTCCCCTTTTGAGATAGTAGATTTTGTCACTGACCGAGGCGACCTGCCCGTAATTGGAGACTTCGACGGGGAGGACGAGAATCCGGGATTTGAGGCCGTCGGGATCGACCTTGACGCTGACCTCTTTCTTGGCTTCGGCGGGCTTGGCTTCCTCGGTCTTGGCCGTTTCCTGTTTCGGCTTATCTTCCGGCTTGGCGGCAGGCTTTTCCCCTTCCTTTTTCAGCTCGACCTCATCGCTCTTGGGTTCAAACGGAGATTTGATGTCGGCCGCCAGGGTGACAAAATAGACCCTGGACATGGCTCCATAAATATGGTTCCATTCGGTTCGGCTGTAGATCGGGTTGAAATCCCGGTCGGAGACGAAGAACAGGTATTTGCCGTCCGAGCTGAAGCTCGGGCCGTTGGAATTATACCAACCGTCCGTTACTTCATGAGTCTTCTTGGCCTCCAGGCCATAGAGATAGATTTTCGTCATTCCTTCGATTTCCGGCCTGGCATAGGCGATCCAGCGGCTGTCGGGCGACCAGGCATAATTCGTGATCTCGCCGATCTCGGCCTTGGCCACCACGACCGGCTCTTTGTTTTCGATGTCCACGTAATTCAAGCGCAAGAGCTTGTCGTTCCAGAGGATTTTCTTGGCATCCGGCGACCAGTAGAGCTCATATTTATATGTATCGGCGTTCTTCGTGATCTGCCGGGCATCGCCCTTTCCGTCCTGCGGCATGATGTAGATTTCGTCCTCTCCGCTGCGGTCGGAAATATAGGCGATCCATTTGCCGTCGGGCGACCACTTGGAGCTCCGCTCGTGGACTCCTGGAGTGTTGGTCAGGTTCCGGGTGTTGCCGTCTTTGGCCGGAACGGTAAAGATCTCCCCCCGTGCTCCGAACAGGGCGCGCTTGCCGTCGGGCCCGATCTCGTAGTTCGTCACTCGATCGCTGACTTTGGCCAGTTTCGTCCGGCCGGAAACCATGTCGTCGGCGATCATCACAGGCACTTTGGCCGTTTGCTCGGTGGCGAGGTCGAATTTATGGATATAACCGCCGTTCTCAAACACGATCGCCTTGGGACCGAGAGAGGGGAACTTGATGTCGAAATCGGTGAAATTGGTCAGCCTTTTTGTCTCCTTGGTCCGGAGGTCATAGACATAAAGGTTCATCCTCTTGTTCTCGTCGCGGTCGGATAGAAAATAGATCTTCTCGCCGCTCCACATCGGGATGATTTCCTGGGCCGGGCTGGCGGTGATATTTTCGGTCTGCTTGGTGGCGAAGTCATAGACCCAGATGTCGTCGGCCATGCCGCCCCTGTAGCGCTTCCAGGTGCGGAACTCCCGGAAGACGCGGTTGTAGGCGAGTTTTTTGTTGTCGGGAGAGAACGAGCAGAAACCGCCCCGGGGAAGCGGGATCTGGACCGGGGTCCCGCCCGTTGCGGAGATCCAATAGAGCTGGCCAAGAAAGTCATCCCACTCCCGCATGCGCGACCGGAAAACGACGTTCTGTCCGTCATTGGTCCAGCCCATGACCAGGTTGTTGGGACCCATGCGGTCGGAGATGTCGTCCCGGCCGAGGGAGGCCGTGTAGGTCAGACGTTTCGGAACGCCGCCTTCGGCTGGGATCAGATAGACCTCGCGGTTGCCGTCGTACTCGCCCGTGAAGGCGATGGCCTTGCCGTCGGGAGAAAAGCGGGCAAAGGATTCATATCCTTCATGCGTTGTGAGCTTGCGGGCAACTCCGCCGGAGGCAGAGACAGTATAGAGGTCGCCGGCATAGCTAAAGACGATCTGGTCGCCGTGGATGGCCGGGAAACGGAGTACCCGTGCCTCCTGGGGGGCAAAGGAATTCAGGGACATCAACAAGATCGAAAAAACAAGGACAGACCAGAATTTGGCCAGGGTTTTCATTTGACCTCCCGGGTTGAAAGATGGAAAAATCATCGCTAAACAGAAGCAAGAATATAGCACAGCCTCAATGGAGAGACAAGGGGGGTATATCTCAACCCGAAATTGCCGATAGACGAAAGCTTACCTTGTCATCGCGAGCACCCATCGGGTGCGTGGCGATCTCATGATAAATAACTGAGATCACCACGCTTCGCTCGTGATGACACGAGTCTATCGGCAATCTTAGGTCTCAAAGGATAAACTAGAGCATGGGAAAAAAACGGTCCTATTTTTTTCCCTTAGTCGTGCGCAGCAGCATTTTTCTTTTCTGCTCGTCGAATCTTTCGATGGCATAGCGAAGGGTGGTGCGCGGGATGGCCGGCCCCTTGTTCAGCAGGAATCTCTCCAGACGGCTCATGTCCGCTTTCCCCGCTTCCCGCAAGAGCCAGCCGTTGGCTTTCTGGATCAGGTCGTCGCAGTCCTTGAAGTGAGATTCTGCGACCTCGTAGATTGCGTCCAGGTAACCCGGCTTTTTGGCCAGTTTTATAAACGAGACGATCGATGCCCGCCTCACCCACCGGTTCGGCGACCGCGCCCAGATCTTGATTTCTTCCACGAGGGCCGTGTATTTTTCGATCAGTGCACCGACCGAGGTTGGGCAAAGCCCGTCCACAGCCGCCCAGCTGCTGAGGTAGTTTTTGCCCAGCCAGCCCTTGATCTTGAGAAAAAGAGACTCCGGGAAGTCCCGCCGGTATCTTTCCAGGATCAGGATTCCCACCGCCTTGGCCTCATGATAAAGGTTCGGCAGAAGAATATCGCAAAACTCGATCGCTTCCTCGACACCCCAGGCGGGCTTAATCATTTCATAGACCTCTGCAGTTAGCTGCCGCAACTGGGGAGCCGTCAATCCCCAACATTTGAATTCCTCTTTAAAGTACCGCTGAGATTCTTTTGCCCTGACTGGGTTAGATTTTTCCTTCAAGCGCTTCAAGACAAACGCTGCCATCTGCCGCGGCGTTATTTTCATCCTCGCCATTCCGGGTCCTCCACATCAGAGTTCTGCCGCTTCACGCTCTTTACCCCTAATTCTTTTCTTCCGGAGTTTCGAAGATCGTCCCATCAAGGTCAAGAAAGCAGGGATTGGGGGCGTCCGCGGGAAACGATCAGTAGTTGAAGGTGATCAGCCCAACCTTGGATTTGAGCTGCTCGCGGATTGCCTCTTTGGCGATCTTTTTCTCTTTCTCGGCCTTTATCGCCTTGAACAGCTCGTAAGTCGTCAGCAGCCCGTTGCCGTCTTTGACTGCCTCGCTGATCTGGTTTTCTGTGAACGGCACCTCTCTCAATTTGGCTTCGGTCTCGGAATAATAGTTCCCGATGAGCAGGGCCTTGATTTTCGTGTTGTCGAATTCCTGCATCCGCCTTCCTTTGTACCGCTGGAGGAGCAGACAGTCTTCGTCCACGGCCGTTCCCTTTCCGCTATTAGTGGCCACGACAATAAGCTGGCTGCCCCGGATGAGCTGCTCGACCGATTTATCGTTTTCGTCGAGCAGCCAGATGTCTTCTTCCTTGGCCCGGATGACGCGCTTCCAGTATTCATCGACATCGACGACATTCAGGAAATTCAGATACTTGAGAGCCCGGATCACGGCTTCCTTCAGCTCACTCCGCTGACTGACCAGGAGCTTGTTGAACGGCTCCTGCTCGTTGAGCTTGATCTCTTCGATCTGATCTTCGAGGCGGCGCATGTCCTGGCGGTGCCGATCATTCTCCTCTTCCATCTGTTTGAAGACATCCAGGAGGCTGGGGAAGATATAGTCATACGAGTCGAGCCAGTTGAACCCCTCGTCGGCGAAGAGTTGGGGCGCAACCTGGGGTAAAATCCGGCTGAGCAGCAATTCCGCCACTTCCGGGTTCTTTTCTCCGAACCACGGCAGAAGCACATAGAAGCCCTTACCTCGGCGCAACCAGGCCGAGATGGGGAAATTCTTAAAGCTCTCGGCCAGAACCTGAAGCTCCCCCTCGTAGGACGGGTCCCATTCTTTGAGGTTAACGGACTTGCCCAGGTTGTTGTGCAGAGGGAAAAGCTCGTTGGCGAAAGAGATAAAAGCCCTGAACTGGCTAAATATTGGGCTGAACGGACTGTCCTGGATTTCGTAGAGCTTATCCGGGAGTTTGTTCTCCTCGAATTTGAGCTGAGGGATTTCGCCGATGATATTGGTCAGATGGTATTCCTGGCAGTTTCCGATAAAACAGATCACCGCCCCGCCGTCGGCGACGACCCTGGAGATGGTCTCAGCCTCGCCGGCATGGAGGCCGGTTCCATAGTTTGTCAGGTTGGCTTCATAGAAAACAATCCGACAATCCGGGGGTGGGACAACGCTTTCCACCCGGCCCGACTTCCAGTTGGTCTGCTTGAGATCGACGTCGTATTTTTGATCGGTCAGATAGCGGTATTCATTTTCTTCAAAATCAAGCAAAAGGATTTTGGCCATGGTTGCACCCTTTATTTAGTCGGAAATATGCCCGGCATTATGAATGAAACCTCTGCGAAAACCAGGTCGAATTATTTATATAGAAATTCCCCGGATTAGTCAAGAAATCGCCGCCTCAATTCACCTTCAGCCCAGCCAGCCTCTTCCTGGCATCCTCGACTTCAGGCAGGCCGGGGTCGGCGTCCTTCCAGAGGTCGAGGAATTTCTGGTATCGCTCGCGAGCACGCGCCTTATCGCCCTGCTGCTCGGCCATTTTCCCCAGCATGCAGTACGCCTTGGCGTAAAGATCTCCATGCCCAATCCTTCCGATTGTTAGAAGTGGGATCTTTTCGTATTCTTGGCGGGCCTTGTCCAGGTCTCCCGACTCGTAGAGGGCCCGCGCTAGGCCGTCAAAGTACATAGCGTGGTTAGACTCATCGCCAGTCCCTTCGAAATCGAGTCGTCGGCAGGCTCTGTCAAAAAGTTCCGCCGCTTTCCGCGGGCTCTTCTTCCCGAGTTCAATCAGCCCGAGGATATACTCGTAATACCGCAGCTCCGTTTTATTGATGCCCTTCTCGATCAAGGATTTTAGCTCCCCGGCGGTCTTTTGCGCTTCATCAAGGGATTTCATCTCCGCCTGAATTCTTCCTTTGATGAAAAGATCGGACTTTTGCTCGCTCGGCAAATAGGGCAGACCGGATTCGGCCGCCGCTTTTCGGTCCTCTGCCGAGAGCATCAGATACTGGTCAAGGGCCTTTAGGGCTTCTTCATATCGTCCCGCTTTTTCCAGGGCGCCTGCCAATCGCCAATATATCCATTTTGCGTTCCCTTTGTCTTCTTTCGATTTCTCCAGATTCTGCACCCTTAGGCTGACGTTCTTATTGAACTGTCCGCGAATCAGGAGAAGTGCATTGATACCTAAGATTTTCTCCGCCCCGGCAAAATCGTCTCTCAAAAGAAGGACTTGGCCTCTGGGCCCTTTCACTGATGGGTCAAGAAACTGAATCTTTTCCGTCTCGGCGAGAGCGAGGTCCCACTGCCTCCGGCACACATAGCTGATAAATAAATGAAAGCGAACAAAACGATGATCTTCGACATCTTGGAGAAACGACCGGCAAATATCCTCCGCCTTCTGATAAAGTCCTTTAGCCATATAGGATTCAGAGAGATTTGTAACTGCTATGACTGTTTTCCGGTTCTGGACCTCGAACTCCATGTGTTCGATCGCCTTGTCATAATCTCCGGCTGAAGCATAGGCGAAGGCTATACTGCTATGCCCCATGAGGTTTCCGGGATAGGCTTTCAATAACTTTTCATAGACCTCGATGGCTCTCGCGTAATTCTCGTCCTCCCTAAATTGATCAGCTTCTATGAGCAGCCGCTCGTTTTCAGGAAGACGACTGCTCAGCTCGAGAGCTTTCAGGTAATATTTCCGGGCCTCGGCTTGATTTCCCATATTGCGGTGCGCCGCCGCCATCGATCTGTAGGCCATGGCGAATTCGGGGTCTATTTCCACCGCTTTCTCCATGTAGGCGATGGCTTGTTTATATTCTATTTTGACATGGAGTCTTCGGCCTTCGATATAATACTTGAGAGCTTCGGGAGAAGAGGTGGTGATTTTCCCCACGTCTTTTTCGATGTCGCCGGCAATCTGAGTCGCTGTCAGGTTGAGCCCCTCCTTGACCTGACCGGTCAGCTCGTCCACCTTGGGGATGATGTCGTTCTCGCCGCGGGCCTCGAGCCGAAGGGTCCTCGCGGTTTCTCCTGTGCCCGGTTGCTGGAGACCCGCCGTGATGATGATTCTCTCCCCTGCTTTGATGAAGCTGCCTCGAAGCACGTGCGTGGCCCGGGTTTGGGCGGCGATCTTCCCGATGTCCTCGGAGGAATACTCCTGGGCCTCGGCCAGACCGAGTCTCCTGAGGACCGTGAGCATCTCGTCGCCGGAAACGACGCGAATATATTTCGACTGGGAGAGGTCGGTGATGAGAAGCTCAGGAAGGGCGTTGCGCCAAAAGTCCAGTTTGCTATCCCCGGACTTGTTCTCGAAGTAAAGGACGGCGAGAGCGGGCTGGCCGGAGGTGGAAGGCAACGGGGCCAGCCTTTTGAAGGGGATGAAGCGCCAGAGGATGATGCCAACAGCGATGAGAGCAAGGAAGGCGAGGGCCGGAATCATCAATTTCTTGGCTGAAAATGTGACCGTAATTTCTTTAGAAGTTAAGGTCTTCCTTTTGGGGACGGTGCGCTCGGCCAGCGGAAGACCGTGTTCGACTTTTTCAAGGTCTCCCTGAAATTCCTCGGCGCTCCCGTACCGCCTCTCCCTGTCTTTCTCCAGGCATTTGAGGATGACCTGGTTGAGGGCATCTGAAATCTGGGGATTCAGAGTCTTGGGGCTCTTGGGAACCTCCCCTTTATGTTTCATAGCGATAGCTAGAGGAGTCTCGCCTTCAAACGGTACGCGGCCTGTCACCATCTCGTAAAGGATAACACCGAAAGAATAGATGTCGGAACGCCGGTCAATCTCTTTGGCTTCGGCCTGCTCCGGCGACATATACTCGGGCGTTCCGATCATCATTCCGGCGGCCGTGATCCCCTTGCCCGAGAGCGACCGGGCAATCCCGAAGTCCATGATCCGGGCATTCCCCTCCTCGTCCACCATGATGTTCTGGGGCTTGAGGTCCCTATGGATGACGCCAAAGCGGTGGGCTTCAATCAGCCCTTCGCAGGTCTGTTTAGCGATGGAGACAGCCTTCCCGATTGGCAGTTGCCCCACTCTCCGAAGTAGCCGCTTCAGGTCCTCGCCCGGCACGAATTCCATGGTGATGAAGGTTGTCCCCTCGGCTTTGCCCAGGTCGAACATCCGGCAGACGTTCCTGTGGCTGATCTTCCGGGCGAGCTTGAGTTCATTGGAGAAGCGCTCGACAGTCTCTTTGTCCAGGGCAATCTCGGGCCGCAGGAGCTTGAGGGCGACTTTCTCCTTGATGTCGGTGTCGAAGACCTTATAAACACGGCCCATGCCGCCGTGGCCGAGCTCCTCGATGACCTGGTAGCGGCCAGCGAAAGTAGAACCCGTGGTCAGTTCGCAGGCCGGCGTTTGAAGGGTTTCCGTAAAGGCTAGAGGATGGTCATCAGGCGCAGGGAGCTGCGTCCCGCAATCAGCGCAGAACTGCTTGGTCTCGGGATTCTCAGACTGACATTTCGGGCACTTGACTGCCACTTATGGTCTCTTTTATCAGGTGTGGCTAAAGGTTATCAAGGAGTGGCGGGGCAAGTCAACTGAAAACAGACCTCTCCCTTGTTACCAATCTGTCACCAAAGAATGCCTAAATTCGCCTAATTCCAGATAAGGG